>DUCT01000268.1:5371-9144 GCA_012959665.1 Myxococcales bacterium | reverse complement strand
GCATTCCGGCTGTTGTACATGATTTTCTTTTCTGGGGTGATGGCCAGAATCGTTCGCAGTGGCGAATCGAGAAAGCCTTCAAAAAATTTGGCAGCGCCCTCGTTGGTCGGGCTCAATTTCTCCGAAAGCGCCGGGTAAAACCAGAGTTTTGTTTTTTCATCCTCGAAGAATTCCCCACGGCCCTTGAAGGTAATCGCGCCCGTGGGCAAGCCTTTGGCAGCCCGAGGCGAATAGCCAGCGCTGCTGACGTTGACGGAAACCCTCGAGTCTCGACGAATGGCTTCGGCGCGATGTCTATGGGAAGCGAAAGTCAGCCAGATCTTTTGATCGTGCCAGAGAAAAGTGTGGGTTACGCCCACGGGCCAGCCGTCCTTTGTCGCCCACATGAGCACGCACTCTTTGGAGTTGTTCATGAGTTGGTCGACCTCCCCGCCACTAAAAGGATAGATCGAAACGATTTCGTGATCGTGTGTTTGGGCCAACTCGCTCTCCCTTTTTGTCCGAACTAATTTTTGTCCGAACTAATTTGTGTCCGAAGGAAGACTTTACCACGCCGTAACGTATTGGCCGATGCCGACTTCGTCCCTTGGGATTGTTCGCCTCAAGGAGCAGATTTGGGCCAGGGAAGGGGCGCTTGGCAGCGCCTACACGTGAAGGCCGAATCGGGTTGCCCAGGCTGGCGTGATGGGCGAGATCCCAGGAGAGGAGCGTCTGTAGGAAGTCGCTTGCCCCCCCCCGAAAAAAAGAAAACAAAAAGGAAAGTCCCCATCCTTTGCTCGGCTTCTTGGCCGTACTTCCAGCGATGAAAGTACGGGTCGCTGGACACGGCGTGGCCGCCCGAGGCAGCTTTCGAGAGAAATTCCCAATGCCAGAAGCGATTTTGGAGTCGCCATGGGAAACCGAGGGAGATTTTTCTCGATATACTCGCTGGTTCCAATGAAAGGAAATGTCTAACCATGAATCAGCAGATCTGGCTATGACTTCGGCGGACCTCTCGAGTTCCGAATCGTCGCTCTCTTCCTCTTCTTCTTCCCCCTCCTCCTCTTCGCCCTCTTCCTCTTCTTCGCCCTCGCCCGGACAGCAGCGAGCAATGCCGGGGGCGGGCTTGGGTCCAGGCGATGTCGATCTGTCCGATCCCAAAACATTTTTCACGGGTGTGCCTCACGCTTATTTTCGAATGTTGCGCGAGGAAGAGCCGGTGCATTGGCAAGAGGAATGCAAGGTTCCTGGTCTGCCAAAGGGCCCCGGTTACTGGGCGCTGACACGCTATGAGGATATTTCTTTCGTGTCGAAGAACTCGGACATATTCTCGTCCGAGGTGGCGGGATGCGTTCTGGGAGAGATCCCTCCGAAAGATCTTGAACTGCTGCGAGAGCAACTCATTCAGATGGACCCGCCGGGCCATACCGAGCTACGTAAAGTCATGAACCCTCAATTCAAGCCCGGAACCGTCCGCGAGACAGAAGCGCAGACTCGAAAAATGGTATGCGAGACTCTCGATGCATTGTCACAAAAATCTGAATGCGACTTCGTCAATTCCATTTCGGCGCCGATCTCTCTTCGAGCACTCACCCATTTCTTGGGCGTTCCGGACAAGCATACGGGGAGGTTCTACAGATGGACGAATACAGTCATCGGTTCGGGTGAGCCGGGCTTTGCCCGGTTGCTCCGATCTCGTATCGCGATTCTTCAGATCTTTCTCTATGCCCGGTTCTTGGCAAGGCGTCGACGGAAGAAGTCCGCAGGGGACGCGTACTCGGGCCTCGTCTCTGGAATTTTCAAAGGCTTACCCCTCAAGACGAACATGCTCGGGATGAACTTTTTCCTCCTTCTTATCGCGGGCAACGAGACGACCCGGAATGCGCTCTCCGGTGGGGTACAGGCCTTGTGTGACCACCCCGAACAGTTTGAGAAATTGCGCAGAGATCCAAAGCTTTTGCCCCAGGCTGTCGAAGAAATGCTGCGTTGGGTGACTCCCGTTATGCAGTTCAGACGAACAGCGACCCGGGACACGGAAGTCGGTGGTCACCCGATCCGGAAGGGCGAGAAACTGGTGATGTACTACGGCGCCGCCAATCGCGATCCCAGGATATTTGAAAACCCCGAGACCTTTGATATCACCCGCAAGCCGAACCCCCATATTGCCTTCGGGACTGGTACTCATTTTTGCATGGGGAGCCATATGGCCAGGCTCGAGATGCGGGTCACCCTTGAAGAACTGCTGGCCCGCTTCCCGAACTTGCACCTCAAGAGTCCCCCCGAACGCCTCCACTCCAACTTTATCAGCGGCATAAAGCGCATGCCGATTGAGTTGGCTTAGCGTCGCCAGAACCAGGGGGCCGGGATCCGATTTTCGGCTGGGCCCCTCAGCCCGAAACCCAGGGTGCCTTGCACGAAAGAGGCTCGCCGAATGGGATCCCTTCGGCTTACAGCCTACGTATTTGATTGGCAGCACCCGTGCTGCCCTTGGTAACGCCGGAAACCTTTGCGTTGCGCGCTGAAGTGCGAGGGTAGAGTGAAGAAAGCTTTGGTCCGGCAGCCATGAGCCCGCCGTCGACAACTAGTTTTTCGCCTGTGACGAACAAAGAGTCATCGCTGGCGAAATACAAGGCCGCTCCGGCGATGTGGTCCCCCTGGCCGTAGTCCGGCCACGGTTGGGCCTTGGCGAACTGGATCCGGGTACCCTCCGGGTCTCCACTTTCAGCAAGGGGCGTGGCAATGAAGCCTGGGCAGATGGTATTTACCCGGATTAAATCCGGGGCCAACTCTACCGCCGCAGACATGGTGAGATTGATCACCGCCGCCTTGGCAGCCGAGTAGACCAGGGGGCCACCGTCGCCACTCAAGCCGGCGATCGATGCGGTGTTGATGATGGATCCGCCTGTGTTCTGTCGTCGCAAAATCTTCGCGGCATGCTTGATACCGAGAAAGACGCCCTTGGCCAGCACGTCAAAGGTATAGTCCCAATCCTCCACTGTGGTCTCGGTGAGGGGGCCGATGGCCCCTCCGACGCCTGCGTTGTTGAAGACCACATCGAGCTGACCGAAGCGATTGACGGCATGATCCAGCATGGCGATCACATCGTCTTCGTTGGCCACGTCGGTACGAATAAAGGAGACCGAGTCGCCGAGCCCTGCAGATTGCGCGCTCTCAACCGCGGCTCCACCTGTCTCGCTGTTGTAGTCCGCAATGACGACCTGGGCGCCTTCTGCTAGAAAGCGCATAACACTCGCCAGGCCCATGCCACTGGCACCACCGGTGATGACTGCAACCTTGTTCTTTAGCCTCATCTAAAACTCCTTGTTTCATAGGGTGCGGACGCGATGAGTCTACCCGACGCGTGTCCCAAGAGCGGGCCATCCACCTAAGCCGAGGGCCGGCCTGGGGCCTTCTGCGTTGGATTCCTGAGCCTAATGCCTTTATGCCAGGAATCGCTTTGTCGATCCCGCCATCCCGCTCAGATTGAGTCAATGATCGCGTTCAAAGACGGGCTCGGCCGCATCGCAGCGGTCGCGCGATCGATATCGGGTTGGTAGTAGCCGCCAATGTTCTGAGGAGAACCTTGCGCGGCATTTAGCTCGGCGAGGATTGTTTCTTCCTTTGCCGCGAGGGACTCGGCGATTGGGACGAAGCGTGCCGACAGTTCCTTGTCTTCATCCTGGGCCGCTACGGCAGCGGCCCAGTAGAGGGCGAGATAAAAATGGCTGCCACGATTGTCAAGTTCGTTGACTTTCCGCGACGGTGCTTTTCGGTTGAGAAGCAGTTGGGCGGTG
>DUCT01000268.1:0-5296 GCA_012959665.1 Myxococcales bacterium | reverse complement strand
TGCTCTAGGGAGGCCGCGAGCGCAAGGAATTCGCCGAGGGAGTCCCACCGCAAATGGCCTTCTTCTTGAAACTGCTGGACATGCTTGGGCGCCGAACCACCGGCACCGGTTTCGAAAAGCCCCCCACCGTTCATGAGGGGAACGATGGAGAGCATTTTCGCGCTTGTTCCGATCTCGAGGATGGGGAAGAGGTCGGTTAGATAATCGCGGAGCACGTTGCCCGTCACCGATATGGTGTTCTCACCCTTGCGAATTCGTTCGAGGGAAATCCGCATCGCGTCGACCGGCTTGAGGATTCGGATGTCGAGTTCCCTGGTGTCGTAGTCGGCGAGGTAGGCCTCGACTTTTGCGATCAACTGGTTGTCGTGGGCGCGATCTGCATCGAGCCAGAAGATCGTCGGCCAACCCGTCGCAGACGCACGAGTCACGGCGAGCTTGACCCAATCGCGCACGGCGAGATCTTTGACTTGGCAGGCGCGCCAGATGTCTCCGGCATCGACCTCGTGCTCAATGAGAACCTTTCCTGTGGCATCGACAATACGAACGACCCCGTCGGATTTGATCTCGAAAGTTTTGTCGTGGGAGCCGTATTCCTCGGCCTTCTGGGCCATTAGTCCAACGTTGGGAACAGTCCCCATCGTCGCTGGATCGAACGCGCCATGCTGCTGGCAGTCCTCGATTACCGCCTGGTAAATTCCGGCATAGCTGCTGTCCGGAATGACTGCTTTGCAGTCTTGGAGGTCGCCTTCTGGGTTCCACATTCCGCCGGAGTCGCGGATCATCGGCGGCATCGAGGCGTCGATTATGATGTCCGAGGGCACGTGCAGGTTCGTGATTCCTTTGTCGGAATTGACCATTGCCATAGCGGGCCGCGCTGCATAGCAGGCTTCGATGTCGGCTTCGATCGCCTGACGTTCGCCGTCGGGGAGTTCGGCGATCTTTGCGATCAGGTCGCCGAATCCGTTCTTCGCGTCGACGCCAAGCTTTACCAAGGTTGCATCGTGCTTCGTGAAGACGTCGGAAAAGAAGGTACGCACGGCATGGCCGAAGATGATCGGGTCTGAGACCTTCATCATTGTGGCCTTCAAGTGAAGCGAAAAGAGCACGCCTTGGGCCTTGGCATCGCTGATCTGCTGGTCGAGGAATGCGACAAGCGCTTTTTTGCTCAAGCGAGTTCCGTCGATGACTTCGCCCGCCTGGAGTTCGATCCCGTCCTTGAGCGTTGTCTTCTTCCCGTCTGTCGACGTGTGCTGGATGCGAACGGTCGCGCCTGCCTCGACGGTGACCGATTCTTCGTTGTGGAAGAAATCTCCGGCGCTCATTGTCGAGACGTGGGTTTTTGAATCGTTGTGCCAGGCGCCCATTCGATGAGGGTTCTGGCGCGCGTATTCCTTGACGGCATTCGGCGCGCGTCGGTCGGAGTTTCCCTCGCGAAGAACTGGATTGACAGCGCTGCCCTTGACGCGGTCGTAGCGTAGCTGGATCTCGCGCTCATCATCGTTGGCTGGCTCTTCGGGATAATCCGGGAGGGCGAATCCCTTCGATTGGAGTTCGGCGATTACCGCTTGGAGCTGGGGCAGGGATGCGCTGATGTTTGGCAGCTTGATGATATTGGCTTCCGGAGTTCGCACGAGCATCCCGAGCTCGGCGAGTCCGTCCTCCACTCGCTGAGTCTCGTCAAGACGATCGGGAAAGGCTCCGAGAATTCGACCCGCAAGAGAGATGTCTCGAGTTTCGATGGGAACGCCCGTTGCGCCGGCGAAAGCTCGGATGATCGGCAGGAATGAATGGGTCGCCAAAGCCGGAGCTTCGTCGGTCAAGGTGTAAATGATCGGAGGAGACTGGCTCATGGATTCTGTTTGCCTTTTCTGCCTTGGGCGCTTGTTGTTTGTGCACTCGTTCGGCCTGGCTATTTTTTTCGTCGCGGATGATTCAGAAGTCGAAAGCTGAGCTCAGGTGATTGGGCGGGGCGGGCGGCCGAGTGAGGGGTCGAGTAAGCGGCGCATTGACCCACCTTCTTGGCCCCTTCTGGCCTCCCCCCGAGGGTGCTTCTTAGGAATGGAAGCGCTTGGCGCCGGAGAGATTGCCGAGTTTTTAACAGAAATAGGGCCGCGACTCCATGGCCTCTTCGCGAAGGAGTCCGCGGCTGTTCGCCGGGAAAGTACTCGTCAATGGCGATTGGTGCTTTCAATCCCGCGAGTCGGCTCAGCCCAGGTCATCCGTCCCGGTGACGCCAACGCATTCGCCGTACCACAGCCAGGAATGAAGGTTGGTTTCGTCTCGGCGCTGAAGCCGATCGAGCCACAGCGGTGGTTGCTCCCACGGGTGGGGCTGCGACCCTACCAAGGCGCCGGTGCGTAGTCCTTCAAGAATTGGCCCCAACAGTGATGGCCTGTGTTGAAGCCCACAAAAATCGGGTCGACGACGCGCGCGGCTCCATCGATCGAATCAAGAGGCGGCGCGAAGCGCTGGGTCGTTTCTTTTTCCACGGCCTTTTTGAAGGAGTCCTCGTCGGTGACCCATCCGGTATCCACACTATTCATGTGAATGCCGGCCTTGATATAGTCGGCACCCGATGTGCGCGTCATCATGTTCAGAGCGGCCTTCGCCATATTGGTATGTGGGTGACGCGTTGTCTTGAGGCTGCGTTGGAACTGGCCCTCCATGGCTGAAACGTTGACGATGTGCTTATCCTGAGTTTCACCAGCGGCCATCAGCGACTTGAGCTTGCTATTGAGTACGAAGGGCGCGATCGAATTCACCAGCTGTACCTCGAGCAGTTCCAGCGTCGGGACTTCGGCAAGTTCCATCCGCCACGAGTTGCTCTCGCGCAGGTCAACTTGTTGGCCCTCGCCATCCTTGATACCGGCCGGGAAAAGGTGGCTTTGGTCGCCCTCGCCCAACAGGTCGAGCTGGCTCATCTGAGCCACGCCTCTTGGCGCACGGTACAGGGCGAGAGCCCTTTGGGCAGTTTCTTGACCGATCAGGGCCTGAAGGCGCGGTGATAGATCCGCTGGATTTTCCTTGTTCGCCATTTCTGTGTAGTAAGCGGGCGGACGGCGCACGGTTTGGCAGGCGTTGTGAATCAGGAAATCGAGGCGGGTCTCGGTGGCGAGCAGTTCTTCGCAGAATTCTTCTACGGTCGGTGTATGGCGGAGCTCAAGAGCACGGATCTCGAGACGATCGCGCCAATCCTCGAAGTCGGCCTCTGCTTCGAAACGCCTGGCTGCGTCACAGGCAAAGCGCGTGGTTGCAATCACCCGGGCCCCAGCACGCAGGAGGAAAAGCACAATCTCGCGACCAATTTTTACGCGGGCACCGGTGACGAGAGCCACTCGGCCTTTGAGGTCTGCAGTGGCTGTGCGCTTCAGCCAGTTCATGTCGGCGCAAGCTGGGCACATTGAGTCATAGTGGTGATGCAGCTCGCGAAATGGCTCCTTGCAGACGTAGCAACCCTTTGGCTCATTGAGCATACGTCGGTCCTGTTTAGGGCGTTCGCGTGCTTGGTGCTCGAGGAGCAAGCGTTGCTCAGATGTGATTGCGAGTTCCTTGGGTGCGATGGGGAACGAGAGAGCGCGCTTCATCGATCGATGACTGGTTGCCTCCAGGGCTGCGTCATCCTGCTCGCGAATCCGGCGCCGTTGTTCGCCCCGTCGAGCATTGGCGTGCTTTCGGCGTGCCAGACGATCCGGCAAAGCAACCCGACCCGCTGCTTGGCGCAGCCTCAATAGGGATTCTGGGTCTAGCTCCACGAGGGACTCGGGTGAAGCAGCCATTGCTTCAAGCCACGCAAGATGGGCCTCAACCGGGTTTCGTTCGCGGTCGGGTTTCTCGTCAGGCGGCTGGTCGCTCGGCATCGGATAATTCACTCTATTGCCTACGGTCCCGAATAATGGGTGACGCAGTTTACCCCAAAGTAAAGCCAGTCAGGAAGGACGTGATTCGATCCCGAAGACTCCTTCTTGGTGCGAGGGGCTGGTACCCATCTTCAGAGTAAACGAGAGGTTCCGGGGCTGAGCGTCGCGGGTTCTCGGCCGACTCGGCGGATGGCCTGAGCCTGGGAAGTTGGACCCACCCCGGGCGCGACTGGGGTTCTCGGTGTCAGGGATTTTCCTTATTCGAGTGCCCCCTTTTGGGTCGACATCATTTACGTGAATGGGTGTGCCTGTGGGTCTAAATGCCCCCGTTTAGTTTGAGGGAAACAACCCCCGCTTCCGAATAGGCATTGACTTCAAAATGAGTTTTCTGTTCTACTGACGGGTGCAGCCCTCGTTTTTTGTGAATTCAGATGCTGATGCACCCCAAAGGAGATTTTCAGATGCTCTCTCAGTTCTTCCGATTGACCAAATCCTCCCATGCTCTTTCCATTTCCCTCTTGCTCTTCATGGCGTGTCCAGTCGCTGCCGACTCGGATTCTGAGGGTAAGAAAACAATGACTGGGGTCTGGCTGACTCGGCCCGCAGCCGCCTTCGTGTATCAGGATCCCGATGGCTTCGAGCCCGGCGTCGCTGCCCCGCTGAAAGAGATCTCTCTCATGCGGTGGGAACTCGAGGAAGACGAGAACGGTCTGATCACGGGTTACAACACCTATTACTCCATAGACGATCAAGGGGGCAATCAATCCCGGGGGACCCTCTGTATGGTGGGCGCGCGCCAGGGCTCCAATGTTCTTCTCTCCGAGGCTTACGCGGTTTACGATGGGTACCCTGTGCCCGCACTGTCGACCCTCACGATTTTCAGGTTCAATTGTGAAAGGCGAGGCGCGAACAAACTCAAGTGTCTCGGCGATGGGTTGAGCAGCATCCCTCCCACAGTCCTCAAAGCCGCTCTCGTGCGCTCCAAGCTACCCGGTGATGCGATCCCCGTCCCCGAGGCGGCTCGCGAGATCTGCCAGCCGGGGGCCTAGCCTCGCTTCGGTCATCAAGGTCGCGCTCAAATGCCCGACTTCTTTTGACGGGAAACACTTGGAGATTCGAGCTGGCGAGCTGGAGCCACACTGGATTGGCCCGGTTCGGGGCTGAGGGTGCGGTATGACTGCGTTCGTCTCGATCGAACGTCCTGTGATACTTCGCTGGCAGTCGCCTGCTGTGGAGAGATCGGCGGACCCTAGTGCCACGGGTTCAAATTGCGTTGGGGACGACTTGGAATTGTTCCCCCTCGGTTCCCCTGTTTTCGCGACTTTTCTCAATGATACCGCGGCTGGCTTCCGGTTCGAATCCGGCCGCCGCCTCCAACTTACTCGGGAACGTTGAGGAAATTTGGGCCTTCTTCCTCGCCATGACCTGCATCGTTGGCC
>DUCT01000267.1:26366-51530 GCA_012959665.1 Myxococcales bacterium | reverse complement strand
CGAAAGCAAGCTGTGGGACCTCGCTGATCCCATTTGCGCGGGACAGGCCGGGACCTCGGCCACTCGACTGGGGCGTCTTCTGGCCTCGGGGTACGCGCCCGAAGCCATTCTCGGGGCTTTGGCGGGCCACTTTCGCCGATTGGCGACCGTCCGCGGCGGGGGCAGCGTCGGCGGCGGCGAATACCGTGCGAAGAAGCTGACAGCCCAGGCCAGGCGTTACAGTCAGCGGGACCTTCGCACCTGCCTGGAACGCATCCACGAGACCGATGCCGTCCTCAAGGGGATTGGCAAAGCGTCCAAGCAGATTTCCAGGCAATTGGCTGTGGAGATCCTGGTGATGGATCTCTCACCTTGATCCCCGAGCGTGTCGGCGGATCAGCTGCCCGCGGCACCGAGAGCGTTAAGGCTCTTGGCCAGGCGCCCGACGCTGCGGTCGGCTCGGCGCTTGGGAATCAATCCCTTGCTGGAGGCCCGGCGGATCGCCCGCTCCGCCGTGGCGAAGTGCTCGCTGGCAGCGCTGGAATCTCCGGCCTCAAGGGATTGGCGGAAACGCTTGATATCCGAGCGCATCCCGCTGCGAATGTGCTGGTTATGCTTCTGGCGCCGTGCCGATTGGCGGATACGCTTCAGCGCGGATTTGTGATTGGCCAAGTTCTTCTCCGGTGGTGTTTCTGGGGCGCGCATACTAGTCCCACCGGGTCCGGATGTCGATGCTCCGGAGAATTCCAGCGATCTTTCCCAGAGGACTCCCCCTTGGGGAAACCATTCAGGACCTGGGCTCCTTTACCGTAAAGAAGAGAAGATGCGAGATGCAAAGAAAATGCGCTTAGTTCTCGGGCGGCTGGTCGGGCTCACGCTCGGGCTCGTGTTCTTCGGCGCGGGTGTCGCCGCCGGCGATGCGGCGTCGCTGGGTGCGGGTGTTGGCTCCGAGTCCGAAGCCCCGACCCGGGACGCCGGCTATCGCTCGGAACTCGAGCGGATCTGGTTGACGCCGGGCGCATCTCTGGATGTTCGGGGGCAGCGCATCCGCCGCCGGGCTCTGGCTCTGGGGGCCGCGAATCTGGATTCGCCGGCTCGGGCCTTGATCGGCGAGGACGACGACAAGAATGGTTTCGCGCGCCGCCAGTTGGCGGTGCTGCTCGCCCCGGACCTGCCCCTGGCCCACGGTGCGCTGGGCGCTGCTTATTGGCGCCAGGGCGAATACGCCCGGGCCCTGGCCGAATACAGCCAGAGCTTTCTCAGTATTCCACGGCACCTAGAAGCGAGTGTTTGGCTCGTGGGTTCCCTGCTGATGATTCTCGCCGGGGTGTTGATTAGCGGCTCCCTGGCCTTTATTTTCGTCGAAGGATTTTCGGGTTTTAGCCGGGCTGCGCACGATTTGGGTGACCTGATTTCGGATCGGATGCCCACGTTTGCCCGGGCCGCCCTGGTTTTTTCCGTCTTGGCGATTCCGCTGCTTCTGGGTGAGGGCGTGCTCGGTGTGGCCGCGATCTTTCTGGCGATCGCTGTGGCGTACGGCCGAGCTCTGGATCGGGGAGTGCTGATTCTTGCGGCCCTGACCCTCTGGGTCGGTGTCTATCCCTGCCTCGAGGGCAGCGGCAGATTGCTCATGGCCCTCAACGCGGATCCCTTGGCTTCCGCCTCACTGGCGCTCATTCGTGGCAGCGAGACGCCCCAGCAACTGGCCCTTCTGCTTGAAGCCGAAGGCCGGGGCGACCCCCTGGTCGATCGGACCCTGGCGGTGCGCGCTCGGCGCATGGGGGCCAACCAGGAGGCGGCCGAACGTTTCCAGCGGCTCGTGGAGACCGATTCTTCGGATCAGTTTGCCTTGACCATTCTCGGCAATATCGCCTTTGAGGCCGGGGATACCGCCGGCGCCATCGCTTTTTACGAGGCGGGTCGGCAGGTCCAGGGTGAGTCGGCGGAATTGATGTTCGATCTCTCCCAGGCGTACGCCAAGGTTTTCCGTATGGAGGATGGCGAGTTCGCCATGGCCCGGGCCCAGCAGGTCAATGGCACGGCGGTGGCGGAATTTCTGGGCCTCGACGACTCGAATTTCGTGGCGGATCCGGCATTTCCCATCGCTCCTATTCGGCGCCGAATGGTGGCTGCGGCCAGCGGTCGCCCCATGGCGGAGGCGGTCTTGGCATTGATCGCCCCGGGCTGGTTGGGGGAGCAGCCGCGCTTTCTGGCAGGCGGATTGGCATTGGCGATTCTCCTGGGTTTTTTGCTCCAGGGGAGATTTGAGCACGCGAGTCAATGCTTGCGCTGTGGTCGCAGGATCTGTGTTCGCTGCGACGGTGAGATGTGGAGCAGTGACTTGTGTGGCGCCTGTCACCACCTTTTCCACAGGCCCGAGGACACCGATCACTTGCTGCGGGAGGCAAGAATCGAACAACTGCAGGCCCGGGAAGAACGGCTCGAAAAGATGGGCGTGATTGCTTCGGTCCTGCTTCCCGGCTTCGCGGGAATGCGCGCGCGACGGCCGGATCTGGCCTTCGCCTCACTGCTCCTTTTTGTGGGGGTCCTGCTTTTCGTGATCTGGCGGGGCGGAGTTGTCCCGGATCCCCTCGCGGTTGGGGTGGGCGGGACATTTGCCCTGGGTGTGGCGGCCTTTCTAGTTTCGATCGTCTACCTGGGGGTGCTCTTTACGAGCCTGATCAGTTGGAGGCGCCCGTAATATGGCCGTCGCACTCAAGGGCAATCTGGATGACTTCGGGGTCGCCGAAATTTTCCAGTTGATCGGTCACCAGCGAAAAACCGGTCTGCTCGAAATCAGCAGCCGGATGGGCCCCATGCGTGTGACGTTTGATTCGGGCGCCCTCGTCTTCGCGGCGCCTGTGGGAGATAGCCCTGATGCACCGCTGGGCGACTTTCTCGTCCGGTGTGGTTTGATCGACGAGTCGGTGGTCCATGAGAAGATCCGGGAGAGCCGGGCATCGGCGCGCTCCTTGACCGATCTCCTGATCGCCGACGAGTTAGTAGCCGACCGGGATATGGAAGCGACCTCGGATCTCATGACCCGGGAAACCCTGTTCACCTTGATGGGGATGACTGGGGGTGCGTTCGAATTCCTGGCCGGGCCGGTGACCCACGCGCTTGCACCCGAGAAGTTGATGGTGGCCGAGCAGGTGCTGATGGACGGAATGCGCATGCAGGACGAGTGGCTGACCTTCGTCAGTGATTTGCCTGGGGAATCCGAGGTGCTTGAAATTCTCGTTTCCGTGGACGACTACTGCGATCGCCTGGAAGACGGCGGCCAGGGCGGATCGGATCGAGTGAGGCGGGTCTCGGGTTTCGTCAACGGAAAAAACTCGATTCGACAGATCATTGATCGGTCTCGGTTGGGGACCTTCGTGGCCAGCCGGATCCTCGTGGACCTGCGCCGTGCCGGGTTGGTGGACGGGGTGAGTCCCGCACTTCGCCGGGGCGGGAAAGTTCGGCGCGCCGGTGCAATGCGGGTCTTTGGCTTTGTCCGACTCGCTCTGGCCGCAGGTGTTCCCCTGATCCTGCTCGCGTCGGTGACCGCGGGCCTCTTCCTTCAGCGCCTGGATGCCCGCTCCTGGCGGGGTCAGGCTATCGCCTACCGACCCCTGGAAGAAGCGCGAGCACAATTCGCCCGGCAGCGGCTGCATAATCTCTTGGAGGCCCGTCGGCACGGTACCGGACGCTGGCCCCACAGCCTGGATTTTCTGTCGCAGGGGGTGTGGGGCGAAGAAGAGGGATTGACGCAGGAATCCGGCTCAGCGTACTATTACATGCGGCGCGGAGACGGGATCGTCCTGCTTGCGCCACGGCGTTGAACCCCGGGAGTCCCCACTGAGCGACGGAACCGTCGGCATCCAAAAAGTCATCACCTTCGACGACAACCTCACGGCTGCCGAACTCTATGGCGATGGCGAGGGGAATCTGCGCCTCATCCAGAAAAAACTGGATGTCCAGGCCCACGCTCGTGGAAACGAAGTTCGCCTGCTCGGTGCTCAGGCCGCGGTCGACCTGGCGCAAACCGTGCTGGAGCAGCTCTACGCCGTGTTGCGATCGGGTCGGGGCGTTCACCGGCGCGACGTGGACGCTGCCATTCAGATGGTTGTTGAGAAGCCGGATGTTGACATCCAGGACGTTTTTCAGGATGTGCTGAGCGGCGTGGGAACTCGCAGCAAAATTCGGGCGAAGAATCTCTCCCAGCGTCGTTACGTGGAATTGATTCATAATCATGACGTGACGATCAGTATCGGACCCGCGGGCACGGGGAAGACCTACCTCGCCATGGCGATGGCGATCGCCGCACTCAATCGCAAGGAAGTCACACGCATCATCCTCACTCGCCCGGCGGTTGAGGCCGGAGAACGCCTGGGCTTCCTGCCCGGGGATTTGAGCGAGAAGGTCGATCCCTATATGCGTCCGCTGTACGACGCGCTTCACGACATGATGGATTTCGAGAAGATCGGGAGACTCTCGGAAAGGGGAGTGATCGAGGTGGCTCCCCTGGCATTCATGCGAGGCCGTACCCTGAATGATTCTTTCGTGATCCTCGACGAGGCGCAGAATACCACTGGTGAGCAGATGAAAATGTTCCTGACTCGTCTGGGTTTTGGGTCGAAAGCCGTGATTACGGGGGATGTCACCCAGGTCGATCTACCGGCGGACAAGGAAAGCGGCCTGGTCGAATGCATGCGAGTCCTCAAGGGGATCGACGAGATCGGATTGCAGCATTTCTCGCGCAAGGATGTCGTCCGCCATCCGCTGGTTCAGGCCATCGTCGAGGCCTACGAGGCCTACGATCCCCGCTCGACTTCCGGAACGACACCCGAGGAGCCCACGGGGAGCGGGTCCGGGCCTCCCGAAAAACACTGATGGCCATTCGGTTGAGCGGTCCTCCCCCGGCGGTGCGTGGGTCCCGGGTGGACGTGAGGCTCTTGCGAACCCGGTCGACGGCGATGCTCTCCGCCGTCGGGCATCGCAGCTCGGAGCTATCCATCGCCTTGGTAACCGATGCCGAAATTCGCCGCCTCAACGCCGACTGGCGCGGAAAGGAACGGGCCACCGATGTCCTGTCCTTTTCATTGCTGGAGGGAGAGGGAGTCGGCCATCGGGGAAAATTGCTCGGAGACGTTGTGATCAGTGTCGAAACCGCCGCGCGGCAGGCCGCTCAGCGTCACCGAGGTCTCGACGAGGAAGTCGGGCGACTGGTCATTCATGGACTGCTTCATATCCTCGGCCACGATCACGAAGAGGACGCCGATGCGAAGATCATGGAGGCCGAGCAGCGGAGACTCTGGCGAGCCCTGGGCTGAGGAAAGATTCCTGGGCCCTTTCGGTGCGGGCCATTCGATCTGCTATTTACTGCGCCTCCTGGGTCGGATGGGAACTCGGACTGCAGACAGCCAGAGGACGCAAGATGACTGAAAATATCGCGCCGGTGTTGGACCAGAACGAGCTCGAGGAGACCCTCCGCACATTGGGCCGACGTTTTGATGAGTTTCGGGGGCGTCTTTGACCTGGCCGGTCTGAGAGCGCGCCACGAGGAAATTGAGTCCGAGATGGCCCGGCCCGAGTTCTGGGATAACCGGGAACTCGCCGAGAAGACTTCGCGGAAGAAGAGCGAGTTGGAGGGCGAAATTGGACTCTACGACGGCGTAGAAGCTTCCCTCGAGGAAGCCGGCATTCTCCTGGAACTGGCCGCCGAGGCCGACGACGACGGGTCGCGTCGCGAGGCCGCCGAGAAATTTTCCCAAGTTGCGGCCATTCTGGAAGGGGCCGAACTTCGGCAATTGCTCGGGGGCGAGTACGATCATTCCGACGCGATTGTGTCGATCAATTCGGGAGCCGGGGGTACCGACGCCTGCGATTGGGCGGAGATGCTCCTGCGAATGTATCTACGCTGGGCCGAACGGCGCGGTTTCCGGTCGGAAGTGATCGATGTGCAGTCCGGAGAGGAAGCCGGGATCCGAAGCGCAACCCTCTCGGTCGCCGGCAGCTATGCGTACGGCTATCTCAACGCCGAGCAGGGGGTGCACCGCCTGGTTCGGATCTCACCGTTTGACTCCCAGGCCCGGCGCCATACCGCATTCGCCAGTGTCACCGCGATTCCCGAAATCGACGACGATGTGGACGTCGAACTGGAAGAGAGCGATCTGCGTATCGATACCTACCGGTCCAGTGGCGCGGGTGGCCAGCACGTCAACAAAACCGATTCCGCAGTTCGAATCACGCACTTGCCCACGGGCACCGTCGTTCAGTGCCAGAACGAACGTTCTCAGCACAAGAACAAGGCAACCGCCATGAAGGTCCTGCGGGCCCAACTCTTTGAACTGAGCCGACGGGAGCAGGAGGTCAGGATGGCGGAAATCCGGGGCGAAAAACGAGAAATCGGCTTTGGCAGTCAGATCCGTTCGTATACCCTGCATCCCCAGCAACGCGTAAAGGACCACCGGACCGATCTTGAAGTGGGGAATGTGGAAGCCGTGCTGGATGGCGATCTGGATCGTTTGATCCGGTCGGCGCTTCTGGCTCACTCGACATCGAATCGCACCGAACCCTGATCCGCGCGAGCGGGTTTGGATTGGCTTTTTGGATTGACTTGAGGAAGGGCAGTCGTTGGAACTCTTTCCCATACTGTCCCAGGGTGCGGCCTCTGTCGGGGGCGGGGTGGCTCTGGCATTCATCGTCTCCCTGGCGCTCGGCCTGGTTGGGCTGATCCTTGTCTATGGCGCCAGTGCGGTCGTTGTCCTGGACGGTTTTGCTCGGGTTTCGCGTCGACCGGTTTGGCCCGTTCTGAGCGGCGTTGCGGTGGCTCTGCTCGCCGGGATCATCGGATTGCAGTGGAACCGGCCCGAGCTTGCTCTCCAGTCATGGGAGGCGTGGCGGGTTGCGCTGATGGGCGTGTTGCCCCGGTCCTCCGCCGGAGTTGCTCTCGCGATGGGAGTCGTCTGGGGCATTCTGCGCTATGCGGATCCCGCGAGAGTGGGTGTTGTCCTGCAATGGGCCGTGGCTTTGAGCCTGGCTGTTTTTGCCGCTGCCCGGGGCTTCCCCGAATTGCCCCTGGCGCTCTCGGGCCCTCCCGGCTTGGTGGCTCTCGGTCTCTGGGGTCGGCGCCATCGTCAGGGCGCGGGCACGATGGGGGGGATGGAGAGGCGCGCCTGGGAACTGGCGATTGCCCTGGCGTTGGGGGCTGTCGCTGCGCTTCTGCCGGCGGAACTTCGTGCAGGGCTTGGGGCCATGGCAGTGGGTGGGCTGGTCCTATTGGGGGGTGGCGTGTTTTTTGGCCTTGTCCCCTTCGCCGTGGCGGGCTTGATCGACATGCGGGGTTCCGCCGAGTGGTTCATCGCGATCCGCTATCTGGTGGCTCGGCGCAGGCAGGTCTTTATCTCGGCGATTACCGCGATTTGCATCCTGGGGATTGCGGCGGGGGTCTGGCTGATCGTCGTGGTCCTGTCGGTGATGAACGGGTTTGAGCAGACTTGGCGCGAGGAGATCCTGGGCAATCGGGCCCATTTCGTCGTGGAAAGCCAGGCCGGCTCCTTTGCCGACTATCCAGAAACCCTCGAACGGATCCGCCGGGTACCGGGGGTTGTGGCGGTTTCGCCCTTTCTCGATGCCGATGCCATGGTGCGCGGCCGGTCGGGAGAGATCTACAGCGTGAGGGTCCGGGGGGTCGACCCGGAGCAGGTGTCCCAGGTGACCCGTCTGGCTCAGGACATGGTGAGTGGCTCGCTCTCGAATCTCGAGGCGAGGGGCGAAGCTTTGCCCCGGTCAGACGAATTGCAAGGGGGTGTCGCCGGGGCGCCCGCCATTGTCATCGGCAACCAACTGGCTTCGGCGCTCGGGGTGGATCTCGGCGATGCCCTGGTAGTGATCTCGCCCTTTGGCGGGCCGCCGACGCCCATGGGACCCTCGCCCCGGTTGACGCGTTTTCGGGTTGAGGGGGTCTTTCGCTCGAGCTTTTACCAGTTCGATGAAGCCTTTGCCTACGTGACGCTGGAGGCTGCCCAGGCGTTCAGGCGGTCGGCCGATGTGATTGACGGCGTGGAGGCCCTGACCACCGATCATTATCGCTCTCAGCGGGTGGCGGACGCGGTGGCCGTTGACCTGGGCTACCCATTCGAAACCCGGGACTGGAAGGAGTTCTTTCCGGCCTTCTTCCAGGCGCTCAAGACCGAGCGCATCATGATGTTCATACTGCTGACCATGATCATGGTGGTGGCGGCGTTCGTGATCGTGGCGACGCTCATCATGATGATCATGGAGAAGTCGGGCGATATCGCGATTCTTAAGGCCATGGGGGCCGAGGATTCATTGGTGGAGAGGATTTTCGCCTTGGAGGGGACCCTGATCGGTCTCGTGGGGACATTGCTCGGCGTGGTGGCGGCGGTGGCGGTGACCCATCGGTTGGGCTGGATTCAAGAGCGAATCGAGAACCTGACAGGAGTGGATACGCTGCCTGCAAGCATTTACCAGTTCTCGTCGCTGCCCTCTCGCCTGGACCCCTTGCAGGTAGGCGGCGTGGCATTGATCGCCATGGTTCTCTCCCTGGGCGCGACCTTGCTGCCCAGTCGTCAGGGGGCTCGCATCGATCCCGCCGAAGGCCTCCGCCATGATTAGTCCCGAGGCACCGCTGATCGAGATCCAAGGGCTCTGCAAACGATTCGGCCAGGGGGCGGGGGCCATTGAAGTTCTTCGCGGTATTGACTTGTCACTGGAGGCGGGCGACCGGGTGGCCATCGTGGGGCAGTCGGGGGTGGGCAAGTCGACTCTTCTGCATGTTCTCGGCACGCTGGATCGGCCGACTTCCGGGAAAATTCTGTTTCGCGGGGAAGACGTGTTCGCGCGATCTTCCGGCGAACTCGCCCGGCTACGCAATCGCTTCCTGGGCTTTGTTTTTCAATTTCATCACCTCTTGCCCGAGTTCAGCGCCGTCGAGAATGTGATGATGCCCGGGCTGCTCCAGGAGCGGGGGCGGGAGGAGATGCGCGAGTGCGCGGCGACCATCCTGGGCGAGGTGGGACTTTCCCACCGGTTGGAGCATCCCGTGGGCAAACTCTCCGGGGGAGAGCGCCAGAGGGTGGCGGTGGCCCGGGCGCTGGTCCTTGAACCGCCGGTGCTACTGGCCGACGAACCCACGGGCAACCTGGATCCGGCCACCGGCGCGGACGTGGCCAGCCTCCTGCTTGAAATCAACCGGACCCGGGGCACCGCCCTGATCGTGGTGACACACAGCGCGCGGATGGCGGAAGACCTGGGCCGGACCCTGGTGTTGGTGGACGGGCAACTCGAAGAAGGCAACGCAACCGCCGACGGCCTGGCGTGACGAAGGGCTGGGAACCAGCCCTTTGCAAGCCCGGGTAGACACCGCGGGAGGAGCCGGGGTTGCGGGATTTTTCGAACCCGTCGTCTTCTGGATAACCTTCCGGTTTTCATAATGAAAACTGGGCCCTTGAGGTCTTGTCACCCACCCCGGGTATCCCTAGAATCCGGCGCGTCGGGGCCGTGCCCCGCATGCTCGTGGGATTCCCGGCGGTGGGCATCGGCGGGCCCTTGGCTGACTTCCGGCTTCTTTTCATCCTCCTCAACTTTGTCCATCGATGGGACCGATCGGATGACGTTCTTGCGCTCCCAGCGCCCAGATGCATTGTCCTGGCGGCTCCTCTTGATCTCGGCGTCCATCGTGATCGCCGGCTTGCTCCTCGGGAGCGCGGCGGGGGGACAGGGTCGAGACGTTGAGTCCAAGGCGTCTGGCGAAGCCGTGGCTCCCCCCGTATCCGCCGACAGCGCAGTGCCCGATGAAGAGCCGATTGTGGTGATCCTGCCCTTCGAGATTCATAGCGGTCGGGATATTGGCTATCTGGCGGAAACTCTTCCCAGCCTGTTGGCGGCGCGTCTTCAGGCCACGGGCAAGGTGACGGTGGTCGATCCGAGCCAAGCTAAGGACGCCTTGGCCCAGGAAGCTGTATCGGGACTGTCGGACGATAGAATTCGGAGCCTCGGCGAGGAGTTCGGCGCCCGGGGAATCGTGACCGCGAGCGTGACCGAACTCGCCGGTCGCTACAGCCTGGACGCGCGCTATACCGCGGCGGATCCCGGGGCCGCGAACCGCAGCGTGACCTACACGGCCCAAGGCGAAGAGGGCTTGGTGGGCCGCTTGAGTGAATTGGCCGAGCAAGTGGTCGCCGTGGTGTATGGGGCGGATCCGGACCGGATTATCGGCCTGCGCATCGAGGGGGCCCGAGAACTCGAGCCCAACTTCCGGGCGCAGATCCAGGCCAAGGCAGGGGATCCCTACGATCCTCAAGAGGTGCGGAAGGATCAGGAGCGACTGGAAGCTCAACCCGGTGTGGCGCGGGTTACGGTGAAGAGCACACGTCAGGCAGGTGGCGTGATCTTGACGTTTCGGGTTGTTCGGGCCGAGGCGATCGTGGGTCGAGGCGGTTTGTCCGGAGCCGGGGACGCCATCGCCCAGGTGCGTATCCGGGGGAACCGCCGCATCGAGTCCGATGCGATTCGTAGCCGGATTAAGACTCGGGCGGGCGATCCCCTCAACCCTGCCCGGATTGCCAGGGATGTGCGGGAAGTTCAGTCACTGGGGTTTTTCAAGGACGTCAACGTCTACACAGAAAAATCGACCGAGGGCATACTGGTCACTTTTGAGGTCGAGGAGAATCCCGTCGTTCGCGAGATCATCGTTGTGGGAAACGATCATCTCGATACGGATAAGATCGACGATGTCCTGACCCTGACCACGGGCTCGAGTCTCGACTACCCGTTGCTTCAGGAAAATGACGAAAGGATCACCGCCCGATATAAGCAGGAGGGGTACTACCTCGCGGATGTCACGACATCGGTCAATCCTGTGGGAGAGGGTTCCGTCTCCGTCGAGTTCACTATCGCCGAGAACGAAAAACTCAAACTTCGCAAGATCACCTTGGTGGGAAACACGGCCTTCACCAGCAAGGAGCTAACCGAGGGATTCGAGACTAGCACGTATCGTTGGTACTCCTGGGCGACGAGTTGGCTGGACAAGACGGGCACCTACTCCGAGCCGATTTTCCGGCGAGACCTGCGAACGATGGAAACCAAGTACACCGATGACGGCTATCTGCAGGTAGAGGTGGGTGAGCCCGAAGTCGAAGCCACGAAAGAGGGGCTCTTTGTCACGATTCAGATCCTTGAGGGGTCGCAATTTTTCGTCGGAAGTATCGATGTCAGCGGCGACGAGAGCATGGATCTGGAGGCGCTCCGGGAGAAGGTTCAACTTGCGGAGGGGAATGTCTTCAACCGCTCCTTCCTGACTTCGGACGTGGAGATTCTCGAGCGGCACTACACCGACCGAGGCTTTTTCCTGGCCAGTGTCCAGCCGGGAACTCGGATGGACCTCGAAAAGCGTCGGGTCGATGTCGAGTTCGCAGTGGAGAAAGGGCCGCTCTACTTCATTCGCAATATCAACATCTCGGGGAACACGCGGACCATCGACCCCGTGATTCGTCGAGAAATGAAAGTGGTCGAGGGCCAACTCTACTCGGCTCGCGGCCTGCGATTGAGCCAGGAGAGAATTCGACGCCTGGGTTTCTTCGAGGATGCCGCCTTCGAGTCTCAGCCCACGGACGACCCGTCCCAGCTGGATTTGAATGTCAACGTGGTCGAAAGGCCAACGGGCTCATTCAGCTTTGGCGCCGGCTACTCCTCCCAGGACGGACTCCTCTTTACCGCTTCCCTGGCCCAATCCAATCTCTTCGGTCGTGGCTACTTCGTCAACCTGTCGGTGGACGTGGGAAGGCAGACAAGCCGCTACTTCGTGTCGCTCTCCGATCCTTATTTCCTGGGAAGCAATTTCAGCTTTTCGGGAACGATTTTTGTGACCGACACCAGCTTCGAATCCTTTGAGCAGTTCCAGCAGGGGATCCAGTTCTCCCTGGGCCACGCCCTCACAGAGGACAACTCGGCTCGGGTTGCGCTCAACTATTCTTGGCGAAGCCGTGAGGTGCGACAGCCTGCGGGTGTGAACGCCTCGGCGCCGATTTTCCGGGAGCTTCTCCGGACCAGTGATACGGCGAGTATTATTGGACTTTCCCTGGCCCGCGATACTCGGGACGATCGCTACTCGGCCGTTCGCGGTACAAATTTTGCGGCCAATGTCGAGTATGCGGGGTTGGGCGGATTCTCGCGCTTCCTGCGTGCGGAGATGAGGGGTTCTTGGTATCTGGAGGCGCCCTCCTGGATGCTGAAGCGTTCGGCCTTCGTTTTGAGTTCACGGATGGGATACGCATTGCCCTTCAATAACATCTCGGACTGGGATCTGGCTATCGACGATACGGATCTTTGCGATCAGCCGGGCAGTTGTGAGAACGTTGGTCGACTGGACCAGATCGATGCGAATCTCAAGCTCCCTCTCACCGAGCGTTATTTTCTCGGCGGCATCGGGAACTTTCAGTTGCGTGGTTTTCGCGCGCGCTCCTTGGGTCCGCGCCGGGCGATTCTGCAGCGAACGGGATTCACGGGCGAAGGCAGCCTTTTTCATCCGGTCGGTTCGACCGTTGAATACGACAGCGTCAACGATCGGCTGATTGCTGTGTGCAACGACCAAGGCATTTTTAGCCAGGGGAATGGCAACGGGCTTTGCAATCAGTTGAATACCCAGGACTTCGACGATTTTGCAGATCTCGCCGAGACCGATGTGGTCGGTGGAAATTCCTTTATAGCCTCGAGCATCGAATACAGATTCGGAATTTCCGAGCAGGTGGGCCTTCAGGGAGTTCTTTTTGTCGACGGAGGTAACGCCTTCTATGAAGGTCAGAACATGTTCGACGTGACGCAATGGCGCTACGGTTACGGGGGTGGGGTTCTCTGGTTTTCTCCCTTTGGGCCCCTGCAACTCGTTTTGGGATTTCCCGTCGATCCCGAAAACTTCGAAGAGAGTCCAGTCTTCGAGTTCTCGGTGGGCGGATTCGGATTGTAGATTCCTGGCGCGAGAAGTTTTGGCCCCTCAGGGAGAGGGGGAAACGCTCGCGCGGATGGATCTCAAGCAAGGAGGTTATAGGTGAACTTCAATAAGGCGATGGTGATTGCAATCGCGGTTCTGGCCCTTGGGTGGGGACTGGCTGCAGAGGATCAGGCTGTCAAAGTTGGCATTGTGGATATCGATCAGGCGATCGGTACATCGGGTGCCGGCAAGGCGGCAAGGGAAGAACTGGACCAAAAAAAGCGCGAAGCTGAGCTTGAACTGCAGCCGATGGTCGAGCGCTACCAGGAACTGGCAGGTGAGTACCAGAAGAAGCGCGTCGTACTCAGCGATGAGAAGCGGCGCGAGATGGAGGTCGACATCACCGAATTGCAGAATCGAATCGAGCTCAAGCAATCCGAGGCTCAGACACGGCTTAGGATGGACTTTGAGCGCCTGATCACGCCGCTCCAGCAGCAACTTGACAAGGCTGTGGCCAAGGTGGGCCGGGACGGAGGTTATTCGCTCATTCTGGTCCGAGGGCAGCCCCCGATCCTGTACAGCCGAGAGGCTCTGGACATCACGGACCTGGTGATCGCCCAAGTGGAGAAGGGCGAGGAGTGAGCCGCGCCAGAGCCGTCCGCGTAGCCACGGGACGGCTCTTGCCGCGGTTCGCATAACACGCCCCGCAGCTTTGAGGAGGAAGCGCGGGGGCTAGGCGATCGATCACGGGGGCGAGAGGAAAACATGGTTCACAGCATGACCGGTTTTGGCAGGGCCTCCTTCCAGGTCGAAGGCCAAGGCTTCGACGTGGAAGCGCGGAGCGTCAACCACCGCCACCTCGATGTACGGATTAGGCTGCCCCGGCAGTTGTCCGACCAAGAGCCGGTCGCGAAATTGCAAGTTCAGGAACATGTCTCTCGGGGCAAGGTCGATATCAGTGTCAATCAAGTGGAAGCTCAGGGATCGTCTGGGCAACTTGAAGTCGATGACGAGTTGGCCGAGCAGTACGTGAATGCGGCGCGAAGGCTCGGAGAATCCCACGGGCTGAACCCCGACATCGGGGTGACGACGTTGCTCTCCATGCCGGGGGTGACTCGCTTCGTGGAGAAGACTCTCCCGGAATCTGCCCTCGAATCGGGGTTGCTCGAGGGTCTATCCGTTGCTCTCATGGAACTCGTGTCGATGCGGGTGGCCGAGGGTGCCAAATTGGTGACTGAGTTCGATCGGCGGCTGGAAACCGTTTCAGGACTCGTCGATGCCTTCGAGGAGCGATCGGAGCTTGTTGTAGAGGCGGCTCGGGAAAGACTGCGCCGCCGGACCGATCAGATCCGGCAGGACACGGGTTTGGTCGATGAAGCTCGGCTGCATCAGGAAATCGTGATTGCCGCTGATCGCTTGGATATCACCGAGGAACTGGTTCGACTCCGAAGCCACGTCTCTCAATTTCGAAGCATCACGTCGGGGGCGGCAGACGCCAAGCCAGTTGGGCGTCAACTCGACTTTCTCATCCAGGAAATGTTGAGGGAAGCCAATACCGTAGGTTCCAAGGCCAATGATGCGCCTATGGCCCATCAGGTGGTAGAACTCAAGACGGAACTCGAACGTCTTCGAGAGCAGGCACAGAACATTGCCTAGCCGAGGCGAATCTGGCCGGAGCAGCTCCGCGGGAGAAAAGCCGAATTCCGTGCCGACGCTGATCAGCATTGGTTATGGGAACCTGATTTCGGCGTCCCGGGTGATTGGAATTGTGTCCCCCCAGTCCTCGCCCATGCGGAGGCTCCGGGACCAGGCAAGCAAGGCTGGCAAGTTGATTGATGCGACCGAGGGTCGTAAGACTCGTTCAATTTTGATTACGGACAGCGACCATATAGTGCTCTCGGCGATCAACCCAGAGACCATCGCCGCGCGGTTGGGACCAGACGATGCCCCCGGGAGCTGAGGGCAGAGTGGCGCGAGTCGGTATCCCCTTCGTGATCGCGGCACCTTCCGGGACAGGTAAGACCACGGTCTGCCGGAGTGCACTTTTACAGGACGAACAATTGGATTTCTCCGTCTCCCACACGACTCGGAGTCCACGTGCGGGCGAGGTGCAGGGTATCGACTACCACTTTGTGAGTGCGGCAGACTTCCGTCGCGGTGTGGAGGAGGGAGCCTTCGTCGAACATGCGGAGTACAACGCCGAGAACTACGGAACCAGCCACGAGGCACTGAGGCTGCCCTTGGAGGAACTGGGGCACGACGTGCTGCTGGAGATCGAGGTGCAAGGGGCCGCCCAAGTTCGGGAGCGACGTTCCGACGCCTGTTTTATTTTCCTGCTGCCACCCAACCTGAAGACCCTTGAATCGCGCTTGCGTAGCCGGGGAACGGACAGCGACGCCGCGGTGGACAGGCGCCTGGCCATGGCCGATCGCGAACTCGAAGCGATTCGTTTTTTTGACTACGCGGTGGTCAATGACGACCTCGAGCGGACCGTGGCCGAGGTGCTCGAGATCATCGCCGCCGAACGCTCGGGGGAGCCGGCCCGGAAGGCCGCCGCCGAGGAGCGCCACGGCCGGGCCCGGGTCTTCGAGGCGTGGTGGCCGGGTCGTTAGCGACCCGGGAGGTCCCCACAGGCGCCAGGCTGGCGGCCGGGGGAGATCCCGAGCGCCGCCGGGCTGAGTTGCATGCGTTGCCAGTGCCCTCATGTCCAGGTAGATTGTTTCAAGTTCCTGATATCAAAGAGGAAATCTTTTTCGCTTGTTGCGCTTCAACGATATAGCCGATCGGGTTCTCGACTACAGCCCCAACGCGGACCTCGAGTTGATGCAGAGGGCCTATGTCTTTTCGGCAAAGGTTCACGAGGGCCAGGAGCGCCTGTCGGGAGAGCCTTATCTCGTTCACCCCCTGGAGGTCGCGGGCATACTCGGCGATCTGCGCATGGACGATATCACCATTGTCTCCGCGCTTCTCCACGACACGCTTGAAGATACGCTGACCACGCGCGAGGAAATCGAGCGAATTTTCGGTGACAAGGTGGCTTTTATCGTTGATGGCTTGACGAAGATCGCCAGGATCGAGTTCACCTCCGCCCGTGAACGGCAAGCCGAAAACTTTCGCAAGATGCTGATTGCGATGTCCAAGGATATTCGCATTCTCCTGATCAAGCTTGCCGACCGTCTTCACAACATGCGGACCCTCGAGCATCTCGAAGAAGAGGCTGCGCATAGGATCGCTCAGGAAACCATGGAGATCTATGTACCCCTGGCGCATCGTCTGGGGATTCGGTGGATGATGCAGGAACTCGAGGAGTGCGCGTTCCGCGCGCTCCATCCCCAGGCGGTGGAAGAAATTTCACGTCAACTCACGGGGAGTCGCGACGAGCGCGCGCGTTACATCGAGGAAATGATCGGCGCCATTTCCGCGATCCTGGAAGAGGGCGGCCTCAAGGTCGAGGTGAAGGGGCGTCTGAAGGAGATCGCTTCGATTCACCGCAAGATGCACGCACAAGACCTCGATGTTGACCAGATATACGACGTGCTGGCTTTTCGGGTAGTCATCGAGGGTCCGCCTGAAAGCTGTTACGCGGCGCTTGGGCTGATCCACGCGGCCTGGCGCCCGGTGCCTTCCCGATTCAAGGACTATCTGGGCAACCCCAAACAGAATGGATACAAGTCCCTTCATACCACGGTTATCGGGCCCTACGGCGAACGGGCGGAAGTGCAGATTCGAACCTCTGAGATGGATCGCGACGCCGAGTATGGAATCTCCGCGCATTGGAAGTACAAAGCAACGGATCAGGATGGCACCGAAGAGGATCAGAAGCGCTTTTCCTGGCTTCGACAACTCCTCGAATGGCAGAGGGAACTGTCGGATCCCCACGAGTTTCTCGATACGGTGAAGATGGATCTCTTCCCCGGCGAAATTTTTGTCTTTACGCCCCGAGGTGAAGTGATCAATTTGCCGCGCCGGGCAAGCCCAATCGATTTTGCTTACGCGATTCACAGCGAAGTGGGCAACGAGTGCTCGGGCGCCCGGGTGAACGGAAAGATGGTTCCCCTGCGCCATGTTCTGGTGGACGGTGACACGGTAGAGATCGCTACCAGCGACAAACAGTCCCCCCGCAAAGATTGGCTTGAATTTGTGGTTTCGGGCAAGGCGCGGAGTCATATTCGCCATTCAATCAGAGTCAATGAACGCGTGAGGTCTATCCAACTGGGGCGTGAGATCCTGACTCGCGAGTTTCGTAAGTCTGGTTTCTCGCTCTCCCGGCTCGCCGAAAGCGGTGAATTGGATGGCCTGGCGAGTGCTCAGATCAAGGGCGCAAACCAGGACGAGCTTTTTGCAGCGGTGAGTTATGGGAAAATCCCGGCAAGTCAGCTTGTGGCTGCGCTCAAGGGGGAAAAAGCCCAGGAACCCGAGGCCCGAGATGCAGGGGAGCCGCTCCAGGAGCGGTTTCGCAGTCTGTTCAGGAAGCGACCGGAGCCCACCGGGAGCGATTCGAGCGGCATCCTGGTGGGAGGCGTCGGGGACGTCATGGTTCGTTTCGGTGGGTGTTGCGATCCGCTGCCCGGAGACGATGTGCTGGGCTTCGTGACTCGGGGTCGGGGCGTAACGGTCCATGCCCGGGGGTGTGCCCGGGTTTTTGAACTCGACCCCCAGCGCCGAATTGACGTCCAGTGGGACGCCGAGAAGGCCGTTCCCCGGAAGGTGAGTATTCGTATTACTTCTCGGGACAGAACCGGGATATTGGCGAAGATTACCAACACGATTTCCGCGGCTTCGATCAATATTTCCACGGTCAAGGTGAGTGCTGATGACAAGGACCATTCGATTCAGACCTATGAGTTGTGGGTCAGCAACACGAAGGTTCTGAATGCGGTCATGAAGGAACTCTCGAGGGTGAAGGGTGTTCTTTCGGTTGACCGGATACGCGGCTGATGGCGCGCATGGGGCCGATCCGGTTCCCGGAAATGGATTAAATATGACCACAGTTGATAAGCCATTCGATACGATGCCGGAAATGGCACCGAGTGAGGTCTCGGAAATCTGGCTAGGCCATTTGATGTCCCTGCTGATTCCTCTGACCGCCTTGGCCTATGTTTGGACGGGTCCGCACGTGTGGTACAACGGGCTGCTCTTCATTGCGCCACTGGCAATTTTTACATGGATGGATTCCCGCCCTCGATACGAGCGTAGGCAGCCGGTTGAAACCCTTCCCTCATGGCCCTTCGACCTGCTCGTTTATCTGGTGGTCGCAATCCACTTCCTGATTCTTGCGGGGCTGGTCCGCCTGTTTAGCGAGCAAAGTTTTTTTTCGATCGATACGGTGATGGTTTTTGTGCTTGTGGGAGGCAATTCCGGTTTCTCGATCATCACCGCACACGAATTGATCCATCGCCAGGAGCCCGGTCGACGCCTGCTGGGTCGGCTTCTCCTGTCCACCGTTCTCTATGAACACTTTTACACCGAACACCTGCGAGGCCACCACGTGCGAGTGGGGACTCCGGAGGATCCCGCGACGGCTCATTTTGGGGAGACCTACCGCTCCTTTTGGCGCCGGACAGTCCCCGCACAATTTCGGAGTGCGTGGCGCCTTGAAGCACGGCGATTGGGCGATTCGGAAATGAGTCTTTTTGACCCTCGGGTTCTGGGCAACCGAGTTCTCCATGGGATCGCGGTGGGCTGGGGAATCGCCTTTGCGGTTCTCTTCTTTTTTGGCCCGGTCGCTTTCTTTGCCTATGTCCTGCAGGCTTTTGTCGCGGTTCGGCTGCTCGAGGCGGTGAATTATTTTGAACACTGGGGACTCAAGCGGAAGGGCAGCCGTGTTCACGCCTCGGATTCGTGGGATACCTATTCCTGGTTTACGTACTACGGCCTGATCGGGCTCTCGCGTCATGCGGACCATCATGCCCAGCCCATGCGCCCCTACCAGCAGCTTCGCGTTCGCGAGGATGCCCCGGTTCTGCCCGTGGGTTATCTGCCGCTGATCGACATGGTGCTCGGAAGGAATGCCGACTTCATGGAACTGGCCACCGCGGAGTTGAAGGCGCGGGGGCTCGGGCCCTTCGCTTCTGAATCGGACGAGGCGATCGAAATTCCGGTGCCCCGGCCCTCGGGAGCCGCTCGTTTCTGGGCGGGTCTGTCCCCATGGTTGCAGTGGCCGGTTTTTCTAGGCGGGCTCCTACTGCTGATTTCAACGGGCGCTGCCTTGGAAGGCGGTCAATGGGGCGACCTTCAATGGGGCGACTTTCAGGGAATCGCGATTCGAAATGGGGCCATCATGGGAATCATCGCGGCGGTTTTGGCGGTGCGGTACTGGGTGGAGACTCGGGTCCAGAACGGTTGGATCTCGTGGGGCTGCGGCCTAATGCTGCTCTTCGGGGTGGGAGCGCTTTCCCTGCCCTGGCTTGGGGTCTGAGCGGGGCGAAGAGGCTTCAGTTTGATTGTGCCTACGGGCGGGCGCGCACAGGAGGTCAGAAAGAATGGCAAGGCTCAGTCAACTCAGTCGATCGATCGCAGGTAAGGTGGCCATCGTGACCGGTGCGGCCAGCGGAATGGGCCGGGCCACGGCGCATCTTTTCGGGGATGAAGGCGCGCGAGTCGCCGTGGTGGATATCAACCCCGTGGGAGTCTCGGAAGTCGTGAAGGAGATTCACGAGGCCGGGGGAGACGCGGAGGGATGGACTCTTGATGTGCGGGACCCAAGCGGGATCCGGGACTTGGTGGCCGACGTGGTGGCCCACTTTGGGGGCATCGACATCCTGATCAATAACGCGGGGATTTCCCGGCCCGCCGCCCTGGACGCCGAGGCCTATGAGGACAGCTGGGCCGAAGTGCTGGAGATCAATCTGACGGCGCACGTTCGCCTGCTTCGCGCGGCTCTCGCCCACCTCCAGGCGGGTGGCGCCGGGCGTGTGGTCAATATTGCATCCACGGAAGCCATGGGGGCCCAACCCTTTGTCAGTGCGTACACCGCCAGCAAGCATGGCGTGGTCGGATTGACCCGAGCCATGGCGGTGGAACTGGGTCGGACCGGTGTCACATTCAACTGCGTTTGTCCGGGGCCGATTCGCACGGGTATGACGTCTGGGATTCCCGACGCAGCGAAAGAAAAATTCGCCCGGCGCCGAGTTCCCCTGGGTCGCTATGGGGAGCCGGAGGAAGTCGCTCAAGCGACGCTCAGCCTGGTTCTGCCCGCCTCTTCGTACATCAACGGCGCGGTCCTGATGGTCGACGGTGGCCTCTCGATCCAGAACTGAGGCTCGTCCCAGAGCGATTCCAAAGAAGCGCCCGAGGCCTGGGGGAGGGCCGCCGGCGCATGGAAAGCTACCTTGGTTCTTCGCCCACCCGCTCCACGGCGCCGGCCGTCAGCCAGGCGTTGCGCCCGTTGTAGAGCTCGATGTGGAGCCAGCCTCCTCGGTCCTCGAGGATTCGTATTTCAGAGCCGCTGGGGAGACTCTCGCCGAACCTCAGGGGCGCATTGATGGAATCCGCCGCGCGGCCCACGGTATCCGGGACGACGACAACTCCTTCGTTGAACGCTTGGGAATCCGGGTCGAGGTAGATTGAACTCATCCAAGCCAACCACGTAAAGGCGAGGAAGATCCCGAGATAGCGGGCAGTGGCCCATCGGAACGCATAGGCGAGGGCGAGCAGCAGGGCGGACCCGGCGAAGGAGCCCGCGGCCCAATCCGCCTGGGCCGAACTCGAAACCGTTCGCTGCCAGAAGAAGAACGTGTCGAGGACGCCTTCGGGTTCGGGGACGGGCAACCACTCGGGTAGGAGAGTCCGTGCCTGGGCGAGGTTTTGGTTCGCGCGTGGGTTTCCGGGTTCGAGGACCAGGGCACGTCGATAGGCGAGAATCGCCGGGCCCAGGCGCTCGGCCTGGAGCGCCGCGTTGCCGAGATTCGTCCAGCTATCGGCGCTGTGGGCGCCCGCCTCAATGGCCGCCGCGAAAAAACGCTCGGACTCGGCGAAATGCCGCAAACGCGCGTCGCGTTGGGGGCTCTCCATCCCCAAGGTGTACGAAGCGATTCCCGATGCCAACCAGGACTCGGAGTCCTCGGCCGCCCCGGGAACTCCCGGCGCAACGAAGCTCAGGGCCAGCCAGAGAATCCCGGCGGCCGCGTGTGCTCGGGCGAATCCGGTGGCCTGCTTCATCGGGGTTCCGACCTCGGGATTTGGTCGCCGAATTCGGCGGCCAGGGCCCGGGCTCTCTCGATGAGCTGCGCCTCCACGGGCAAACCCGACGCGGAGTCGGGTGCGTAAAAGACTGCATCGCATTCGGCGATCAAGGCTTCCCGGGTGGGGTCGGGATCACCCCGCTCCAGAGCGCCGAGTTCGCGAAGCGCCGAAGCCACTTCGCCCAGGGCTTCTTTTTGCGGTAACGCGGCTGCGGCCTCGATGCGTTGGCGTTGTTCCCGGTAGCCCGCCGCGATGCGCAGGAGTTCGGGGTCACGGTCCTGTCGTCGGCGATAGAGCCAAGCTGCGATCCCGAGCAGGATCGAAGCGGCATAAACGAGCGCCAGACGCTGGCCTCTGGATTTCTCTTGGCCCCGGAGCCGGTCTCGGCGGGTTTCGATTGCGAGATTGGCCCCGGTGAGACCAAACCCCGTGCCGTTCGAAATCCTGGGTCCGCGGGCGGGCGTGGGTTCATTGGCCCGAGGGGCGGAGGACTCTTGGGCCTGAGCGGAGACGACATCCGCCGCCGAAATCAACTGGGCGGGCCGCACCGAGAGGGCAATGGGCCGGGAGTAGACGGTTTGGTATTCGCCGAGATCGGGATCAAACCATGAATAGGGGAGGGCCGGAATTTCTTTCAGGGACTCGTCGAGAATTCGCACGGGCACCCGGAATATCTTGGCGCCGTCGACGACTTCTCCCGAGGGCTGCTCATCGGAGAGGGCAAAGGAGTGCTCGGGCAGGGCGTCTTCCCCCGCGAGTCCGGCGAGCCCCACCTGACTGAGGCTGGCCTCGCCTCGAACCGTGAAGGTCAACACGATGGGGTCTCCCCGCTGGACGACGCTGCGATCTGCGGCCACCTCGAAGGAGAAGCCGCGTCCGATGGCGCCCGCGTAGCTGGGCGGGCGATCCTCGCTGGGCGCCTCCCGAACCTGCAGGACATGCTCGACGTCGTTGCCGAAAATTCGTTGTACCTGGGAGGCGCGTCTTCCGCCGAAAAAATCGCGCTGCCAGCGAATGACTTCGTTGAGGCTGACCGTCGCGCTCCCCAGATCGAAGTCTCCGGGTTGCAGGGGGACCAGGGTTCGCTCGGCCCGAACCACCAGGAAATTAATGCCCCTTTCCGAGCGAGTTTCGACCACGGCTGGAAAGGTCAGTTCCCCCGAATCGGTCTGGACCGCCAAGGTCTGTTCGCCTCGATTGGGTGGGCGGTCGTCGACGAAGCGAAAGGTGTCGGGCATTTCGAAGAGTTGGCTGTGAATCTTGTAGTTCTGGATGCTTTCCTGGAGTCCTTCGTCGATCCACCACTCGATGCTTATGGGCAAACGCTGACCGACGATGACCGGGCCCTTGGGCAGAATCAATCGCACCCCCACACGGGGGTCCGAGGCGATGGTCTGGACCCGAATGGAGTAAGTGGGGGATGTGGCTCGGACGCTGCCCTGGGCCACAAGGAAGGGGCCCAGTCGGATTTCCCCGGGTCGGGCAACGGTGAGGGAGAAGCGGCAGACGAAGGTCACGCGATCGGTGCGAGTTGTCCGGCCGTTGATCACGGTCACCCGGGTGCTCACGCTGGGGACGATCGCCACCAGGTTCATGAGCGCCCCAGCCACGGGGCCCGCGCTGCAGGTGGGGTCTGGGCTGCGCTCCAGGCCCTCGATCTGGAGGTGAAGGTCCACGGGCATTCCGACGTAGTAGGGCGCGGGCGCGACCTTGAGTTCGACCCGAGGCGAATCCTGGGCCGCGACGCCTCGGGCCAGAAACAGCAGACCGAGAACCGAGACAAGCCCGGCCCCGAGTGCATACCGACCCGCTATAGCCCCGATCCTCACCGCCTACCAATCCTTGTCCACGGGCGCGTAGCCCGAGGCATTCCGTTCGCGCTTTTGTCGGTGACGCTCGGCTTCGCGGTCGCGTACCGACTGAAGCAACTGGCCGGGATCCGAGTCGGCCTCGGATTCCTCGGGTTCGCTTTCGCCGTCCCCAGGCTGCTGCTGCTCTTGGGGCTGGGAATCACCCTGCTCCTCATCCCCCTGCTGGGGTTCTTCGCCGGGAGGCTCAAGGGTGGCCAGTGCCTCTTGGATGTTGTGTACCGCGACATCCTGAAGTTCGCGAATTTCCCCGCGGTCAAGCCCTGTTGATTCCGCCCCCGTAGCCCCGGGTGCTCGGGCCTCGTCGACCGCGGCCGCCTCGTCCGCGCTTCCCTCGGCCTCGCTTGGCTCCTCCCCCGCCGCACTCTCGTCCATGCCCGCGGCCGCCGCGAGCATCGCATCGGCCGCGGCCAGAACGAATTCCGATGCCTTAACCAGTTTTTCCGTGGCGGCTTCGACGGCGGCGGGGTCGGTGGCGGCCTCGGGGCCCACCAATTGGGCGGGCTCGGCAAAGGATTGTTCGTGAAGTGCGGTGGCCAGGGACTCGGTGAACTCAGCCAGGCTCTGTTGCTGGCTTGCCAGCCGCTGGGCCTCGGGCCCGGATTCCTCGTCGCCCAGCCCAGGGGCGATTTCGGTTTCGTCGCCGAGTTGAAGCTGTTGTCGGCCGGCGTCGCGCAAATGCTCGATCAGGGTGAAGAAAATTCGCTGAAGGGCGCTCAGGCCATCGATCGCCGAGGAGACCCCCTGCCACGCCTCCTCGCGCGCCGAAGCTTCCTGGGCCAGGCGCACCAGGGATTCGCTGGCTCCGGTCATGCTCGATTCGGTGAGGGCCAGGATGCCTTCGGCAAGTTTCAGTCGTTGGCGCTCGGCCTCGGGGTCTTGCCCCGAAGCGTCGCTGCCCTCGCCCGGCGGGGTCGCCCCGTCGAGTTCCCGATGCATCTGCTCGACCATCCGGGCCATCCGCTGGACTCGCTCGAGATTGCGCGTCTGGAGTGCGCCGAGGGTGGGGGCAAATTCCCGAAGATCATCTTGGGACGGAGCCTCTTGGGGGTCGAGCACGCCGGCGATTCGGCTCTCATCGGTGTGGGCCACATCGATCAGCCCCTTGAGATCCAGGAATTGTTCCCGGGCCTCGGCCAGGGCGTCCACGGCGATGACCTGGCGCTGGCCGGCCTCGATCAGGCGTTCCTCGCGTAGGGCCAGGCCCCCCTCCACCAGGGCCTCGGTGGCCCGGGCGATATGGGGCTGGGCCGCCCGAAGGCGTTCGAGGAATAGGGCCTGCTCCGGTTCTTCGGGGGCGGGCCCCGATTCCAGGCCCGCCCGGAGTTTGGCCTCGAGTTCGGCGCTTCGCTGGGCGACTTCGTCCTGGCTTTCGGCCAGATATTCGGCGTCGAGCCAGGCGGGGTGGCCGGCGCTTCCTGGATTCGCTCCGGCGACGCCCAGCGGGAGACTCGCCGACGCCGCAGCCAGGGTCCGGGTTTCCACGGCGACCCGGGACGCATCCCCCACGAGCCCATCGAGAACCTCCACTGGATTCTGCAACTGCTCTCGGGCTCGCTTGAGATGGGACAGACCGACGGCGGCTCGGCGGTGGGCACGCACGGCCTGTTTTCGTCGCAATTGGCTGCGGGCCTGGCCCATTCGCTCCTGGGCGAGATGGAGATAGCCGAGTAGGGCTTCGAGCTGGGCTCCGCGCATTCGCTGCTCGGGGCTCAGTTCCGCGTCGCTGGAGTTCTGGAGGCTCTTGAGTTCGTCCCCCGCGGCTTGGCTCAGCCCGGTGGCGCTGGTGAGGATCTGCCTTTCGCTCAACCCAGCGTTCTTGAACAAGGCTTTCGAGCGCTCTCCCAGGTGTGCTTGGGGGGCCTGGGCCAGGCTCTCGACAACGCCCCGAATCGTCGTGGTAGCGCCGCGTTGTTCTTCGATCAGCGCATCCAGGCGAGTGGCGAGGTCCGGGCCCTCCCCCTGGGCCAGGGCATCGGACAGGATCAGCGCTCGGCGAAGAACGATTTCGAGGTTGCGCCGGGGCGCGGAATCGCCGGGCCGCAGGGCAATGGCCTCGCGAAACCAGTCGGCGGCGCGTTCGAGGTTGGCCAGGGACGCTTCGGGCGCTTCCTCCATGGAGGCATCGGCCTTTGCGATTTCGACCCAGCCGAGGTTGAAGGTGGCGCGATAGCGCAACTCGCCGTCGCTTCCCGCGTC
>DUCT01000267.1:4343-26244 GCA_012959665.1 Myxococcales bacterium | reverse complement strand
TGATGCGCTCGCGAACCATTGAATCCGCCGAAGCCTCCCCGGACAGAAGTTCCTCTTCGGCCATCATTTCTTCTTGGTCCATCATTTCTTGTTCGGCCGTCATTTCTTCTTCGTTCATCGGGGGCAGGGCGTCCGCTCCCTGGGCCCAACCTTCGGGGGGCGCGCCCAGGGCCAGGCCGAAAAGGAGCAGACCCAGAGATGTCCGGCGACGGACCTGGGCAAGGGGGCTCGCGACCAGGGCCAGGAGGGCAAGAAGAAGTGCCCACTGAAAGCCATCCTTCTGGACGGTGCGACCGCGCTTTTCCCCGGTGCCTCGCATCAGGGGCCGGATATGGGCTTCAAAGATGGATTCCAGGTCGAGCACACCGGTGCCGGCCGGCACGTAGGCGCCCTGGGTTTCCAGGGCGAGATCGCGCAGCAGGTCGCCGTCCAGTCGGCTGATGACGGGGGATCCCCCGGAGTCAACGACCCGGTTGCGCGCGCCGGTCTGGGGATCGGTCACAAAGATCTCGCTCCCGTTTTCGTCTCCGAAGCCGATGATGATGATCCGGATTCCTCGCTCGGCGGCCTCTCGGGCGGCGTCCAGGGGAAAGGAGTCGTGATCCTCGCCATCGGTGAAGAGCAGGATCACTCGGGAGAGGTCACCGCTGTTCCCGAAACCCGCCGTGGCTTTGCGGATGGGTTCCTCCAGGCGCGTGCCTCCCGGGGATACGCTGCCGACGTCGACGTTGTCCAAAACCAACCGGAGGAAGCCGAAGTCGGGGGTCAGGGGACAGAGAACGCTGGCCCGGCCCGCAAAGGCGATCAGGCCGACCTGGTCGCCGGACAGGTACGGGAGCAGGTCGCGAAGTTCGGCCTTGGCCCGCTCCAGGCGATTGGGTGCGACGTCCTCGGCGAGCATCGACCGGGAGACGTCCAGGGCGACCATGATTTCCGCGCCCACCTGGGGCGCCTCGATAAATTCGAAGCCCCATTGGGGACGCATCAAGGCGATCACGATGGCCAGCATCGAGAGGACAAGCAGTCCTATGCGCAGGGCCCGTCGCCAATCCCCCGGCTGGTCGACGCCCCGGGACTGCATGGCGGGTGCGACGAAACGGTCGAGGAGGTGGGTGCGCCGAAGTTCCAGTCCGACGAGGAGCGCCCCCAGGACAGCGACGATCCAGAGTCCGTGAACGAATTGCGGTTCGGCGAAGGTCAGCCCCGTCATGGCAGTCTCCGTAGAACGCTTTGAGCAATCAGCGTGGAGGCGATGATGAGGACGAGCCCCAACCCGGCGAAGACGGCGTAGAACTCTTCGTACTGCATGTACCGCACTTCGACGATCTCGCTGCGTTCCAGGGAATCGATCTCTTCGTAGGCCCGGCCGAGGGCCTCGAGATTGTCGGCGTGAAAATATTGGCCCGCCGTGCGCTCGGCGATGGCTTCCAGGGTCCGCTCGTCGAGTTCGACGAAGGCCTGGCGCAGGACTGTCTGCCCCCGCCACTCCACGGGAAAGGGCGCGTACCCCGTGCGGCCGGCGCCCACCGCATAGACCTTGATGTTGTGGCCGGCGGCCAGGTCCGCGGCCTGGCTGGGAGAGATGTCGCCGGTGTTGCTGACCCCGTCGGTGAGCAGGACGATGACTTTGCTTTTGGCCTTGTGGCGGCGCAGGCGCTCCACGGCCAGGGCCAATCCCTCGCCCACCGCGGTGCCGTCCTCGTCCTTGTCGGTCACGATGGCCACGTCGTCGAGGATCGCCACCAGGTTGGTGTGGTCCAGGGTCAGGGGCGCAACGCTGTCGGCGTAGCGGGCAAAGGTGACCAGGCCGACCAGGTCGTCCGGTCGCCCGGCGGAGCCCTCCTCGGCGCCGAGAAAGCGCCGCAGCACCCCGCGAACAACCTTGAGCCGGTCGATGCTTTGGTCGTTCTGTACGAAGTCCCGGGCGTTCATGGAGCCCGAGCGATCCACCACCAGCATGATGGCGATTCCTTCGCGGTAGACCTGGGTGTTGGCTTCGCCGCTGCGGGGGCCAGCCAGGGCGATGGTCAGAGCCGCGGAGGCCGCGGCCAGTAGGAGCGGGGGAACCACCAGCAGGCGGGTGCGCCAGGAAGCCGGGGCCTTTTCGAGCAGCTTGAGGCTGGAAAAACGCACGCGTGCGTTGGAACGCCGGGCGAGCCGGTAGACCACCGGCGCCAGGGCCAGAAAAACCAGGAATACGGGATCGCGAAATTCTAGACCCGTCATGGTGCGCTCCCCTCCACGGGGGAACCCGATTCGGAGGAGGAAGAAGAGGAGGAGGAGGAGGAGGAGGAGGAAACCGAGGGGGACCCGGGAGTCTCGGTTTCGTCCCGGGTTTCATCCACGAAACGCCTGGCCTTGCGAATGGTTTCCCGGACGGAGTCCGGGGAGGGCACCACGTGAGCGAATTTCACCAAATCGCATTGACTCAGAAATTCTTGCAGGAGGAGCTGGTGGGGGCGGCCCAGGTCCGGGGAGCCGCTGACCTCTTCCAGGAATCGCTCGGTGGTGAGTTCGGGGGAGCGGACCGAAAAGCGATTTTCCAAGTAGCGGCGGACAATCCCCGAGAGTTCGACGAAGAAGACGCTCGTGTTTGCGCCTTGGGGGAGCGGACCGCTCAGCAGGGCCTGGAGTTCGGAATCGGCCATCTGCCACGCGGTTCGGACCGCGGCCTTGGCCGACCAGTTTCGCCAGGTGCGCACGAAGAACACCGAGGCGAGGGCAAGCAGAAAGCCGCCCCCGAGAATCCACTGCCAGAGAACGCCGTTGCCCCGGCTGAGGCTCAGGGGCTCCATGGGCGGACTGAGATCGGCACTGGCGCTGTCCGGGACCACCGAGGCGATCTGGAAGGGGAGGGACTCGGTCAGGATCTCGTAGGCATCCAGATCATCGGGGGTGGCGACCTGCCCCGGCCGATGGTCAACGAATTCGAGAAGAATCGGCGGGAGGGTGTGCTCCCCGGAAGAGGGGGATTGCAGGGTGTAGCGCTGGCTGTGGAGAGTTTGGCCCTCTGGGGTCAAGCTCTCCCGGGGGACGAAGTCGACGATTCGAAAGCGATCGAGGGCTTCGCCGAAGGCGGGCATGAGCACTTCGACCCCGGGCTCGGCCAGGGCTTCGATGTGCAGAATCATGGGATCACCGATGACCGGCTCGTCCGGGGAAAGCTCCACCCGGACCTCCACCGGGCCGGAAACCGAACGGGTCTCGAGGGCGGGTGCTTCCCGGGCCACCAGACAGAGGCCGACCAGGAGAGCCCCCCGAGCCAGGCGTCGGGTCTGCCCCGGAATCCCGGCGCCCGACGTGGGTGCAAAGGTGGGGGGAATCATCGCCGAGTCCTGCGTTCTCGGGCGCGGAAGAAGCGCACCAGGGGGTCGACCACGCTCCCGGCGGCGTCGATATGAATCAGGTCGATTCCGGAACCGGCCAACCTTTTTCGAATTCCTGTCACGCGCTGGTTCGCCTGCTCGGCCACGGCAGCCCGAAAAGCCGAGGAGCCCGCATCCACGACCCGGGTGGCACCGGTCTCCATGTCCTCGAGGGTGACCAGGCCCACGGGTGGGATTTCGAGTTCCCGGGGATCGGTGATCAGCACCGCCACCACGTCGTGCTTTCGGTTGGCGCTGCGCAAGGCCTGCTCATAGCCCTCGTCGATAAAGTCACTGACGACGAAGCACACGCTCCGCCGCTTGTTGACCGTGAGGAAAAATTCCAGGGCCCGGTTGATCGCGGTGCCTTCCCGGGCGGCGCGCAAACGGCGACCGCCCCGGAAAAGGCGACGCCAGAGAGAGAGGGTCGGGGGCGCTGGCTGGCTCGTGAGCGGCGAGGTGTCCTCTCCATGGGCAAGAACTTCGCGGACCACGCGCAGGGCGTGCCTCTGGCCTTTGCGCGGGGGAATATACTGTTCGACGTCACTGTGAAAGAGGAGCAGGCCGACTTTGTCGTCATTGCGGCTCGCTGAAAACGCGAGCAGAGCGCAGAACTCGGCGGCGCACTCGCGCTTGGATCTTTCGTGGGAGCCAAAGTCCTGGGAGGCCGAGACGTCGGCCATCAGCATCAGGGTCAGTTGGCGTTCCTCGACATAGCGCTTGACGAAGGGTTCGCCCATTCGGGCGGTCACATTCCAATCGATACTGCGCACGTCATCGCCGGGGGTGTAGGCTCGTACCTCGTCGAATTCGATTCCGCTTCCCTTGAAGACCGAGACGTACTCCCCCGCCAGAACATCCGCTACAGAGCGGCCTGTCCGAACTTGAATCTCGCGGACGCGCCGCATGATCTCCTTGGGAAGCATGGTCTCAGTTCCGCCAGAGTTCTCAGGGCACCAGGAGGCTGTCTACGATTTTCTGGATGACGTCTTCGGGCGTGATGCCCTCGGCCTCGGCCTCGTAGCTCACCGCCACGCGATGCCGGAGCACATTGGGCACAGTGCTCTGGATGTCGTGGGGGGTGACATAGCCCCGACCTTGGATGAACGCGTGGGCCTTGGCGGCCTTCATCAGGGAGATGCTTGCCCGGGGACTGGCCCCGTGCTCGATCAATCCCTCGAGTTCCGCCAGACCGGCATCGCTTGGGGTTCGGGTGGCCTGCACGATATCGACGATGTAGTTCCGGGCTTTCTCGTCGACAAAGAGTTGGTCCACGCTGGCCCGGGCGGCCAGGACATCGCTCACTTTGGCCACGGGCTGAATCTCGGGGATGGGCTGTCCGCTCGCCATGCGATCGAGGATTCGACGCTCTTCTTCCTGGCTGGGATAACCGATCTTGACCTTGAGCATGAACCGATCAATTTGGGCTTCGGGGAGCGGATACGTGCCCTCCTGCTCGATGGGGTTCTGGGTGGCGAGGACGAGGAACGGATCCGGAAGCGGGAAGGATTGCCCGCCGAGGGTGACCTGCTTTTCCTGCATCGCTTCGAGCAGGGCGGCCTGGACCTTGGCCGGGGCCCGGTTGATCTCATCGGCGAGGATCAGGTTCGAAAAAATCGGACCCTGCTTGACGCTGAACGTGCCCTCAGCCGGGTTGAAGATTTGGGTTCCGATCACATCGGCGGGCAGCATGTCCGGCGTGAACTGGATCCGGGAGAAGCCCGTTTGGATGGATTGGGCGAGGGATTGGACGGCCAGGGTCTTGGCGAGCCCGGGCAGACCCTCGAGTAGGACATGCCCTCCGCAAAGCAGCCCCACCAGGAGACTGCGGACCATTTCGTCCTGGCCTACGAGAACCTTGCCGATTTCGCCCTGGATCGCCGGGCAGAGCTTCTGCAGCCCTTCGTCTGCGGGTGTCTGGCCGATATCGTCCGTCATGGATGGGGGTTCCCTTCATCGAGTCGGGTGATCAGCCCTTCGGGCTGCAAATTTGGGCTGTGCTTGGAGCGCTCCAGGCCGCTTCCGGTTCCATCGTCGGGACCCGAGCGGCCCGTATACTAGGCAGCCCACGGCTTGGCTTCCAGCGGGGAAGTACCCGTGGATGCTCCGCCGAGGGACAAAAACCGAAAGGAGACCGATCGTGCGGATGAAAACACCCCGAGTGACGCCGCTGGCGCTGGAGGAACTCGACCCCCAGACCCGAGCCCGGTTCGGCCAGGGGCCTGTGCTGCGTATTTTTCGCACCCTGGCCCGGCATCCCAGTTTGATGAAGCGGTGGCTCGTGTTTGGCAATCATGTGCTGGGCAAGTCCACCCTTCCGGCCCGGGAACGCGAACTCGTGATTCTGAGGGTGGGTTGGCTGTGTCGGGCGGGGTACGAGTGGGGCCAGCACGTTTTGATCGGCCGCACCGCGGGCTTGTCCGATGAAGAGATCGAGCGGATTGCCCTGGGCCCGGAAGAGGATGGCTGGAGCGCCGGGGATCGATGGCTGCTCCGGGCCACCGATGAGCTCCACGGAGATGCCTTCATCTCCGACGCGACCTGGCAGGCCCTGGCCGAAACGTTCTCCGTCCAACAATTGATGGACCTGATTTTCACCGTGGGCCAATACAACCTTGTTTCCATGGCGCTCAACTCTCTGGGTGTGCAGCCCGAAGAGGGGCTGCCCCGGCTCCCCCAGCGATGACCGGGCGACTCGAGGGCCGGGTCGCCGTGGTGGTGGGGGCGGGACAGACTCCGGGGGATACCCTGGGAAATGGCCGTGCCACCGCGATTCTTTTTGCTCGCCAGGGCGCAAGGGTGCTGGTGGTGGACCGTCGGCTGGACTCGGCCGAGGAAACCGTGGCCCGAATTGAGGCCGAGGGGGGCATTGCCCATGCCCTAAAGGCCGACGCCACCCGGGAGGTCGACTGCCGGACGATGGTGACCGAGGCGCTCGACCGGTTTGAGACCATCGATATTTTGCACAACAACGTGGGAATCGGGGACGGCGACGCCGGGCCGGCGCACCTGGAAGAAGCCGGCTGGGATCGGATCCTGTCGGTCAACTTGAAGAGCGTGGTGCTGCCCTGCAAGCATGTCCTTCCGGTGATGCGGGCGCGCAAGCGGGGCTCCATCATCAACATCTCGTCCATCGCGGCGATTTGCTCTACGCCCCAGGTGGCCTACAAGGTGTCGAAGGCCGGGATCAACGCGTATACCCAATCCCTTGCCCTGGGAAACGCTCGCCATGGCATTCGGGCCAATGTCATCATGCCGGGCTTGATGGAAACCCCCATGGCGATCGAGGGGATCTCCCGGGCCACGGGAATGGCCAAACCCGAATTGATCGCCCGGCGCAACGCCCAGGTGCCGCTGGGGGCACAGATGGGCACCGCCTGGGACATTGCCCACGCGGCGCTCTTCCTGGCCTCGGACGAGGCGCGCTTCATTACCGGGGTCGCTCTTCCCGTGGACGGAGGGCAGAGTGCCCGAATCGGTTAAAGATCGGACCTCGGGATCGCCGTCACTCAAGGGAGTGCCCAAGGGAATACCGAAAGGAATACCGAAGGGAATGGACAGGGGAATGGAGATCCCTCCCGCCCCATTGGGTAGAGTCTCGCCGTGACCCTCTTCCGTCCGTGCATTGATCTCCACCAGGGGAAGGTGAAGCAGATCGTGGGGGGCAGCCTGCGCGACGATGGCTCCGCGCCCGAGACGAATTTTGTCGCCGATCGGGACCCCGGTTTCTTCGCCCGGCGCTATCGGGAGGACGGGCTGCCGGGTGGGCATGTCATCCGCCTCGGCCCGGGCAACGAGGCCGGGGCGCGCCAGGCTCTGGCCGCGTGGCCCGGCGGTCTACAACTCGGGGGAGGCATCGACCTGAAGAACGCCGGTGAGTGGCTGGAAGCCGGGGCCGCCAAGCTAATTGTGACCAGTTGGCTCTTCGAAGCCGGTGCATTGTCCATGGCCCGGGTGAAGGCGTTGGCGAGCCGGGTGGGGCCGGAAAATCTGGTAGTGGATCTGTCCTGTCGGCGCCGGGGGGACGGCTGGTGGGTGGCCACGGACCGCTGGCAGACGGTGACGGAAACCCGGGTGGAGGCCGAAACCTTCGAGCGCCTCTCGCGCTACTGCAGTGAATTTCTGGTTCACGCGGCAGATGTCGAGGGCCGCCAGGAGGGAATCGACGAGGAGCTGGTGGCGCACCTGGCCGAAATATCACCGCGCCCGTGCACCTATGCCGGGGGGGGGCGTTCCCTGGAGGACCTTGAGCGGGTGGCGGCGCTCTCGGACGGACGGGTTGATCTGACTTTCGGCAGCGCCCTCGATCTCTTCGGCGGTTCCGGGGTTCGCTACGCCGATTGTGTGGCCTGGAATAAGCGCCGAGAGGGGCCGGGGGAGAGCGGGATCAGTTGAGCTCGGCCGCGATGGCATCGCCTCCGCGCCAGCCGAGTAGGAGGTCGCCCTCGATCCCGAGATTCCCCACGCAGGCCCGGTCCAGTTGGTAGACCGCAGGCTTGCTGAGCGAACGGATGTTGATTTCCGCCGGCCAGCCCGAACCCGGCCCGGGATCTTCCAGCCAGCCGTCGTCGTCCCAGACAGGGCGGCGGTAGGCGCGCCGTTGAATTCGGTCGGTGGCGAAGGGCATCAGGGCGTGGACCCGGCTTTCGAGTTCGTCCTCGGCCGCGGCAATATCTTCGCCCTCGTTCACACGCAGCCGGGCCACCAGGTCGAATTGCTCGCTTTGATTCGGGTTCGCATAGGCCGTGATGCTGGCCACCCGGGCGGAGAAAGGTGTCTTCGGCGTCTCGCTCGGCGCGTTGCCCAAGTCGACCACCCGGGGACACATGCCCCGGGGAAGGACGTCCCGGTCCACCTGCAGGTGCAGGCCGATGCGCCGGCATCGAGGCCGCCTGGCCTGGACGAAATCCGGGGTGGTTTCGGGGTCGAGTACCTGGGCCAACGCGCCGGGCGCGGCGGCCAGGACCAGGGCTCGGCCAATCCAGATTTCTTGGGTGCCCTCGATCAGGATGCCCGGGCGGTTCTCCACCGAGACCAAGCTGAATCCGTTGGCGACCGAGCGAAACTCGCCGTGGACTTCTTCGACGCGCTTTCGCAGCAAACCGACCAGCCAGGGTGGACCGTCTCCGAACCCTGCACCGCCGGCCAGGGAACAGCCCAGCAGGCGGGCCCGGGCCTCGGGCGAAACCGCCCCGGTGGCAAGATTCGAGAGCGCGGAAACCTGGGCGTCGAGAACCGGCTGCAGCGATGGGCCGGTCCGGGCGACCTCGGCGGGTAGTCCGCGCATGTGCGAGCCCGTCGTCCCCGCTCGGTTTATGCCGAGTCGGCGGCCGAGCCTCACCAGGGGCGAAGTCAGCATGACCTGGCGTTCCGCCTCGGTGGCTTCGCCCAGGGCGCGCACCAGGGCCGCTGCGTCCTCGGCACCGCACAACCCCCAGCGCGCGATTTCGTTACTGGTGATGTCCGGGCCGCCGACGTCCAGGCGCAACCCCGGTCCGGTGACCTGGTAGGCCAGGCGTTCGGTGCCCAGGCGCCGACGATCGAGTAGCGGAATGCTGAGTTCGCGAATGCAGGCTTCAAGAACCCCGCCGTCTCGGGATCCCGCGAGAAAGAAGGGTTCTCGCAGGGCGGGATGGAGAGCTCGGGTGGCATCCTCTTCCACCACCAGGACCCGGTGGCCCGCACTGCCCAGGCGTGCCGCTGCGACCAGAGCGCTGACGCCGCTCCCGACAACCAGAGCATCCCAGCGTCGCGCCCTTAGCCGGGTGGTATCGGTGACCCGGGTGAGGCGGCGCATCAGGCTGGGGGCCTGAAGGATGCGTCCATGAGCAAAGCCGCTTCATCGGGGTTTTTGCGTTCGATCGTGCCGATCACGTAAGCGCGCTCGCCGAGCCCCTCCAACCGCTGGCAAATGTCTTTGGTCTGCGCTTCCGGGGCGACGATGACCATGCCGATGCCGCAATTGAAGACCCGAAGAAGTTCGCTTTTGTCGAGTTCGCCGCATTGCTGGATCCAGTCGTAGACGCCCGGGCGGGGCCAAGCGGCCGGATTGATTCGCGCGCGAACGCCCCGGGGGAGAACTCGGGGGATGTTGCCGTCGAAGCCCCCTCCTGTGATGTGGCAAAGCCCATGGACCGTGAAGTCGCGCAGCAGGTTGAGGATCGGCTTGACGTAGATTCGCGTGGGTGCGAGCAACTCGCTGGCCAGGCTGCTCTTGAGACCGGGCGCTGTACCGAAGAGCTCCGATTCGCCGGCCGCGATGCTCTTGTCCAGGATGCTCCGTACCAGGGAATAGCCATTGCTGTGGAAGCCGCTCGAGGACAGCCCGATCACCGAATCGCCCTCGCTGATGGTCGAGCCATCGATGATCGAGTCGCGTTCCACGACGCCCACCGAGAAGCCGACCATTTCGAGATCGCCTTCGCGGTAAACCCCGGGCATTGTGGCGGTTTCTCCACCGAGGAGCGCACACCCCGCCCGCCGGCAGCCCTCTGCGAGACCCCGAAGGGCATCCGCGGCGATCTTTTTTTCCAGCCGGGCCATGGCGATATAGTCGAGGAAAACTAGGGGTTCGGCTCCCTGGACGATCAGGTCGTTGACCACCATGGCCACACAGTCGATCCCGATCGTATCGAAGCGACCGATCTGGGCAGCGAGTTTGATCTTGGTCCCCACGCCGTCGGTGGCGGCCACGAGGACGGGATCCTTGTAGCGGTCGGGGGTCTTGAAAAGCCCCGCGAAGCCTCCGATGGACGAGAGAACCTCGGGCCGGTGGGTGGTTCGAACAATTTCCTTCACCTCATCGATGAAGGACTCGTCATGATCGAGGTCGACGCCTGCTTTCGCATAGGCGGGGGCGGTGGGCTCTTTGGGGTCGGTCACGCCGATGGAATAGGGGACGGGGATGGGGGCGTCAATCGCCGGGGCTCGCTTTAAGCGTCGATTGGGGTCGTGCTAGCGTGCGCGGGTGAAAATCGCTGTGGTCATTCCGGTGCTCGACGAGGTCGAGCAGATTTCGGGAGCCCTCGCGAGCGTAATGCGTGGGCGTGTCGGCGTCGCCCCGGGATCCGCGATTCGGGGGAGCACTCTGGGCACCGATCTGGGCGCTCAGTCGGGCACCGATCCAGGGGCCGATCCAGGGGCTGATCCGGGCGCAGATCCAGACACCGATCCAGACACCGATCCAGGCACTGATCCGGGTCCGGAGGTCCTGGTGGTGGATGGGGGGAGCCGAGACGGGACCGCCGAAAGGGCGCGCGAACTGGGGGCTCGGGTTCTGACGGCTCCGCGAGGCCGGGCTCGGCAACTCGAGGCGGGTTGGCGAGCCAGCGCCGGGGAGGTCGTCGTGTTTCTCCATGCCGATACCCGGCTGGAGCCGGGCTGGGAGGGGGCGCTGCGCGGAGCGCTGGCGGACCCGGGTGTGGTGGGCGGCGCTTTTCGGCTCCGCTTCGATGCGCCCGGAGTCGTCTTTCGGTGGGTGGAGAGCATTGTTTCGATGCGGGTCCGACTCTTCTCTTTGCCCTACGGTGATCAGGCAATTTTTGTTCGGAGATCGATCCTGTCGGCGATGGGGGGCGTTCCGGCGGTGGAGATCATGGAGGACTTGGACCTGGTGCGGGAATTGAATCGTCGCGGTGCGGTGGTCGCCTTGCGCCCGGCGGCCATCACGTCGGCCCGTCGCTATTGCGACCGGGGGCTGGTGGGCACGCTTTTTCGCAATGCCCTGGGCCTAGCCGCCTGGCGACTCGGGGTCGGACGAACGCGGATCGCCCGCTGGGTGGGCCGATGAGCGCGGCCCCGGTTCTTTCGGCGGAGGAAACGGGCGACAGTCCGGTCCGGCACGCGCTTCGCCGGCTGTCGGTCTACCTACGCCGAAATCTCGTCTACTACAGCTTCTGGACTCTTTTAACCCTGGGCTACGTGGCGGCCTTCGTGGCTTTTCCCATGATGGTGGGATGGTCCATCGAGGGGGCAATGGACCCGGACCTTCCGCCCGAGGCCTTGCAGACCCGTTTCATCGCGCTGCTCGGCGTGGCCGTTGCCCGGGGCGGGCTCCGCTTCTTCTCACGCTTGCTGGTTTTTACTGCGGCCCGAGAGGTGGAATACGAGATGCGAAACGATCTCTTCGCCCACCTGCAGAGCCTGCCTCAGTCCTTCTACTTTGACTGGCGGACGGGTGACCTGATGAGTCGCTGCGTCAATGATCTCAACGCAGTTCGCCTCATGCTCGGGCCCGGCCTGCTCTCCATCGTGCAGACGCCGGTCCTCTTTCTCGGGGTTTTGGTGGCCATGTTCGTGTTGGACCCGACCCTCGCGATGTTGGTCCTGATCCCTTACCCGCTCTTTATCGTGATTGCCCGAGTCTTCGGCAGCACGCTCTACTCGCGCAGTCTGGCGGTTCAGGTCGGACTGGCCGACCTCTCGAACCAGGTCCAGGAAGTGGTCTCGGGAATCTCTGTCGTCAAGGCCTATGCGATGGAAGACGAGCAGGCGAGTCGTTTCAAGCGGATCAACGAAGAACTCTATCAGCGTGCCCTGCGGCTGGTTTGGATCAACGGCGCGATGCCGACGATTACCGGCATGCTGCCCGCGGTGGCCATGTGGGTGGTTCTGATGGTCGGCGGGGCATCGATCAGCAAGGGCGAAATGAGTGTGGCCGAATTTTTCATCTTCGCCATGTATATCTGGGACCTGACCTTTCCGACCTTCATCATGGGCTGGGTGGTTGCCCTGGTTCAGCGGGGTTCGGCGGCGATGCAGCGCATCGACGAAGTTCTTTCGGTGGAACCCTCTATCCGCGACCACGAAGTGCTGGAAGACGTGGAATCGCTTCGCGGGGAAATCGAGTTTCGAGGTCTGAGCTTCCGCTATCACGAGACGGATTCGGACTGGGCGCTGAAGGATCTTCGCATTCGCGTTCCCGCCGGATCCAGTCTGGGCGTGGTCGGCAGTGTCGGTTCGGGCAAGACCACCTTGGCTTCGGTGATCCCCCGACTCTACGAAGTCGATGATGGCCAGGTCTTTCTGGACGGCACCGATATCAACCGGTTGCCCTTGAAGCTTCTGCGGTCGAGCATCGCCATGGTGCCCCAGGACTCGTTCCTGTTCTCCACCCGCCTTTCGGACAATATCGCCTACGGGTTGCCCCCGGACGCGGGTTCCGAGCGCATCCGAGAGGCCGCGGAAATGGCCCAACTCGCCAAGGATATCCACGAACTGCCCGAGGGTTTCGACACTCTGGTGGGAGAGCGGGGCATTATGCTCTCCGGCGGCCAGCGCCAGCGAACGGCCCTGGCCCGCGCCCTGGCGCTCCGGCCGAGCATCCTGATTTTGGACGATACCCTGTCCTCAGTGGACGCCGAGACCGAGTCCGCGATCCAGTCGCAATTGACCAAGGTCTTTCAGGGGCGCACGGTGGTGGTGGTGGCCTCTCGCGTGAGCACGGTTCGAGACTGCGACCAGATCGTGGTCCTGGATGAGGGCCGAGTGGTGGAAGTCGGTCGTCATCACGAACTGGTGGCCGCGGGCGAACTCTATTCGCGTTTGGCCAGCGAGCAGGCGGCTTCGGAACGGCGCCGAAAACTAGAGTCCGATCTCGTGGAGAGCACGGCGGATGAAAGCGGGGGCGCGGCGAAGTGAGCGATATCTTCTACGAAGAGGAAGCCCTGGGCAAGGCGTACGATACCCGGCTGCTTGTCCTGCTCTGGCGTTATATCTCGCCGTATCGTTGGCAGGTTGTCGTGACGTTGCTGCTGGTGGTGCCGATTTTTGCGTTGGAGCTCGCGCCTGCATGGATCATTAAGACCGGGCTGGACTATGCGTTCGCACCCGGGACGACCGACCAGGAGGCGGGCGCTCTGGCGTCCTGGGTCTTCGATCCTCCCCTGGGCCTTTCGACCCTGGCCTGGCTCGCGTTGCTCTACCTGGTGGTGGCCCTGCTGGGGATGGGGCTTCAGTTCGGACACATGGTCCTGATGGCGGTGACCGGCCAGTCCGCGATGCGCGATGTGCGCGGCGCTGTCTTCGAAAAAATTCAGCAGCTCCATATGGGGTTCTTTGACGGCTATCCGGTGGGCCGCCTGGTCACCCGGGCCACCAATGACGTTGAAAACGTGACGGAGATGTTCAGTGCCGGCGTGGTGGCGCTGATCACCGATGTTTTCAAGATGGTGGGCTTCGCCCTTGTTCTCTTCTATCTCAACCCGAAACTCGCCTTGGCCACTTTTGCGGCGATCCCCTTTCTGGCCATTGCCGCGGTCATCTTTCGATTGAAGGTGAGGGAGGCGTTCCGAGCGGTCAGGGTCCGAATTGCCCGGATCAACGCGCATATCCAGGAAACGATCACCGGCATGAAGGTGGTCCAGCTCTTTACCCGGGAAGCGCGGAATATGCGCGAGTTCGACCAGATGAACGCCGACCATCGAGACGCCTGGAATCAGTCGATTCGCTACGACGCCCTGCTTTTTGCCGCGGTGGAAACCGTGGGTGGCGTGACAATTGCCGTCATTATCTGGGTCGGAACGGGCTTGGTCGAGGCGGGGGTTCTGTACCAGTTCATCGACTATATGCGGCGTTTTCTCCGGCCGCTTCAGGACCTCTCGGCCAAGTACTCGGTCATGCAGTCCTCCATGGCGAGCAGCGAAAGGATTTTTCAACTCCTGGAAACCGAAGTCGGCATCCAGGATCCGCCGGAAAGTGAGCGGATTTCACCGATGCCTGTGGGCCAGGGCAGGGTTGAGTTCCAGGGGGTCTGGTTCGCCTATAAGGGGGAGGACTGGGTGCTGCGCGACCTCTCCTTCCGGGTCGAGCCCGGGGAACGCATCGCCTTCGTGGGAGCGACCGGGGCGGGCAAGACCACGGTGATCGGCCTGCTTTCGCGATTCTACGATGTAACCCGGGGCCGGATCCTCGTGGACGGCGTCGATGTTCGGGAGATGCCCCAGCGCGAGTTGCGGAGACGGGTGGCCACGGTTCTCCAGGATGTATTCCTCTTCAGCGGTTCGGTTCGCGACAATATTTGCCTGGGACGCAGGGATCTGGAACAGATCGATATCGAGGGGGCGGCGCGGGCGGTGGAGGCCCACGGTTTCATTGAGCGGATGCCCGGGGGCTATGAGGCCGAGATTCGCGAGCGGGGAACAAACCTCTCGGCCGGCCAGCGCCAATTGCTTTCCTTTGCTCGAGCCCTCGCCCATGGCGGGCAGATCTTGGTTCTGGATGAGGCCACCAGTTCCATCGACAGCGAGACGGAAGCGATGATCCAGCGGGGGATCCATACGCTGATGCGGGGCAAGACCGCCATCGCGATTGCGCACCGACTCTCGACGATTCGCGATGTGGATCGAATCTACGTTCTCCACCACGGGCAACTCGTTGAGTCCGGCCCCCATGAAGACCTGTTGGCCCGCGGGGGGGCCTATAGCCGCCTCTATACCCTTCAAACCGAACTCGATCTTGGCCAGGCCACCGAGCCTCTCGGGCCTTGAGCCGACTCCTCGCGCCCATCGAAAAGTGGGGCAGATAGGTGAAATGCCCTCAATTCTCTTGCGGAGGGCTAGCTGGGAGTGGTATTTAGAAGGTCCCCCCTGGACCGAGCCCAATCTTCTTTGGAACTCGAGTTTTATCCTCTAAATCCATTACATCGGCGAGCGGTGACCGACGGAGAGTTCCCCTAGGGGAAGGTTCATGGGACGAGGGTAGGTTCCGGAGAGGTTGCTTCATTAACGCGGAGTAGTCTCCAGATCGAGGAATCGTTGCGAATCAAGTCACTCCAGCTTCAGGGCTTCAAATCCTTCGTCGACCGTACGACGTTCACGTTCGATAATGGCGTGACGGCGGTGGTGGGTCCCAATGGATGCGGCAAGTCCAATGTGGCCGATGCGGTGCGCTGGGTGATGGGGGAACAATCCGCGCGCAAACTCCGTGGTAAGTCCATGGAGGACGTGATCTTCGGTGGATCGGCCAGCCGGCCGCCTATCGGCATGGCGGAGGTGGTTCTCAGCTTCGAGAACGCCGAGGGCAAGGCCCCGGCCGACTACGCGGATTACAGCGAGATCGAGATCTGCCGGCGCCTCTATCGTTCGGGAGAGTCCGAGTATCTGATCAACAAAACCGCGGTTCGCCTGAGGGATGTAAATGATTTCTTCCGCGACAGCGGTGTAGGGGCCAAGGGCCACACGATCGTCGAGCAGGGCAAGGTGGCGGAGATCGTGTCCGCCAAGGCCGAAGAGCGGCGCCTGCTGATCGAGGAAGCCGCGGGGATCACCAAGTACAAGGCTCGCCGGCGCGAGGCGGAAAGCAAGATCAAGTCCACCGAGCAGAACCTTCATCGGGTCAACGACATCCTGAGCGAGATCCGTCGTCAGATCAGTTCCTTGGAACGCCAAGCCCGGAAGGCTGCCCGGTACAAGCGCTTTAAAGAGACCCAGCGGATTCTTGAACTCTCCCTGGCCTCGGATGAGCGCAGTGAGTTGCTTGCTCTTACGGGAGAGGCGAAGGGGCGCGTGACGCAACTGCGCGATGCAGTCACCGCGCTTTCCACCCGGTTGTCCGAACGTGAGTTGGCCGTGGAGGAGAAGCGGATAGCGCTGACCGAGGCCGAGAAGGCGGTGAGCCAAGGGTCGGAAAGACTCTATGCCCTGCGCAGCGAGATCAAGAATGTCGAGGGAAAGCTCGAACTCGGTCGCCGGGAGCGCGAAAATATTGGTGAGAGCAACGAGGGTCGGCGGCGAGAACTCGATCAACTGCGCACCCAACTCACCCAAGTAGAGGCCGAGGCCGTCGAGGCTCGACAGGAACTCGACCAACTCGAGCAGACGGTGCGCGGTCAGCAGGCCAACGTCGATGCCGCCGAGTCCGAGGTCGCCGAGAGCCAGAGCGAATTGGGCGCCGCCGAAGCCGAGCGGGAAAATGGCAACCAACTCCAAGTCGGTGTTCTGACCTCCATGGCCCGGGGCGAGGACCGCATCGCCGCACTGGCCGACCGCCGTGCCGCCATCGATCAACGCCTGCGCTCGGCCGACCGCGACGACGAAGAGCAGCAGATCGCCGCCGGTGAGTTGCAGAACGAAGAGAGCCACCTCGAGCGGGCTTTGCATGACCTGCTGGCCGAGCACGAGGGATTCCAGGAACAGCTGATCGGCGCCATGCGCCATCACGAGCACGCCACGGCGGCCTTGGCTGAAGCCACCCAGGCTCTCCAGGATAAGCGGGAAACTCTGGGCGCTCGCCGTGCCCGGATGGCCTCCCTGCAAGAACTCGTCGCCAGCAACGAAGATCTGGGTCCGGGAACCCGCCACATCATGGAGCAGGAGGCCAGCGGGCCGAGCCGCTTTGGGGTCCTGGGGTTGGTACGAGAACTTCTCGACGTCGATCCCCAAGTGGCCCACGCGGTGGGTGCGGTGCTCGCCGAGCGCGCCGATGCGCTGGTTCTTTCGGAGGGTGCGAAGGTTGTCGATGCCCTGGCGAGCCTCCACGAGGCCGAGGCCGGCCGAGGCCTCTTCCTGCTTCAAGGCGCGGAAATGCCCGGGGCGGGGATCGTCCCCTTGGGCGATCCGATTCTGGAATTCGTCCAGCCCCATTCCGGGCACGAGGGTTTGGCCCAGCGCCTCCTCGGCGATGTTTATCTGGTGGACAACCTCGCCCAGCCGCTGGATCTCTACGGGGCGACTTCGCTGCCCGCGACCTTCGTGACCCGGGACGGCGATATCGTCATGGCCAATGGGGTCGTTTCGGGAGGCGGCCCCGCTGGTGCGGGCGGTTCTTTGGGGCGCCGGGCCGAGATTCGCGAACTGGGGGCGGAGGTCGAAGCGCTCTCTCTGAAGACCAAGGAACTCGAAGTTGTTCAGGGGAATGCGTCTGCGGAAGTCGAAGCGGCGGTCCTGGAACTCGACAACGTGCGCAGCCGCCAACACACCGCCGCCCTGGCCGTGGCCACCCACGAGAAGGATCTTGAGCGCGCCTCCGAACGCCGGAAAACCCTCGGCGAAACTAGGCAGAACCGAATCGCCGAGCGGGCCGAATTGCTTGCCGAGGCCGAGGCGCTCTCGGAAGAGCACGCGACAGTGACGACCCAACTCGAAACCTGGGGCCATGAGCGGAGCCACGGTCAGGCTTCCCTGGACTCGCTGGGGCTCAAGCTTGGCTCATTGGGGCGCGAACTGGGCCGCCGCCAGACCCGTTTGACCGAGTTGCGGGTGGTCCACAACAACCGAATCGAAGGGCGAGACCGGATTCTGGAGCAAGTGTCGCGTTTTGATAGTTCCACCCGAGAGACCGCCGAGTGGATCAGCCGCCGGGAGGGTGAGATTCAGGCGGGCATCGAGCGATGCGGAGAATTGGAAGCCGAGTGCGGCCAGGGAGAGCGGGAACTCGAGGAAAGGCTCGTGGCAGAAGAGGCCGCCCGGGTTGGAAATGATGCGGCCCGGGACGCGTATGAGCGCGAATCCCAAACCGTTCGGGAACTCGAGGAGAGTCTCCGGGGTGTGCGCACCGAGTTGACGGAGCGCCAGGAGGAGGCGACCGCAGCGGACTTCCAACTGCGTGAGACGGAGATCCGACTCGAGCATCAGGTCGGCCAGATTCGCGACCGCTGGGAGGTGGACCTGACGACCTGGCAGCGGCCGCCCCTACAGGAGAGCCCCGAGAGCAAGGGAACCGAAGGCGAGGCTTCCGCGGCCGAGGCCGAGGTGGCGGCCCGCCTTCAGGGCCTGTCGGGAGACACGGAACCGGGTGAGGCGGGAGAGGGAGGCGAGACGTCTGCTGCGATGACCGCCGGAGAGTCGGCCAACGCCCTGCGCGAAGCCCGGCAAAATGCCGAATGGGCACACGCCCCCAAAGACGCTCGGGAGAGCGAACTTTCGAGCATTCAGAAGGCTCTGGAATCCCTGGGCGAAGTCAACGTGGGTGCGATCGAAGAGCACGAGGAACTGGCCGAACGCTTTCGTTTTCTCTCGGAACAGCAAATCGATCTCGAGCGGACCATTGAATCCTTGCGCGAAGCCATTGCGCGCATCAACCGCACGAGCCGGAAGCGCTTCCGAGACACCTTCGAAGCCGTGAGCAAGCGTTTCTCGGAAAATTTCCCCCGGCTCTTCGGCGGTGGTAAGGCCAGCCTTCAACTCACCGAAGTCGAGGATGTTCTGGAAGCCGGTATCGACATCATGGCCATGCCCCCGGGCAAGCGCCTGCAGAATGTGAACCTGCTCTCGGGCGGCGAGAAGACGATGACTGCCCTGGCCCTGCTGGTGGCGATTTTCCAGGTGCGCCCATCGCCCTTCTTCCTCCTCGACGAGGTGGATGCCGCGCTGGATGACGCCAACGTGGGTCGCTTCAACAGCTTGATCACCGATATGGCCGCTGTTTCACAATTCCTGGTCATCACCCACAACAAGCGGACCATCGAGGTGGCCGACGTTCTCTACGGTGTGACCATGGAGCAAAAGGGCGTCAGCAAGCTGGTCGGGGTGGAACTGCGCTAGCTGAAGGATTCCGGCTCTTCCTCGTCTGGGGTTGGCGTCGGAAGGGAGTGGCTTCGTCGGGGTCGTTCTCTATCCTCCGGCGCCTATGGAACCGAACCCGTACTGGATCTCTCCCGAATTTTTCGACCTGTTGATCGAGCACGCGCGTTTGCTGGCCGCAGGACTGCTCCTGGCGCCCGGGCTCGCGGCACTCCTGGTGGAACGCTTGACGCGAAAGACCCGGCCCCCGGCCGTGGTCGAGGCGCCCCCGCCGAGGGAGGGGGTTGAGCGCGCCCCAACGGCTCTGGACGAAGAGCCCGCTCCGACGCCGGTTTCCGGTATCGAACTCGACGTGCGCGTCGAGGCCGAGCCCGGAGCCGAGCCGGTTGCCGAAGCGGTTGCCGAAGCGGCTCCCCCCGAGCCCGGACCGGCCCCGGTAACCGGAGCGCCGCCTGTTGAAAGGGGGGTGGGCTTTCTCCGCCAACGACTGGCGCGGACCAGCGAGACCCTGATTGGCCGGATCGGCGGAATCATGGCTGGGCGCAAGGTCGATGCGGCGTTGATCGAAGAACTCGAGGAAGTTCTCTTCACCGCCGACCTCGGGGTATCCACTGCCCAGTCCCTGTTGGAGCGGGTCACCCAGGAGGCGGCGGGTTTCGATGCCGACGGTGTCCGTCAGGTCCTGCGGGACGCGATTCTGGAGAAACTCGTACGCGTGGAAAAACCCCGGGAACCGATGGAGGCTTCGCCTGGGCCCCACGTGGTGCTGGTTCTCGGCGTAAACGGTTCGGGAAAGACCACCAGCATCGGGAAGCTCGCCGCCCGTTATGTCGCGGAAGGAAAGAAGGTGGTTTTGGGAGCCGGAGATACTTTCCGGGCGGCGGCCATCGACCAACTCCAGGTTTGGGGCGAGCGGGTCGGTTGCGCGGTCATCGCGGGGAAACCCGGGGGAGATCCCGCAGCGGTGGCCTTCGACACCGTCAAAGCAGCCATCGCCGAAAATGCCGACGTGGCGTTGATCGATACCGCCGGACGTCTCCAGACCAAGAAACCCCTGATGGAGGAATTGGCCAAGATCGCCCGGGTTCTTGGCCGCGATCTGCCGGGGGCTCCCCACGAGACTTTGCTGGTTCTGGACTCGAATACGGGCCAGAATGCGATTTCTCAAACCCGACTCTTTAGCGAGGTTACGGAGCTCACCGGACTGGTGCTGACCAAGCTCGATGGCAGCGCGAAGGGCGGCGTCATCGTGGGCCTGGCCGACGAATTTGACATTCCCGTGCACTTTGTGGGTGTGGGCGAAGGGATCGAGGATCTCCAGGATTTTCATGCCGAGGAATTCGTGGATGCGCTCTTCAGCGAGAACTAAACCGCCTGGACCCTCGATCGAAAGGGCGCAGGGCAGGGGCAGGAGCAGGGGCAGGCGAAGGGCCAGGAGACTGGGCAGGAGAAGGGAGAAGGGAATTTGAGCCGATACATCCTGGCGCTCGATCAGGGGACGACTTCGTCTCGGGCACTGCTCTTCGATCACGAGGGGGCGGTGGTGGGTTTGGACCAATACGAGTTCAGCCAATCCTTCCCCCAGCCGGGATGGGTGGAGCACGACCCCGAGGAAATCTGGCAGAGCCAACTTCGCGCCGCACGGGGCGTGATGGCCCAGGTGGGGGCGAAGGCGTCGGACTTGGCCGCCGTGGGTATCACCAACCAGCGGGAGACCGCGGTGGTGTGGGAGCGCGAGAGCGGTCGGCCGATTTACCCCGCGATCGTCTGGCAGTCGCGTCAGAGCATGGCGATTTGCGACGATCTACGCGAGCGCGGCCTTGAAGAGGAAGTCAAGCGGCGCACCGGGTTGGTGGTGGACGCGTATTTTTCGGGAACCAAGGTCCGTTTTATTCTGGATGCCGTGGACGGCGCCCAACAGCGGGCCGAGGCCGGGGAATTGTGTTTCGGCACCGTCGACACCTGGTTGCTCTACAACCTGACCAAGGGCCGTGTTCACGCGACCGAGTACTCCAATGCCTCGCGAACGCTTCTCTACAATATTCATGAGCGGGATTGGGACGACTTCATGTTGTCCGCCCTGAATATTCCCCGGGCGATGCTGCCCGAGGTGCGCGACAGCAGCGGCGAGTTCGGCATCGTGGCTTCGGAATGGCTGGGGGGCGAGGTGTCCGTGACGGGGATCGCTGGGGACCAGCAAGCGGCGCTTTTTGGCCAGGGCTGTTTTGAAAGCGGTCGCCTCAAGAACACCTACGGCACGGGCTGCTTCCTGTTGATGAATACCGGAAACGAAGCCGCGACCTCGGAGTCTGGACTCCTGACCACGATCGCTTGGGGAATTGGGGGCGAGGTGGAGTACGCCCTGGAGGGCAGCGTGTTCGTGGCCGGTGCAGCGGTGCAGTGGCTGCGCGACGGCCTCGGACTCATCGAGGATGCGGCTCAGAGCGAGGAGCTTGCCCGGTCGGTGCCCGATACCGGCGGCGTCTACTTGGTACCGGCCTTTACCGGCCTGGGCGCGCCGTACTGGGATGAAAGGGCGCGGGGGGCCATGGTGGGGTTGACCCGGGGCACCACCCGAGAGCAGATTGTTCGCGCGGGGCTGGAGTCCATCGCGTTCAGCAGCCGGGACGTGGTGGACGCCATGGTGAACGACGCGGGGCTCTCCCTGGATTGCCTGCGCGTGGACGGCGGCGCCTGTCAGAACGATTTCTTGATGCAATTCCAGGCGGATATCCTCGGGCTCAGCGTCGAACGTCCCGCCGTTCTGGAGGTCACCGCCATGGGGGCGGCCGCTTTGGCGGGCCTGGGCGTGGGCTTCTGGCGGGATCGCGCCGATCTGGAGGCCTCCAAGGGGCCGACCACGCTCTTTGAACCCGCGATGAGCGCGGCGAAGAGGGATTCTCTTTATCGCGGCTGGCAGCGGGCGGTGGAGCGCTCCCGGGATTGGGCCGAGTAGGGCGGTTCAGCGGTGACGTTCCGGGGCGGGCTCGGTGGGTTTTGTCTCGGGGTCGATTTCCTCGTATCCCGGGCAAACGCGAACGGGAAGCCCGGGATAGGCGGCGTAGAGCGGGTCGCTCT
>DUCT01000267.1:0-4331 GCA_012959665.1 Myxococcales bacterium | reverse complement strand
GGGCTTCGGAGAGTTCGGCCATGGCGGCACGCTCGGCAAAGCCCGGGTTCGAAGGGGCCCACTAGGGGCTCTTGCTTCCCGCTACGAAGATGAGGGAGATCCAACCGGCGATCAGCAGCAGACCGCCCATCGGGGTGATTGGCCCGAGCCAGCGCTGGCCCGTGAGCACCAGGGCGTAAATCGATCCGGAAAAGAGCAGCATGCCCGTGAGGAAGAGCCAAGCCGGGATACGAATGGCCTTGTCCCCGCCGCCGGCCGCTCCGGTGGCCGCTCCGGAGGCGTAGAGAGCGAGGGCCAGCAGGACAACGCTGTGGACCAAGTGGTATTGGCAAGCGGTCGTCCAGGCGTTGAGTTGATCCGGGGTGACCTTCTCACGCAGGCCGTGGGCTCCGAAAGCACCGGCGGCGACGGCGAGTGCCCCGGAAATTGCGGCGATGGCGGTCCACATGATCTCTCCCTTCGTGTGGGGGTTCAGTCGGTTTCGGGAAGCCCGAGCCCGTCAATCGGATTGAACGCGTAGCGGAAGGCCGGGCGATCGGCGAGGCAGATCCAGAGTCCACCGGTTTTGCCGGACTGGGCGGCCCCGACCACGGCCTCGGCGATTTCTTCGGGGGCAATCACGGGGATTCCCAAGGTGCGGGCCTGATCCGCCATGCCTTCCGCGAGCAGGCCGGTGTCGACGATGCCCGGCATGATGGCGTGGCAGCCGATTCCCTGGGCCTCCAACGAAGGCGCCATGGAGCGGATGAAACCCACGACGGCGTGCTTGGTGGCGGTGTAGATCGGGTCCGGCGGAAAGGCGATGGCTCCCGCGGCCGATGCGGTGGCAATCACGGCGCCGCCCCCACTGGCAGCGATCAGGGGAATGCAGGCCCGGGCGCCGAGGATCACCCCGTCCACGTTGGCCCCCATGATGCGTCGGTAGTTCTCCAGGGGGACCGCCGAAAGGTCGAAACCCAGGCGGGGTGCGTCGGAGTTTTCCGCTCGGTAGGTCGTGATGCCCGCATTGAGATGAACCAAATGAAGCCCGCCGTGGCGATTTTTGATCCCCTCCACGGTTTCGAGCCAGGCATCGGGATCGGCGACATCGAAGGCGACGGAATCCGCTCCCAATTCCTGGGCTGCCGTCTTGGCCGCACCCTCGTTGAGGTCGGCGATCACCACGGTGGCGCCCTCGGCAGCCAGGCGGCGAGCGGTCGCGAGGCCGATTCCCGAGGCGGCCCCAGTGATCAGGGCGACCGAACCCGCGAAGCCTGCGTCGAATTTCCCCATTTCCAGTTTCTCCTTTTAACCTGTCGCGACAGATTGCGCGCGCTCATGATAACTTCATTCTTCAGACCCGAGCAGGTGCCCGGAGCGGTGGGGGTGGCCGGCGATACCCTTCTACTTGGCTACCTACCTACCTACCTGCCTAGCAGTCTAGCTATACCTACCTGCGGCGGGATTCACCGCCCAGGGCGAACTGTCCAGTTCCGATTCCCCATTCCCCCCCCCCCCCATCCCCCACAAGGCCAGAGGAACTCCATGTTGCGTGTGTCAGCCCCGCCCCTCGTGATTGCCCATCGCGGCGCCTCGGCCTATCTCCCGGAGAACACGCTTCCCGCCTACGCGCTGGCTGTGGAGCAGCGCGCGGACATGATCGAGATCGACCTGCATCGCAGTCGGGATGGGGCCATCGTGATCGCCCACGACGCCGACTTGACCGCCCTCGGCGGCGAGGGCGCCATTGGGGAGCGAACCCTGGCCGAGTTGAGAGCTCTCAGCGTGGGGGGGGACGAGGCTTCGATGATTCCCACCCTTGAGGAGGTTCTGGACCAATTCGGGCATGTGTTGCCATTCAATCTGGAACTCAAGCGGGGGAGGGGAGGCCCCTATCCCGGGCTGGAGGCTCAGGCTCTCGAGGCGGTGGAGAATCGGGGTCTGTTGGAGCAGACGCTTTTCTCTTCGTTCGAGGATTCGATTTTGGCCGAAATTCGACGAATTTCCCCGGCGGCGCGCTTGGCTGCTCTGGTGGACCCCCGGCAGCCCCAGCTGGACACACTGCTCGACCGTGCCGGCGGGCTCGGTGCCGAGGCGGTGAACCCCCATTTTTTGCTGGCCAGCGCCGACTTGATTCGGGCCGCCCACTCGGCTGATCTCGCCGTTTATGCTTACACGGTGGACGATCCAGCGCGTATGCACGATTTGATCAATGCGGGAATCGACGGCTTGTTTACCAATCGCCCGGACCGGATGCGGGCGGTGGTCGACCAGTCGGAGGGGGGGAGGGATCGCGACCCGAGGTGATGGGTCCGGCCGCCCAACGGCGACGCCTTCGTTGGCACAAGCCTGGGCTTCCCGCCTTTAAAGACCTGGCACGAAGAGGCTCTCGAGGATCCGGGGCCGTGATTCGAATCGTAGTATTCCTCAAATACATCCGTGATAGGTTTCGTCCACGGGGTCATCTTGGCTCGGACGTTGTGCTGGAAGGCAGCTTGTATTTCCTATCCCCCCGGGCGCTTCCGTCGCCCAATGACAGATTTCCGAGATCGTTGAACACCGGGTAGAATGACCGGATGGCTGCTGCCGCCCCCACGATGAATGCCGATCGACGCTGGCTATTCGGACCGGTTTCTGACCTCCTCTTCGGCTGTGGGATTGCCTACATCGGCATATTCGCCTTGCTCAGCTTCGGGTTCAATGCCGTGGAAGCCGCGATCCCCATGGGGTCGTTTTTGATCCTCTCGCTCTTCGTCTCGGGGCCGCATTACGGCGCGACCCTGCTGCGAGTCTACGAGCGCCGTGAGGATCGCCGGGCGTATACGATCTTTACCATTTACGCGACAGCGGTGATCTGGGCCGCGTTCGCCGTGGGCGTACACAACGCTCTAGTCGGCTCACTGATGTTCACCCTTTACATCACCTGGAGCCCTTGGCACTACACCGGCCAGAACTACGGGCTGGCCGTGATGTTCCTCGGCCGTCGTGGAGTAAAGGTTTCGCCCCTGGCCAAGCGCCTGCTCTACCTGTCCTTTATTTTCTCTTACGGGGTCGTCTTGGTGACTCTGCACGGTGGCGGCGGAACGGCTGGGTATACCGGCTTGGCCGCAGATGCCGGCAGCTATCGCTTAATGCAACTCGGTATGCCGGTAGGGATCGCCACGCTGCTCTACTGGGCCCTGACCGCGGGGTTCGTAGGCACTCTCGGCACCGCCGTCATCATGCTCTTGCGGGTCGCGCCGCTACGCGACCTGACACCAACCCTGGTGCTGGTTTTCTCCCAAGCTCTCTGGTTCCTGATCCCCGTCTTGGCGCGGAGTTCGGGCAAGCTCCAGGATGTGGCCCCTCTCTCGCTCCGACACGCGGAGTACGCCGCTCTGTGGATCGTGTTAGCGCACTCGATCCAATACCTCTGGGTCACCACCTTCTATGCCGCTCGGGACGAAGGAGTCGCTGGGCGCACGCGCTATTACGTCAAGGCGCTCCTCGCCGGCTCCGCGATCTGGGGAATTCCGACCCTGATCTTCGCACCAAGCGCCCTCGGCCACGCTCCCTACGACCTCGGTCTGTTCATGGTGGTCGCGGCCGCCGTGAATCTCCACCACTTCGTGCTGGACGGCGCGATCTGGAAACTCCGCGACTCGCGGATCGCCAAGATCCTCATGCGCACGGCCAATCACCAGACCGACAATGAGCTCGATACCGGTCCGAGTCGTGGCTTTGGCAAGCCCATTGTATGGGCGATGGGCGTCGCCGGTCTTGTCGTTCTGGTTGGCGGCGACCTTGAAAGGCAGTATGGCGTGAATCGCGCGACCGAACGCGGCGATTACGAGCGCGTCGAACTCGCAGCAGAGCGTCTTGCCTGGATCGGACGCGACGGACCTCACCTGCACCACAATCTGGCTCTTCTCGCCCAGACCCGGGGCGACCTCGTGACCGCCGAGAGCGAGCTTCTCGAGTCCCTAGATCGCTATGAAACCAAGAACGCGTGGCACAGCCTCGGTAGCCTGCGACTGGGACAGGGCCGAAGCGCCGAAGCCCTCAAGGCTTTCGAAGGGGCCTTGCGACTGAACCCCTACTTATTGATGTCCCTCGTCAGCGCGTCCCAAGCATCCCTGAACCTCGGCGATTCCGATGGGGCGATCCGCTATCTCCAACGCGCGACGGCGCTGGCGCCTGGCGACCGCGGCCTCAAGCAGTCGCTGATGAAAATCCGTCGGACCCACGGCGATCAGTGGGGGATTTCGATCCATTCTCCGGCCCCCAGGGATAGCCGCGCTCCTGGCCGGCTGCCTTGAGGGCGTGTATATATCCATGCCGAGGTCGAATCCCGCAGGAGACGCCCACACGAC
>DUCT01000266.1:1139-9250 GCA_012959665.1 Myxococcales bacterium | reverse complement strand
CGGGCAATACCCACTTTTCCTTCTCCGAGTAATCCAGTTCGGGGTTCTCCACGGGCCGACCTGTTTCCATGTCGACGTGAGTGGCCCAGTTCATGGGCGCGTACGGGTGGGCGCGCAGAAGTTTGCCGTTGCTGCGGTCGATGACGTAGAAGAAACCGTTCTTCGGCGCCTGGAGCAGGACCTTGCGAAGCTCGCCGTCGACTTCCATGTCGGCCAGGGCCATGTCCTGGACCGCGGTGTAGTCCCAGTTGTCTCCGGGCGTGGTCTGGTAATACCATTTCAAGGCGCCGGTATCGGCGTCCAGGGCAACGATGGAGGAGAGGAACAGGTTGTCTCCGCCGCCCGGGGAGCGGATTGCCCGGGTCCAGGGGGCTCCGTTGCCAACACCCACGTAGAGCTGATTGAAGTCCGGGTCGTAGACGATGGAGTTCCACACGGTCCCGCCCCCGCCGATCTTCCACCACTCGCCGCCCTTCCACGTCTGAGCAGCCAGTTCGAGTTCAGGTTGCTCAAACGGCAGAGAGGGGTCGCCGGGTACGGTGAAGAAGCGCCAGACCTGCTCGCCGGTCTCGGCATCGTAGGCCGTCATGTAGCCGCGGACTCCCAGGTCAGCGCCGCCGTTGCCGATGAAAATCTTCCCGCGCGCCGCCCGGGGCGCGCCGGTAATCGTATAGGGCCGGTTGCGATCGATGAGGGTATCCACCTGCCAGATTTCTTTGCCCGAAGCCGCGTCGAGGGCGATCAAGCGGCCGTCCAGGCTCGCCACGTAAACCCGGCCCTTATAGACCGCGACCCCTCGGTTGACCACATCGCAACAGGCCTTGCGCGCCCACGCTCCGGGGACCTCGGGGTCATAGGACCAAAGGGTTTCGCCCGTGACGGCATCGATGGCGAAGACCTTGCTCCAACTGCTGGTCAGGAACAGGATGCCGTCGACAACAATGGGTGTGGACTCCTGGGCGCGGTTGGTCCCCATGTCCTTGGACCAGGCCAGGCTGAGTTGGGAAACGCTGTCCTTGTTGATCTGGGTGAGGGGCGAGAAGCGCTGCTCCTCGTAGGTGCGTCCGTAGGCCAGCCAGTTGCCGGGCTCGGAGGCGGCGTTTTGGATGCGCTCGTCGTCGATCTCCCCGATGCGGGTTTTCGAAGGCTCCGAGAGGGCCGGGTCGCCGGTTTCGCGGGAACTGCGGTCGCCTTCGGGCGCCGGCGGATCCGATGAGCTGACGAAGTACACCGCCAGAAGAGCGAGGGCGGCTATACCCGCCAAGAGAAGTGCCCGCATTTCATACCCCCAATCGAATCGTCGGCTCACAGAAAATCGCCCAGACACTAGAGCATTGCCGGGGATTTGTGGCCCATGGATCGCGCTTTCCATTCGCGATTGGCGGCCCCGTCGTGAATCCCCGCCGCTCGGGCGTCGCTCCTTCGATTCGGCCCCCGAAAGGCGGCGCAAACGATGCTCCGCCGCCCGCCCGGAGCCGAGCCCAGCCGCGGCGCTTGCCGGTGGCGTGCCCCGGTGAAAGGGCGGAGCCCGCCAAGGGGCCGGGCGCGCCGGAGCAGCGAGTCGTTTTCAGGGGGCGCGCTTGACCTTGTAGAGGACACGTCCCCGGGCACAGAGCCGCTCTTGATCGTCGCGGATGCTGACCTCGGTGCTGATGATTTCGCGGCCTCTTCGGATCACCTCGGCCTCGATGGTAATTTTCGATCCCGTGGCCGGGCGCAAGTAGGTGATCCCCAGGTCGATGGTGCCGCCGGGTTGATCGCCTTCCTCGAAGGTGGGAAGGACCGCTTCGAGCATGGCGATATCGACCAGGGAAGCGAGGATGCCGCCGTGAACGCTTCCCGCAACGCCGCCATCGACTTTGGGCCCGGTGGGAATCGTGATCCGCGCGTGACCGGGCCGCGCCTCGACGAGCTTGACGCCCAGGTATTGGTGATAGGGAAACGCGTCGAAGACGGCTCGCCAGGGCGGCGGCTCGTTTGCGGTCTCGGGATTTTCTTCCGCCATGGGGACCACCCTAGCCCCGATCGCGAAACGAACCCAGTGAGCTCGAAATCCTTGGCGCCGGATCGCCAACGCGTGATCCCCCGCGCAATGCCCGCGCCCGAACGCGGTGGGCGCCGGTGGGCGTCGGTGTCGGAAGCCGCCGTCCATGGGTGCTCCCGGAAACGCGCTTCTTTTGGTTTTTGTGCCATTATTCGGGTCTGCACTCGGTCCGAGACCACGTCAAAGGTGGGAGGCGAAGCCATGAGTCTTGAATTTTTATCGGCGTGCGAGTTGGCGCGGAAAATCCGCGACAAGGCGATCGGTTCGCGGGAATTGACCGACCTCTATATCGAACGCATCGAGCGTTTCGACGGCGACCTCAATGCCGTGGTGGTGCGCGATTTCGAGCGCGCCCGGCAGGCCGCGGACGCGGCGGATGAAGCGCTTGCCCAGGGGCAGGCCCTGGGGCCGCTGCACGGTGTGCCTATGACGATCAAGGAGGCCTACGACATCGCCGGGCTTCCCACCACTTGGGGGGTTCCCGACCTCAAGGACAACATTGCCAAGGAAGACTCCGAGACGGTCAAACGCTTCAAGGCCGCCGGTGCGCACTTCATGGGAAAGACCAACGTGCCGCTCCAGTTGGCCGATTTTCAGAGCTACAACGAAATCTACGGGACCACGCGCAACCCCTGGAACACGGAGCGCGGCCCGGGGGGCTCTTCCGGCGGGTCGGCGGCGGCGTTGGCGGCGGGGTTTTGTGCCCTGGAGAGTGGTTCGGATATCGGCGGGTCGATTCGCAACCCGGCGCATTTTTGTGGCGTCTATGGGCACAAACCCACCTGGAATATCGTGCCCCAGCAGGGGCATTCCCTGCCCGGCATGTTGGCGACCCCCGACATCGCCGTGGTGGGTCCGCTGGCGCGCAGCGCCGAGGATCTCGCGCTTTCCCTAGACATTGTTTCCGGACCCGAACCCCTGGTGGAGCGCGGCTGGAAGCTGGAACTTCCGCGCCCCCGGCACACGAAGCTTTCGGATTATCGCGTTGCGCTCTGGCCCACGGATCCCATGGCGCCGGTGGCGACCGAGGTGGCCGATCGCGTTTCGCAAGTGGGCGATCGCCTGGCCGCCCTTGGCGCGCACGTTTCCGATACCGCGCGTCCCGACTTCGATATCGCGAGCAGCCACGAAACCTATCTCTACATGCTGAACGGGGTCATGGCGGCCGGTTTGCCCAGCGAGGTTCTGGCCGCCATGGAGGCCCAGGTGGCCGGACTCGACCCCCACGATCGCAGCACCGAAGCCGTGATGGCCCGGGCGGCGGTTCAGAAGCACGGGGATTGGCTTCGCTACAACAATCGGCGCGAAATGCTGCGCATGGCCTGGCGCGATTTTTTTCAGGACTGGGACATCCTACTCTGCCCCCAGACGGCTACGCCGGCCTTCGAACACGATCATCGCCCCATGGAAGAGCGCACCCTCGCGGTGAACGGTTCTCCCCAGCCCTATTTTCAGCAGCTCTTTTGGGCGGGCCTGATCACGGTGGCCTATCTGCCCAGCACGGTATTTCCCACCGGGGCGTCCCAGGAAGGCTTGCCCATCGGGCTCCAGGCCGTTGGGGCCGAATACGACGATCACACCTGTATCGATTTTGCTCGACTCGTGGCCGATGAGATGGGCGGCTTCGTGGCCCCGCCCGGTTATTGAGAAAAGCCACTATGAACGGCTTTTCGGACGGGGGGATTCGCATTGAAGGAGAAAAGGCATGAATGACCGAAGCGCACTGCCGGCCTGGCAGCCGAAATTTTCCGAATGGGTCGAGGCCGCCAAGCCCTTCATGGCCGAGGGCAAGGCCAAGCAGGCCTTTGGGATCTACCCCTGGTTCAGTGGCAACGGGGATCCCTTTACCCGCCTTTCCAAACCGGCCAGCGAAACGCGTTTCGGGCTGATCACGACCGGCGGGTACTCCATTGAAGGCGAGCAGGAACCCTTCAGTCCGTTTCCGAGCCTCGACGCAACGCCCCCGCGAATCAACACCATCCCCCTGGACGTGGACCGCACGAAACTGCGCATCGACCACGCGGGCTACGACCACCGCTTCGCCGAAGAGGACATCAACTGCAACCTGCCTTTGGACCGGTTGCAGGAGATGCAAGAAGCCGGCGAGATTGGATCCATCGCTCCAAATACCCAGGTCGTCATGGGCCTTCAGCCCAACGTGACCCCGTTGATCGAGGCCTTGATTCCCGAACTGGTGGCTCGCTTCAAGTCGGACTCGGTGGAAGCGGCGCTGCTTGTCCCTTCGTGACCCGTCTGCCATCAGACCGTGGGTCTGATCAGCCGTGGCCTCGAAGAGGCGGGCATTCCGAGCGTTCTGGTGTCGGTGATGAAGCCTTTGAGCGGCCCTTCCCGGCCACCGAGGCAACTGATTCGAAAACTCAATATCGGCGCGACCGTGGGCCGCCCGGGCGATGCGGCGACCCAACTCGAAACCCTGCGGCGCATGGTGGCGTTGCTTTCCAGCGCAGACGGACCGGGCGCCATGGATGAGGGCACATGACCTGAGCGTCCCCGGATGCCCAGCGCTCGGTCACTCTTTCGCGCAAACAAGGCTTTGGGTTCTTTGCCCGGGCGGCGTGGCTGGCGAGAGCGCTGCTCTGCGCGCGGGGAATTTTACACGGGCCCTTGCAACCGTGTTTGCTTGAATTGAGAGAGACGATGAACCCGGCCAAGATGAAGCCCTCGGTGGCGGTGGTGGGCGCCGGGCCCAGTGGCTTGGTGGCCTGCAAGGCTTTGGCTGCGCACGGGGTGCCGTATACCGCCTACGAGGCGGGGGATCGCGTGGGCGGTCAATGGGTTCTGGGCAACTCGAGCGGCACGTCGGTGGCCTATCGATCCCTGGTCGTGAATACCCACAAACAGATCTGCCGCTATTCGGATTTTCCGCTCCCCGAGACGTACCCCGGTTTTCCGAGCCACGAACAGATGGCCGAATATTTTGACGGGTACGCGAGGCACTTCGATCTTTACCCGCGCATCCGCTTCGCCAGTCGGGTCCAGGCCGCGCGGCCCCGTGAGTCCGGTGGCTATACCCTCGAACTCGCCGGAGGCGAGCGGGTGGAGCACAGCGCGCTGGTGGTGGCCTCGGGCAATCTTTGGGATCCCCAGTGGCCGGATCTTCCCGGCGAGTTCGCGGGCTCGGTGATCCACTCCCGGGAGTACATGGATCCGGGGGATCCCGTGGATTGCCGGGGGAAGAGGGTGCTCGTCATGGGCCTGGGAAATACGGCGTGCGAATTGGCGGTGGAGTTGTCGGGTCCGGGCGCCGCATCAAAGGTTCTGCTCTCGGCCCGATCGGGCCAGAACTTTGTGCCCAAAATCGAAGCGCCGGTTCCGCACCCGTCGGAGCCGCTGGCCGGACCCCTGGCCTGGATGCCCCGCTCGTTGCGCGATGCGGCGTTCAAGGTTCTCTTTCCCCGGGTGGCTCGTCGGATGCTTTCCGCGTTTCCGTCACCCGAATCCCTGGGGCTTCCGCCGCCCCCGGGCAATCCCTTCGAAAAACGTTTCGTCATGAACAACCACCTCTTTGATCGGCTCGCCGCGGGCCAGATCATCGCGCGGCCCGGTGTTCGGTCGCTGGTGGGCGATCGCGTCGAATTCGAGGATGGACGCCGGGAGGATGTCGATGTGATCATTGCTGCCACGGGGTACCGGTTTACGTTGCCCTTTCTGACGGACGAATTCCTGGGGTGCGCGCCGCCGGATCTCGATCTCTACCGGGGCGTCATGCATCCGCGACACCACGATCTCTTTGTGATTGGGGTCATGAAAGCGATTTGTTCGATCTGGCCGCGAAGCGAGCAACAAATGGCTTTCGTTGCGCCTCTGCTTGCCGGCGAATATGCGCTTCCCTCCCAGGCGGCCATCGACCGGGCGAGTTACAAGATTCTCGGCGTGCCCTTTGGCAATTGTCAGTTCTACACCGCGGATTTGCAGCAGGAGTTGAAGCGGGGAAGACGCCGGGTGGCGCGCCTCGTGGGCCGCCGGTAATGGGTTCGGGGGGTGTGCCGTTCGCCCGGTTTTGAAGAGCGCCCTTATCTCGGGCCGAGTTTTCAAGCCCCAGTGTTTTCTGACCCCGCTCGACCCCGACATCCTCTGCCAACACGAAGTGCGGATCCCCCTGGCAATTTATTCTGAGCCTGCCACCCTGTGAAGGTCTTTTCGCGAGGGTTTCCCGTGTCCAATGTCCTGATCATCAGCGCCGACTGCCATGCCGGCGCGTTGCCTTCCATCTATAACGAGTACATCCCCAAGGCCATGCACGCGGCCGCCCAGGAATGGTGGGTCACGTACGTCAAAGAATTGATCGCCCGGACGGGGACATTTTTTGACCAGGAGGCCATGGACGACCTTGCGGCGAAAACCGGCGATGCGGGCCAGTACCAGGCGCTGATGAAGCAGGCCCCGGGCCAGATCGAGGACGAAGGGCTCTTTGCCATGCTGAGCGATGGCGAAAGCCCCTTTGCGCCGCGCCGGGGCGAATGGGACATGGCGGTCCGCATCGAGGAACTCGAGGCCGATGGCATTGCGGGCGAGGTGATCTTTCCGCAGATGGCTCCTTTCGGCGCGGGGCTCCTGCAATACCGCAATCCGGTGGATCCCGAGCACAACCTGGCGGGCATTCGCGCCTACAACCGGTGGCTGGCCGATTTCTGCAACGAAAATCCCGGCCGCCACGCCGGCGTGATCCTGATCAACATCGACGATATCGAGGTGACCTGCCAAGAGGTGCGGGCCGCCCGGGAAAGCGGGCTTTGGGGGGGCGTGCTGCTGCCCACCAGCACCGGCGATTTTCCGTTCTATCATCATCCGCGCTACGAGCCGCTCTGGGCCACCTGCGCCGAGTTGGGGCTTCCGCTCCAGGCCCACTCGGGTTGGTCGCCCGACTACGGCGACGTGCCCGGCGCCACGGCGATGTACATCAGCGAGGTCGACATGTGGGCTCAGCGCGCCTTTACCGCGCTGCTGTGGTCGGGGGTCTTCGAGCGCTATCCCGATCTGAAACTGATTCTCACCGAGACCGGCACCGCCTGGATTCTCGAGCGCCTGCGAGTTTTCGAATTCAAGGCGAACCTTCCCTTCTTTCAGCATTTCTCCAGCGGTCTTTCGCTCACACCCACCGAGTACTTCCAGCGCCAATGTTATATCGGCGCCTCGTTCATGCCCGGGCACGAGGGCAAGGAGCGGCACCGCATCGGTCTCGAAAAAATCTTGTGGGGATCGGACTACCCGCATCTTGAAGGAACCTGGCCCAATACCCGGGACTACATGCGGGAGACCTTTGCCGACTACCCCGAGAAGGAAATTCGGGCGATTCTCGGCGAGAGCGCCCTCGTGGCGTACGACTTCGACCCCCAATTGGTGCGCGCCGCGGCCGCGCGCGCGGGACTTTCGATGGCCGAAATTACCGGTGGCGTCGGCGAGGCCGACACCGGGGACTGAAGCGACCGTCAGCTTTTCTATGTGTACAGAAAGCCATGCAGAAACAGAAAGCCATACAGAAAGCCAAGCAGAAAGCCCGCTATGCCCCCCAGTAACGAAACGAGCCCCGAGGCCCGCCTCGAAAAAGGTCTCCGGCGCACGTTCCCGATCTATGACTTCGTCGGGCTCGAGGTGCAGTCGGCGAGGGACGGCATCTACCGCTGCTTTGTGCCCTTCCGCCCCGAGAACCTGAACCACATCGCCACCATCCATGCGGCCATTCAGTGGGCGGCGTCCGAGGTTCTGGGCGGTCTCGTGATGATGTCGGCGCTCGGCGGTGTGCCTTTCTTCGCGGTGGTGAAAAAAGTGACCATCGAGTTCAAGCGCCCCGCGCGCTCGGGGATCAGCGCCCAGACCGAGTTCACAGAAGACGCTGCAAAAAAGTTGCGGGCAGATTTCGAACGCGAAGGGGAGGCGGGTTTCACCCTGCACACCGTGGTGCGCGACGACAAGGGGGTCGAAGTGGCGGCTGCCGACGCCGAGTATCTGGCACGGCGGCCCCGTTAACTGTTGCGGCAGAAATCCGCGATGCTGAGCGCGGTTTCCCGGCTGATGTCGGGGCACGCGATGGGGAAGATCTCGGTGC
>DUCT01000266.1:0-1025 GCA_012959665.1 Myxococcales bacterium | reverse complement strand
CTGATGATCGTGGGCACCATTCCCTGCACGTCGTCCTCGGTGGCAAAGCCCGGCCACGCCAGGGGGTTTTCCTTCTCGAGTTCCTCGATGCCATACCCCATGGCGCCCTGGTTGTTGTGCAGGTCGAGGAGCAGGCCGTTGTTCTCGCTGGACGAGGGGTTCTCGGGCAGGGGCCAGCGCCCGGCGATGTAGGGGCACAGCGCATAGAGACCCTGGATCAGGCCCAGGTCGCCGTCCTGCTTGAGGCGCAACCCGGTGGCCAGGGTGAGATTGCCGCCGCCGCTCTCTCCCGCCACGATGATGCGGCCGGCGTCGATGCCGAGTTCATCGGCATGGGCGGACAGCCATTTAACCCCGGATACGCAGTCGTTGAGCCCGGCCGGGAAGGGGGCTACCTCGGGCAGGGCCGAGGGCGTGACGCAGTTGCGGAACTCCACCATGGCCACGGCGACGCCCTGGCCGGCGATCATGCGCCCCCAGGCCTTGTAGTTGCCGTAGTAGCACGAGAGCGAAGCCATCCCGCCGCCGTGGATGTAGTAGACGCAGGGCAGTTTCTCGCTGGAGGTGGGCCTTATGAACTGAATGCGCGCCGTGTTGCCGTCGGGGGCTGAGGCGAATTCGAGATCCTTGAACTCGAGGCCCTCGGAAGAGGCGATCGCCTCGGTGTCGCAGGAATCGAGAAAGGCCTTGAGCATGGTTTCGATGGCCCTGGCCTGCTCGCTGTTGGCGGCCTCGATCATGGCCTCGCGGCTTTCCACGTCGCCGCTGCCGCCGAGATCCATCGCGCCAAACACGCCCTTGATCCGGGGGTCGATTCTCGGGTCGTCTGCAATTTTGCTGGCCATGATTCGTTTCCTTTTTGCTGGGCGCTCCCTTTTGCGGGGCGCTGATAAAGAGCGTGTGCGCGGCGCGCCGCGCGGTTTCGTTGGGGTCAGATCACTTTCTTCTCACGCAGTTCGCCCACCTTGTCCCAATCCCAGCCGAGCACCTCGGTCAGGATTTCCTCGGTGTGCTCGCCGAGTTCG
>DUCT01000265.1:9086-9391 GCA_012959665.1 Myxococcales bacterium | reverse complement strand
CGGATGCCGTGGGGGGCGAGTTTGACCGCCATGTCCGTGGTGAGCGAAGTGACCGCGCCCTTGCTGGCGTTGTAGGCCACCACGGGTTCCCGGGCATCGTCGGCGCCCCGAAAGGCCGAGATCGAACTCACGTGGATGATGGTGCCGCCCCCGTGGTCGACCATGTGCCGGGCGGCCGCTTGGGACAAGTAAAAGAGTCCCCGCACATTCAGGTCGAAAACTTTGTCCCAGCCATCCAGGGGGTAATCCAGGAGCGGGGCCGCCCAGGAGCGCCCGGCATTGTTCACGAGAATATCCAGGCGGGG
>DUCT01000265.1:0-8996 GCA_012959665.1 Myxococcales bacterium | reverse complement strand
CCTCGGCGGCTTCTTGGCAGGCTTCGAGCTTGCGCGAGGCCACAAAAACGTGTGCACCCGCTTCGGCCAGTCCAAGGGCAATGGCCCGGCCGATGCCGCGCCCGCCTCCGGTGACCAGGGCGGTGCGTTGGCTCAAGGAAAACAGGGACGAACTGGGCATGGGCCCTCCCGGGCGAGTGATGATTACGGGCGAAGTGTTAACTTTGCGTTCGGGGTTGTCCAGACCGGAGACGTTATCGTTCGGATGGCTCCGGTGGGGGGTCGGCGGGCAGGCCCCAGCATCGATCCGCCACTGTCCCCCATTAGTCTCTCCACATTAGCCTCTCCATATTGGCCTCTCGACAATGGCCTCTCCCAGCCCCGGTCCGGGTCATCCCGGCCGAGGGCCACCGCGAAGGCGTCGCGATTGCTCTCCAACTACCGGGTACTCGACCTCAGCGACGAGCGGGGACACCTTGCCGGGCGCATCCTGGCGGACCTTGGGGCGGACGTGATCAAGATCGAACCGCCCGGGGGCGACCCCCTGCGCGCTCGGCCGCCCCATGCACCCGGGCCCGTACCGGGTTCGGGCACAGGTCTGGGCTGGCTCGCGGGCAACCCGGGCAAGCGCAGCATGGTCCTCGATCTGGCGGATTCGCCGGTGGACCGTGGGACTTTCCTCGAACTGGTGGCCACGGCGGATGTCGTGCTCGAGGCGGGCCGGGCCGGGCGCCTGGATGCAATGGGCCTGGACTACCCAGCCCTCTGCGCGGCGTTGCCGGAAAATCATCCGGGCCTGGTGCTGTGCTCCATCAGCCCTTTCGGACAGACGGGACCGTATCGGGCTTTCGACGGCCACGATCTGGTGTGCGTCGCAATGGGGGGCAATGCGAGCCTGACCGGGGATCCCGACCGTGCCCCGGTGGTCTGCAGCCTGCCCACCGCCTATATGCACGCGGGCCCCGAGGCGGCTCTCGGTATTTTGCTCGCCCTGTGGGCACGGCCCGGGCGCGGGACCGGGCAGCAGGTGGATGTCTCCCTCCAGGAGTGCCAACTCGCCACGTTAATGACCGGGGCCGGTCAGTTCGCCCGGGAGCCGACGTCAAGGCCGCGCACGGGTGCGCGCACGGGCGCGACCCGGGAGATCTGGCGCTGCTTGGACGGCTGGGTGTCCTATGGGCTGCGCGGGGGACCGGCGCGGCTTCCGAATCTGAAGGCCACCGTGGCGTACATGGCCGAGGCGGGCATGGCTCCGGACTGGTTGCAGGCATTCGACTGGTCGGTCTACAACCCCGCCGCCATGGCCCCGGCCGATCTGCAGCGTTTGGAGGCGTGCTTCGGTGCTTTTTTTGCCACGCGATCCATGGCAGAGCTCTATGCCGAAGCCCTGGTTCGCCGCATTCTGCTGGCGCCGTGCAATGACGCTCGGGAGATTCTGGAGCAATCGCAACTTCGCGCCCGGGACTTCTTCGCCGAAGTCGCCTATCCGGCCCTCGGGTTGTCGATCGAGCAGCCCGCCTTCTTTGCCCGGACCAGTGGAGGGGGCCTGGGATTGCGAGGACCGGCGCCGGAACTCGGGGCCCACGCCGAAGAAATCCGAGAGGAACTGAGGCGCTCGCCCCGACGGGCCCAAGAGGCCGGGGCCAAGAGCGGTGGCCCCTTGCCCGGGGCACCGGGTGAGACGGGCTGTCTCGAAGGTTTGCGGGTGCTCGAGCTTGGTTCCGGGGCAGCGGGACCCGTGGCCACGGGCTACCTCGCCCAACAGGGCGCCCGGGTCATTCGCATTGAATCCTCCCGGCGCCCGGATTTCCTTCGTCTGCTTCACGTGACCCCGGACAACCGCGACGAGCCGGATATTCTCGAGCGCGCGCCCATGTTCGTGCTGCTGAACCCAGGAAAAGAGAGCCTGGCCATCGACATGACGAAGCCCGAAGGCGTCGCCCTCGTCCGGCGCTTGATCGACGAGTGGGCCGACGTGGTGGCAGAAAATTTCGCGCCGGGGGTGATGGAGCGCTGGGGTCTGGACTACCCGCGGTTGCGCGAGCAACGGCCGGATCTGGTGATGGTCAGCGGCTGCCTGTTCGGGCAAACCGGTCCCCAGCGCAGCTATCCCGGTTTCGGTGGTCAGGGGGCGGCACTGGCGGGCTTCAATCACATGACGGGCTGGCCCGATCGTGAAGCCCTGGGCCCTTACGGGACCATCACCGATTCGCTTTCACCGCGCTTCGTGGCCACGGCTGTGATGGCGGCGCTGATCCATCTACGCCGAACCGGAGAGGGGCAGTTCATCGATGTCTCCCAGATCGAAACCGGTGTCTACTGCCTCGCAGAAATGGTGGTGCGCTACAGCGCAGGGGGCGAGGTGATGGCCCGGGCGGGCAATCGCAGCGTGGATTCGGCCCCCCACGGCATCTACCCGTGTCGGCCCGGACCGTCGGCTTCCCCGAACTGGATTGCCCTGGCGGTGCACGACGAAGCCCAGTGGCAGCGCCTAGTGGACTGCATGGGAAACCCGGCCTGGGCTCGGACCTCGGACTTTGCGCGCCTGGAAAGCCGCCTGAAGAATCAGGAGGCCCTCGATGCTGCCCTAGGCAACTGGACCCGGGAGCACGAGGCCGAAGCCCTGATGGAGCGGCTCCAGAACGCGGGGGTCGAGGCCGGAGTGGTCCGCGATCTGGCGGGGCTTCAGAAGGATCCCCAATTGGCTGCCCGGGAGCATTTTGTTCGCTTGGGGCACCGGGTTCTGGGCGAGCTGGCCTTTGAGCGATCCGGCAGCCGGCTCTCGGCGGACCCGGGTCGACTCGACCGTCCGGGTCCGGGCCTGGGCGAACACTCCCATGGGATTCTCTCGGGTATCCTTGGGCTCTCGGAAAAGCGGATCGCCGAGTTGGTGGCGGACGGAATCAACGTTTGAATTGCCCGAGCCGGGGCGCGGTGCTTGCCGAAGGAGACATTCATGGACCTACGCGATTCGCCCGCTGAGGCGGCCTTTCGCACCGAGGCCCGAGCCTGGCTCGAGGCGAACCTGCCCGAGCACTGGGGCACCCCAAAATATCCCAAGCCCGAGACACCGGCGGAGGAAGTGACCTTTCTCCGGGCATGGCAGCGACAGCTCTTCGAGGGCGGATGGGCGGGACTGGATTGGCCCCGGGAATATGGGGGGCGCGATGTGGATGTCATCCAGAACCTGATCTGGCAGGAGGAGTACACCCGGATGCGGGGGCCCAACCAGATCAGTATGTCCGTGGGCACCAGTCTGGTGGGTCCGACCCTGATGGCGCGTGGCGCCGATTGGCAGAAGGAACGCTTCCTTGCCCCCATCCTGAAAGGGGAAGAGGTTTGGTGTCAGGGGTTCTCCGAGCCCAATGCGGGCTCGGACCTGGCTTCCTTGAAAACCCGGGGCGTGGTGGAGGGCGACTCCATCGTGGTCCAGGGCCAGAAGACTTGGACGAGCTTTGCCCAGCAATCGGATTGGTGCATTCTGGTGGTGCGCACCGATCCCGACGCGGCCAGGCACAAGGGCCTGAGTTTTCTTCTGGTGGACATGAAGACCCCGGGCATCACGATCCGCCCCCTGGTCGAAATGACCGGGCATGCCTGGTTCAACGAAGTGTTCTTCGACGATGTGCGGGTCCCACTCGAAAACGTGGTGGGCGAGATCAACGGCGGCTGGGATATCGTGATCACGACCCTCTCGGTGGAGCGCGGTTCGTCGGCCCAGCACGCGCGCCTGGGAGCCGACTTGGACCTTCTCATTCAAGCCGCCCGGGATACGCCCCGGGGCGAGGGGCGTGCTTCGGATGATCCCGCCGTGCGTCAGAAGCTTGCGGGATTTGCCGCCGAGATGATGGTGATGAAGATGTCGGTCTACCGAAACGCCTGGGCGATCAAGGAGAAAGGATTGCCGGGCCCCGAGGGTTCGACGCTTAAGGTGCTCTGGAGCGAACTCGATCAACGACTCAAGGCCGCCGCCATCGAGATCCTGGGCCCGCGCGCATTGGTGAGCCAGGGGGATCCACTGGCGATTGATGATGGGTATTGGGCCTACGAGGCGCTCTGGTCCCGGGCTGCCACGATCTACGCCGGAACCTCCGAAGTCCAGCGCAATATCATCGCCACTCGGGTATTGGGTCTACCGCGCTAGCCCAAGGCCGGGGGCGGTGAAGACGCCCCGGACAGGGGACCAATCAACGTTTGGGCTGCGATCTCGCGTTGATGCGCGGGAGAGCCAAACGCGAGTTCCGCCGCTCGGGCGTGCTTGAAGTAGAGGTGGAGATCCTCTTCCCAGGTGAACCCCAGCCCCCCGTGGATCTGAATGCCGTCGCCGGCGACCTTCACCCAGGCCTCGCTGCAATGGGCGTTGGCCAGGCAGGCGGTGGTATGCACATCGGGCTCGTTTTCCGCCAGGGCCCAGGCGGCATAGTAGGCCGCGGACCGGATCCCCTCGCTGGCCACCAGCATATCCGCGCACTTGTGTTGAATCGCTTGAAAGCGACCGATGGCTTGACCGAACTGTTCCCGGGTCTTGGCGTAGGCCACGGAAAGCTCCAGGACGCGTTCGGCGGCGCCGCTGGCCTCGGCACAAAGACCGACCCGGGCATGGTCGTGAAGGCGTTCGAGCAGGGACCAGCCGCCATGAAGGGGGCCGAGTAGGGCGCTCTCCGGAACCCGGACCGCATCGAAGGAGACCTCGGCCAACTTGCGAATTTGCTCGACGAAAGCGATTGGCCTTCGGTGTAGACCGGGCGCTTGGGTCTCCACGAGAAAGAGGCTGATCCCCGCCCGGGGGTCTTCCTCGGCGTCCCCGGTCCGGGCCGCGACGATCAATTGGTCGGCCGAAGGCGCATCGACCACGAAACATTTTTGGCCGTCGAGTCGGTAGCCACCGTTCTCGGCCCGGGCGCGCATCTGGATGCCCCCGGGCCCCCAGTCCGCCGCCGTTTCCACTTGGGCCAGGGCGAGGCGCAATTCGCCTCGGACCAGCGCCGGGAGCAAAGTCTGACACTGGGCCTCCCCGGCCCCGAGCCGGAGTGCGAGAGCGCCCACCAATGCGGTGGAGAGAAAGGGACCCGGGCACAGGACCCGACCCATTTGCTCCAGCAGGAGGGCAAGGTCCACCATGCCTAGATCGCTTCCCCCATAGCGCTCTGGGACGATCATGCCGAGCCAGCCGAGCTCGGCCATCCGTTGCCAGAGGGCTTCGGGCAGGCCCCGGGTGTCGTCGAGCTGGGCGCGCACCAACGCCATGGGGCACTCCTGCTCGAGCACCGATCGAGCGCTCTCGCGCAGCATTTCCTGTTCTTCGCTGAACTTGACGTCCATGGCTATTCGACTTCCGACCGGAGGAGGCCCGGGTTGCGTGGACGATATAGCTCCGCTGAGCGCTTTCGGCCCCCTCGGCGCGATGGTTGCCCCGAGCCCCATTGGCTAGCCTACCTCTCCCGTCTCCTCTTTCCCGTCTCCCCCGGTGTTGCCAAAGCGGGGCAAGGACAGCCGCCGCCATGCCACCGAGGAACAGTGAAGCCACGGGAGCCAAGGGGAGCCCCACAGCGCCGGCGGTGAAGGCCCAGACCGGGCGGGTGCTCGGCCCCCGGGCGCTTCAGACGCGCCAGCGCCTGCTGGTGGCTGCGGCCGAACTCTTTCGGGAACGCAGTGCCCTGGACCTTTCGGTGGCCGAAATTGCTCGCAGGGCAGGGACTTCGGCGGCAACCTTCTACCAATATTTTGCGGATGTCGAGGAGGCGGCTCTCCATCTGGCCCGGCAGGCGGCCGAGGAAATGCCCGCGGTCCTGGACCTGATCGATGGACCCTGGCAGGGGGAGCAGGGCCTAGTCACCGCGCAAAGAATCGTTGAGGCCTTTATGCACCACTGGGAGGCCCACCATGCCGTGCTCCTGATCCGGAACCTGGCGGCGGACCACGGCGATCCGCGTTTCCAAGAGGCGCGTCGGCGAGCGCTCTCGCCCTTTCTGGAGCGCCTCGCCGAGCGTGTGGCCGAGTTCCAGGCGGCCGGGCGGGTTTCGGATCGTCTCCACCCCTTTGCGACTGCGGCGGCACTGGGCTCCGTCCTTGAGCGACTCTCGGCCCACACCCAGGAACTCGAGCACAGAGGCGTCGACCACGATGAGCTGCTCGCCACCTGTGCGGGCATCATTCACCAGGTCGTCACCGGCGGCACCCCGAGCCTGAAATAAATGGGGCGATTTTCCCATTCTTGATTAATGAGTTCGATGGGCGCAGAATAGGGCCTCCGGGTTCGCCGTCTGATCCGGATTGCAGAGCGAAGGGCGCACTCGCGCACGCACGCGATGAGAGATCCCAGCTTCCCCCCAAGGAAAAAGGGAAACACCTCGATTCGCCGAGCACCGCTCGCACGCCATGGCAAAAAGGACGGCACCAGCGCCCGAGTGGAGATCCAATCTCCCTCGGGCGCTTCTTTTTGCTCGCCTGGCTAAGCCCCCGACCTCCGGCCAACCCATAGAGATCGATGGACGCATTGGGGTCGGACGAGGCGATCGATGGGGGGTGACGAGGGGCCCGATGGGCGGATCGATGGGCGGATCGATGGGCGGATCGATGAGGGGATCGATGGGCGGATCGATGGGCGGATCGATGAGGGGGCCCGGGTTCGCGGGTCCGGATCGAGCCGGCTCTAGGCGAAGCGCGCCTGGATCCAATCGACGGTCAAGTCCATCAGGGCTTCGACATCCGGAGCACGAGTCGCGCCGAACTCGGGCTCGAAGTAGTGACGCGCGGACGGAAAAGAATGAAAGGTCCGGTCTCGGGCGGCCACGGCTTCGAAGATCGGACCGGCATCGGTGTTCGGGTAGATCTCCCGGTCCCGGCCCGCATTGACCACCAGAGTGGGTTCTTCGATCTGGGGCAGGGTGAGCATCAGGTCCGCTTGGGAACTGAGTCCCGACCAGGTCGATAGCCAGGCCCGGGGCGTGCAGATCCGCGCAAAGCCGGTCAGGGCCATGTTCATCAGATCCGGGCGGTCACTGAGAAGCGATCCATATTCCCGGTCCGAGGGGTCGAGGTGATGGTCCGCATAGTGGAGGTTGGCCATGGTGCGGTAGATCACGAGCACGGGTTCGAATGCTTCGCGCAGGAGGATCTGGCGCTGCTCGTGCGCCGGTAGCCGCGTGAAACCTTCATCGGCGTGGAGCTTCTCCGCCTCGGCGGCCTCTCGGGCCAAACCCCGCGCGTGGTCATCGATTCGCTTCACCCGTTGAATTTGCGCATCCCGGTACCGCTGGACAAAGTCCGGTGCGTACTCGCTCCACTCGGGCGGGGGGCGAAATCCGTTGCTCGGCGAGTACATGTCGAGGGTGGGATCGCTGGCGAAAGCGTCGTGCTCGTCGAGCACCCCGGGATCGATGCACTGGTTGATCACCCGGCCCTCACCCTTGTGGGCAGATACATAGACCAGGCCGTCCGCCGGCGAGAGCGTGTAGCTTTCGAGGCGTGTCGGGGCCCCCGCCGGAGTCTTCTTGAGGCGAAGCCCGGGGGCGAGCTTGGCTTGGGACTGGTAGAACGCGTTCAGGGAGCCCCCGCCCGAATTGCCCAGCAGGATCACTTGCTCCACGCCGCGATCGCGCAGGAACGAGACACAGGCGCCCACGTCCAGAATGATTTGTTCGTGGACGGTGTCGGTGTCGTTATTCGGGTTTCGGGTGTTGGCCCCCAAACACCCGATGCCGGCGGCCAGAAGCCTCGGGAAACTGTAGTGCCGAGTAAAGTCCACCCGGGGATGCATGCACACCACGGCCACCCGGGGTACGGGTTGCCCTCGCGGGGTCCAGAAGAGCCCTTGGATCTGCCGATGGTCCGCGGTCTCGAGCAGCAGCGGAGCCACCTCGGCCGACTCGGGTTCTTGCCTGAAGTGAAAGGGGGCGCCTCCCCAGTAGGTCTTGGCCACGAGCAGCAAGCGCGTTCCCTCCTTGGGCCGCGGCAGGGCCGGTTGACTATCGCGCCAGTTCCGCCATCAAGGCAAAGAGTTCGACGGTGTTTGGCGCTGGCCGAGTGTCGCCAAACTCTCGGTATAGGGTGTGTACATTCACCACGATCCGTTCGGAATCCAGCCAAGAGGAATAGTCATCCAGGGAAATATCCCGGGCGGCCTCGGAGGGGGGCATGCCCGCGTCGTAACGCAGGCGCGCCTGGTCCCGGATGTAGACCAGGTACTCGCGCATCGCCGCGACACCCCGGATGTCGGTGAGTGGACCGTGGCCGGGCACGATGAAGCGGGGGTTCATCTCGATGATGCGATCACAGGCCCGAATCCAATTGCCTACTGGGCCCTCCCAAAGGATGGGGGTGCCATCGATGAAGAGGATATCGCCGGTGAAAACGACGCCGTCGCCGGGCACGTGAACCAGAACGTCGCCCCGGGTATGGGCTGGACCGACTTCGAGGAGGTGGACATCTTTGTCCCCCACGCGCTGGATCAATTCCCCCTCGAAGGTCTTGTTGGGCGGGGTGGCGACGATGCCCTCGAATTCGAATGCGCCAAAAATTTGTTTGAAGAACGCCCCCGCTGGCCCGAGTTCGTCGGCGTTGCGCAGCATTCCCGCCATAATATCGGGTGTCACTTCGGCCATTTCCTCGGCGCTCGCCCGGGAGGCGATGATCGTCGCGCCATCGACGAGTTGGTTGCCGTAGCAGTGATCTCCATTGGCGTGGGTATTCACCAGGGTGTCAATGGTGACCGCGGCGGGTGTCGCATCGGCCATGGCGGAGAGCATCTCTCGGGTCAGGGGGAGGTCGAAGAGAGTATCGACCAGGAGTGAGTGCTCCCCGTCGGTAATGAGTCCCGCATTGCTATAGCCCCATGAACCGTCGGGCTGGAGCCAGGCGAAGAGTCCCCCACCAAGATCCTCAAGACCCTTGGAGTACGGCTTGTTTGCCATGGCGGGTTCCCCCCGGAGCGGTTCTCGATTGCTCAGTCTCGAGTGGAGGTTGTGCGTCCTGGGCCCAATGGGTTTTCAGTTTCGAATCACAGTTTCGAGAGACCA
>DUCT01000264.1 GCA_012959665.1 Myxococcales bacterium | reverse complement strand
CACATCGTCGGGATCGTTCTGGCCAAGGATTTCCAGGGCGTCACCCAGGGTGGTGGGGGCCGCGTACTCAAAGGGCGCCGACTTCATGCCATGGATTCCAATTCCGATTCTCGTGTCGTGCTGAACGCATCCCGCCGCGTTCAGAGAGCAAGCGAACCGGTCCCACCGCAGGGGGAGGAGGATCGTGGCTCCGAATCAGGGAGGGGGTGTAGAGGTGTACTCAGCCTTGGGCTATGCCCTGAGCATAGACATTCCCGGGACCAATGGGTATATCGGCCCGCGCCTCGACGGCGAGAATTCAAGGACCCGGAGCAGTTCGGTTCCGGGACCGACCACGACCATTGGACGATCGGTTCGAAACCAATACGCCGGGGCGATTTCCCGGGATATCGACAGTTTCACTGAACCCAGACCAGCGCTCGGACGCCCAGTCCTCGCCGCCGGACCGGGTCCATCCACCAGGGGCGAAAGCGCCCATACGGGGAGCGAAATTACCAATGAGTTGGACCGACTGGAAAGAGGTCGAGGGCGGGGGCATGGCCTTCGAAGAGATCCTTTACGACAAAAAGCACCACCAGGGACTGGGCGGCGGCATCGCCCGGGTGACGATCAACAAGCCGGACAAATACAACACCATGTCCCTGGCCACCGTCGACGAGATGTTCCGAGCCTTCTATGAGGCCAACCACGACCCCCGGATCGGCGTGATCATCGTCGCCGGAGCGGGCAAGAATTTCGGAACCGGCGGGGACGTGGAGTGGGAGCAATGGGGATTGCGTGAAGCATTCTACAACCGCTACCCCCACAACCGACTGATCCGTGGCTCGCGCAAGCCCGTGCTGGCCGTCGTTCAGGGCTACTGCCTGGGCGGCCACAACCACATGGCCTACTGCTGCGATTTTACCCTGGCCGCGGACACCGCCAAATTCGGCCAGGCGGGGCCCAAGGTTTCGAGCCCTGCCGACGGTTTTTTCGTCCCCTACCTGACCAAGGTCGTCGGAGCGAAAAAGGCACGGGAGATGTGGATGCTCTGCCGGCGTTACTCGGCCGAGGAGGCCCTGGACATGGGCTTGGTGAACGCGGTTTTTCCGTTGGACGAGATTTGGCAGGAAGTCGACAACTGGTGCGAGGAATTACTCGAGAAGAGTCCCGGTTGCTTGGAAATTCTCAAGGCCAGCTTCGACCAGGAAATGGACGGCTACAACGAGATGGGCATCATCTCCAGCCAGTTCTACCCCGATTGGTTCGACATGCCCGAGGGCAAAGAGGGAGGCGCATCCTTCCAGGAGAAACGTCCGCCCCGCTTCTGGTCGATCCGTCAGCGCGAGGCCGAGATGCGCCAGAGCCTCATCGACGACTACGAAGGCAAGAAGAAGGACGACTAACATTGTTCGAGGGCGGATCGAGGGCGGATCGATGGACGCCCTCGGACCTCTTGGGATTCAGGGCGCGCCGTCCAGCATGCTCTCGAAGCCCGATGGATCGTGGCGACCGAAAGCAATCGTCTCCAGGGTGGCGATGCCAGTGGGGTCAGCCCCAGTACGGTCACGCCCAGTGCTGTCAACCCCAGTGCTGTCAACCAGGGTCGCCCGACAGACCTGGTGGTTGTGGATGTGCTTGTAGTCCAACAAGTCGATCTCATCGAGTTTCCATGACTCGCCGGCGATCACCTCCTCGCCCTTCCAGACCGCGTGCCCCCACTCGGGGTGCTGGTAGCCCAGGGCCAACAGGTGGAAACGAATCATCGGTTCCAGGCTAAACGCAAGGACCTCGCCATCGGGCTGGGTCAATTCAAACTCAGCGCGCTCGGCCAGCCGGGTGCCCTTGTGCCAGTGAATCTTGTGCCGAGCCGAAGCCATGTCGATGATCCCGGGATCGGATTCGGCGGGAATGGCCTCCTTGGTTCCATAGAGGGGAACCCGGTGTCCACTGACCTGGGTCGCCCGCCCGTCGCGATCCTCGAAGGTTCCGAATTGGGTACAGAAACCGTCCTGCCAGAAAGTCGGCGCCCACACCCAATAGACCCCGGGCTCATTGGTCAGCAACCCGGGCGCCCCGGCTTCGGGTTCGCCCACCGGACGCACGCCCCAAGATTTATCCCGGGTTCCAAAGGTGGTCCCAGGACGGACATCGACCCGCTCGCCCGCAACAGAGAAATATCCTTCCCAGCACCCGAGTTGGGTGAAGCGCGAAGTATTCATAATGCAGCGGCCTTCGTCGTACATCACGTTCTTGGGTTCGAGGTGGGGGAATGTCCGCGCCGTAAAAGTCAGATCGCACTCGATCCCGGTTTCGTTGGGGGCAAGTCGAACGCGCAGGGCACGCATGGGCTCCACCACCTCGATTTCCAGGGGACCGAGCTGGCTCTGGGTGCGATCCCCAGGCGCCCGGCGGGAACCGTGAAAGCAGTGCTGGACGCCGTCAATCGAAACGCTCCAGTGAGCGTCGAGCACCTTGCGATTGGGATAGACCCCCATGCCGCACTCGAAGAGAAATCCCCCTTCGCTGTCATACCCGTTCATCCAGTACCGATCGTAGAAATTTCGATCCGTAGGCTCGGGCTGAGCAATCGGCTCACTCGTCTGATGAATCAGGTAGTCGTCCATGGAGGTAATCAAGTGCGATTCCTTTCGCAGCCAAAACCGGGCTCGATCATATCACGCCGCTGCCCCGCGGCGGGGTCGACTCCCGGACAGCGCCCGGGTCAGGGCAACGAGAAGCCAGGCCCCATCGGCGAGGATCAGGCCCCCGGCCAGGCGACAGCCGAGATCGCTCTGAAAAAGAATTCCCACGGCCCCGGTTCCCAGAGCCGCACCGTGCAGGAGAAGCGCGACCCTTGACGCCCCCACCAATCCTGACAGGGGTGCGCCCGGCGTCCCCGCTTCGCCCCCAGGCCTTTCCTCTCCCCGGAGTGCGATCAGGGCGGGAATCGTCCCCAGGAGAAGTCCCGAGAAGAGCGTTCCCGCCCAACCCACGAGGGCCAGCCAGCCAAAGAGCAGCCCCAAGCGCACGTCCTCCAGAAACCAGGCGGCCACACCCAGGGCCAGCACAACGGGCGCCAGGGCCAGGCCCGCTTGCCAATGCCGATAGCCCGGAGCGGGGGTGCCCGAGCGTAGGGAGTTCAGGCAGAGCGCCGGATGCACCCCCCAGATCGCCCCCAGAGCCGGAACCAGCGAGGCAATTGCCCACGGTTCAATCCATCCCTGGGCCGCGGTCGGCACAAAGAAATAGCCATACAGGAGCAAGCCGAAGGGCACGAAAATTCCCACCGCGGTCATCGCGAGCAGGCCATCCAGGTGTCTTTTTCTCAGCGCCGGCGCGGCAAAACTTTCCGGCAGGGCCACCCCGCTCAGGGCCACCAGCATCCCTCCCAACCACCCCAACAAGGCAATGCACAGGTGCACTTGCATCCAGAGCGAGCGCAAGCCGGGAAAACGCATTCCCCCATGGCCATGGGCCAGCCAGAGGCCGAGAAAAACCGCCAGGCTAAATCCCCAGAGAGCGAGGCGCAGGGCACGCACCCCGGCCCGCCCCCCGGCCCTTCGTTTCAGGGCGCGACTGGCCTGGAAGATGAAGACCACCACCGCCAAACCCACAGCCCCGATGGCGACAAAGACCGGGGCGCTTTGGGCTCGCGCGGTTCCCCAGACCAGACCCACCGCCCCGATCACCAGACCGTAGTAGACCAAGTGGCTCAGGCGAGGCCGGGCGATCGCCACTGCCCCGGAGCGAGCCGCCAAGGCATAGAAGGAACCCAATCCCGTCATGGTGAGAAAGCCCAGGGTGATCACGTGGGTGAAGGCCAGGGTCAGCGAAGACCAGGGCGTGGAGAGCGCCAGGGCCCCCCAGCCCATGAGCAGCGCACCCGCGATGGAGAGGGCCACGGGCGCGGTATAGAAGAAGGGCAGTGAAGTGATACGCCGAGGCTCGCTCTCGCCCATCGGCGTGGGCCCCTGCCCGGGCGCCGGCAGGGTCATCCCCCCTGGCCCAATGCCCGGATGCGTTCCGGCGTTCCCACCACACCGGAATCCCCGAGTTCGGCAATGGCGTCGTCCTCATAACCGAGTTCGCCCAGCACCTCGGCGGTGTGCTGGCCCAGCATGGGCGGCGGAAGCCGGACGCTACCCGGGGTGCCGCGCATCTTGATGGGCACGCCGGTGACGTTCACCTGCCCAAGCCGGGCGTGGTCCAGAGCCACCAGCATCTCGTTGTGGAGAATTTGCGGATCCTTGACCACATCGGGAATCGTATTGATGGGCGCCGTGAGGATATCGCCGGCCACCAACAACTCGACCAATTCCTCCCGGGCGAAATCCTGGAAGCGTTCTTCGATCAGGGCGTCGAGTTCGTCTTCGTGGGCCTTGCGCGCCTCGATGGTTGCGAAACGTTCGTCGGCCACCCAATCCCGGTCCAGGGCCGTGCAGAGTTTGACGAAGAATTTCTGGGAGGGGCAGGTAATCGCCACCCGGCCGTCCCGGCAAGCGTAAAGACCCGAGGGCGCAAAGTAGAGGCTGCGATTTCCCGTGCGGGGAGTGTCGAAGCCCGCGTTCTGCCACGCCCCAATCGGATTGCACATGGCGTGGGTCAGGGCGTCGAGAAGAGAGACGTCCACCCGCTGCCCCTGCCCGGTCCGGCCCCGAGCGACCAGGGCGGCCAGGGCGCCGGTGCAGACCAACTCCGACGTCATGACATCGATCAGAGGAATCGTGAGGCGAACCTCCGAACTCCCCGGATCGCCATTCTGGGAGAGCAGGCCCGCGTAGCCCTGGGCCAGAAAATCGATCCCCGGTCGGCCCGCGTAGGGACCGTCGGGCCCAAAGGCCGTCACGCCCACCCAGATCAGGTCTTCCCGGTACGCCTTCATGGCCTCGTACCCGAGACCCAGTTTTTCCAGGGCCGCGGGACGAATATTGGTGATCAGAATATCGGCGCTGGCCACCAGGCGAGCGAGCACTTTCTGGGCCGCATCGCCCTGGGTCATGTCGAGCACCACGGCGCGCTTGTTGCGATTGAGACTCATGAAGGCGGTGCGCTCACCTTCCCGACCCGGGCCCAGGTGGCGGCTGTCGTCGCCAAAGAACGACTCCACCTTGATCACATCGGCTCCGAGATCGCCCAGCAGGGTCGCCCCGTACGGGCCGGCCAACATGGTGGCCATATCGAGCACACGGATCCCCTCCAGGGGACCGGTCGTCAGGGTCGTGCTCATATGGTCCCGCCCTTTTCCCATGCCCACCGGTCGTTTCCCCGGGCCCACCTGGTTTGAGCGATCTGCCCCAAAAAATCATCCGTCACGGGATGACGCCCAGTTCCTTGAGTTCGCCGATGCGGTCCCAGTCGAGACCCAGGACGTCGAAGAGCAGCAATTCGGTGTCCTGGCCGAGTTCCGGTCCGAGGGTATCCACCGAACCCGGGGTTCGCCCCAACCCAACGGGAAGCCCCCGAATCGCAACCTCCTCGCCAGCCTCGTCGCAGTGCACTTTCGAGAAGTACCCGTTTGCCCAGGCGTGCTCGTCCTCGGCCACGTCGCGGTACTGGCCGATCCGCTCGGCGGCCAGGCCCGCAGCCTTCAGGTCTTCCACCCACTCCCGGGCCGGGCGCGCGCCGAACATTTCGTCGAGCAAAGCCACCAGGCTTTCGCCATTTTCACGCCGACCCGGAGCGGTCTTGAAACGCGCGTCCGCTGCCAAGCCGGGGCTTGCCGCGCAGTCCATCAACGCCTGCCAGGCGGCGTCGGTGTTCTCGGCGCAAAGCGTGAGCCAGTCGTCCTGGGTCGGATAACGATTCCATAGGGGATTGCGCGCCTTCGAACGCGCTTGCTGAAGGCCGTACTCCGCTTTGCCCGTGGCGAGAAAAGGCTGAAGAGAGGGGGCGGCCAAGAAGAGTTGGGCCCCGTAGAGCGACGCGTCGATGGCCTGTCCCCGGCCCGTCTGGTTCCGGTGGTAGAGACCCAGAAGAATCCCCAAGGCGCCCATCAATCCGCCATACGCATCCCCGGCCCCGAGACCGAGATAGATGGGCGGCTGGCCGGGTTCGCCGAGCCGGGCCATGATGCCCGTGAGCGCTTGGACGGTCATATCGAAGGACGGTTTGCTCACCGTGCCCGCGGTCCCATACCCGCTGTTGGTGGCGTAGATCAGCCCGGGGTTCAGGGCGGAGAGGGTCTCGTAGTCGAGGCCCAGACCCGGCAGGCTTTCCAGCCCCTGATTCCAAAGGAAGACATCGGATTTCGCCACCAGGCTGTGGATCAGATCCCGGCCCTCGTCCTTTTTCAGATCCACCGCAATGCTCTTCTTGTTGCGATTGACCGCGAGAAAATACTGGTTCCAATCCGCCACCGGCACCGCGGCGATACTGCGCACGCCCCGGGCCTGATCCCCGGTCACCGGACGCTCCACGTGGATGACCTCAGCCCCCATGTCGGCAAGGTATTGCCCGCAAACAGGCCCCTGGAACCAGACCGTCGCATCCAGGACCCGAATCCCTTCCAGGGGTTTGGCCGCTGACGGGCGCGCTTCGCCCTCGCCGGCGTCTCGAACCTTCACCCGGGGCTGCGCGGCCAAGTCCTTGAGGACCGACTCGATCGCCTGCGCCTGCCCCGGTTCCGGGGCCAACCGATGCAACTGGGCCGGGGTTTCACTCATATGAATGGGGAAGCCCAGGCTCTTGAACGCGCCGTGCACCGGGTGATCGACCTCCATCACGTACCGGTTGCGCCAGGCGTTCTCGTCCTCGGCCGGGTAGTCGTATCGCTCGATGATGTCCGCCGAAAGGTTCTCCGCATCGAAACTCCCTCGCCACTCGGCGGCGGGGCGGGTGGCGAAGATGGCTTCGAGGGCGTGCATCATCGGCAGCCGCGAATCACCGCAGCGCTTGTCGTGGGTATCGAAGCGTTCGTCGTCCTCGGCAAGACCCACGATCTTCGAAAACGCGGGCCACCATCGGTCGGTATCGGGCATGGTCAGGGTGACCCACCGCCCATCCTGGCTCGGATACGAGATCCCGCTCATGGGATTCGCCGCCTCGAAGCGTGCCCGGGGTTCGCCCAGGCGGTCCTCCCGCATGGCCATATAGGCATCCAGAGTCAGGGTGGAGGCGTACATGTGCCCGCCCAGGAGCGAGGCATCCACCCGCTGGCCCTCACCGCTGGCATGGCGATGATGGAGCGCGGTGACGATGCCCAGGGCGAGCATGACGCTGGTGTACATCTGCCCGGCACCGGCATTCACCGGCGGTTGGCCGGGTTCCGGGAGGGAGTGCATGACTCCCGAACGCGCCGCCGCAATTTCGTCCAGGGCGGGGGCGTCACTCTGCGGGCCCAGAGGGCCCGACAACGAACCCACGGCATAGACCAAGTCGGGCCGTGCGCCCAATAGGGCTGCCTCGGCCAAGCCCCAGCGTTCCAGCTGCTCGGGGGAGGCGTCGGTGAGCAGCACATCGGCACGCGACACCAGTTGACCCAGGCCTTCGGTCCCGGCGGCTTCGTCCAGAGCCAGGGCCACGCTTTCCTTGTTGCGATGGATCAGCTGGGCTTCGCTATCGAAGGCCTCACGCGGATGCATGCCGTCGCGGTCGGGGTCCCGGGGCTGACTCGATGAATTTTCCACCCGAATCACCCGGGCGCCAAAATCAGCCAGCATCGCGGCGGACAACGACGACCAGAACTCGGTGGTGAGATCCACCACCACTATTCCATCAAGGGCTCCACTCATCGCAAGATCACCCGCCGGCTCAGTTCGACCACTCGGCGATCAGCTCGAGGGTCTTGTCCTCGTACGTTGCGGTATCGGGAAGCGGACGACCCAGCCACTCGGCGTAGAAGGTGTCCAGATCGGGCAGGAAATCGAAATCCGGCGGGCAACCTCGAGGCACCGCCTCAACTTCAAGTTGCGTTCCGCAGCCCCCGCAAATGTATTCCCGGATCTGCACCCAAGCCGGATCGGGCATTTCACGCCCCTTGTAGATCTCGGAGATCGAGGCCTCATCGTCCCGCACATGGATCAGGGCGGAGAGTTTCCAGTTGATCCGATAGTCACCGAAGGCGTGCCCGCAGTGGCATTTCACCACCCGCTCCCCCCCGGCGGCCACAATGAAGAGCATTGGGGTCAGGGGCAACAGGATCGGATCGTCGAAGTCGACCCGGCTCTGCATGATCTCGACGTACTTGTCGAAACGATCGGTGTCCTTGGCGCTCTTCAACATATCCTGGGTCGCAGGCCACGGTAGAACGCCGTCGATCAGCTTCTCGATGTCGGCCTTGTGAAATTCAGCCATGCTTTTTCAACTCCTCTCGGATCGTCTTCTTACGCTTGCTTCGATTGATGGGTCACCGGGACAGTCGGCAGATGGGGCACAGGACATAGGACACAGGGCAAGCGCCCCCTCGCCTCTCCCCCCACCCATCAGTTCTTGAACGTGAAATCCTCGGGCAGCGCCCAGAAAGCCCGAAGTTCCTCGGCGTATTTGGGCGAGAGCTCCATGCCCGTGGCCCACATGGTCACGATAGCGGGATCCATATTTTCCTGGGACTCGACTTTCTTGCGCTCCTCGAGCCACCACTGCTTGAAGGGAATCGCGCGCTGCTTGCGCTCTTCGCGAATCGCATCGCGCTTGGCCTCGGTGGCCTTCTCGTCCACCACGAAGGCCCCGTTGGGCTTGCTCGCCACAACACCGTGGATGTCCGTCGCCACCCGCCCGTTGGTCCAGCCCTCGTTGAGGTCTCGCGCCACCGAGGCGGGATCGCGCAGCAGCGGATCCCCCATGGCTTGGGCGCCGGCAATCGGATGAACGATGACGTCGTAATCCTGCAGGGGTTCGGGGGTGACAAAGGGCGCTACCGCGTTGTCCTCCACGAGCTCGGCATCGATCAACGAAGCGATCAGCGGGCTCTCGGGATCGCCGCGACCATGGATCAGCGGCTTCTGGTCCTCGATGAGCTGCTTCATGTTGGTCTTGTGCCCGTAGGCGGGTCGGTCGGGTACGACGGGATAGGCACCATACATGCCGTGGTTGGCGACCATCTTCGAGCGCATTCCCGCGTCGCCACATTGATATTCCAGGCCGGGCGTGTTGTACACCATCCACACCGCGGTATGCCCGAGCCCACCGCGGAACTGCCCGTAGCCCCCAGAGTTGGGCGCCACGTTCCGGCCCAGGAAGAGGATCGGGTAGTAGAGTTCGGAGATTTCGGCGTTCCCAAAATCGGCCTCGGGCGTATAGATACACCATGCACTGTTTTCGCCGTCGCTATAACCCCGGGCGGGCGAACCCTGGCTGGCCTGCTCGAGGGTCAGCCCGGTCAGATACATCCCGTTCTGATTGATCCCCGAGAACTCCGCCGTCATGATGGTGCCTGCACCCGCTGCCATCTCCTCGACAAAGCCGCGCATCTGAAAGAGGCGACCGAATACTTCGTA
>DUCT01000263.1:1343-1616 GCA_012959665.1 Myxococcales bacterium | reverse complement strand
GCGGCGCGCAACCCGCTCTCGGCGGGCATCGTGGCCCGGACCCTGATCCGCCACGGCAGCGACGCCCAGCGCGAGGCCTGGTTGCCCGGGATCCGCAGCGGCGCCCTGCATTTTTCCCTCGCGTATTCCGAACCCGAAGCGGGCTCAGACCTGGCCGGGCTGCGCGTTCGCGCCGAGCGGGCCGGGGACGAATACATCGTGCACGGCCAAAAATGCTGGCAGAGCTACGCCCAGGACATGGACTGCTTCTGGCTGCTGGCGCGAACGGGAACC
>DUCT01000263.1:0-1141 GCA_012959665.1 Myxococcales bacterium | reverse complement strand
TATCCAGTTTCCGCCGGGCCGGGTTCGGCGAGACCTGGAGGAAGTCAGCCGCTGGCTGGAGGAGGCCGGGCGGGCGGGCGACCCGGTGATTCGCCAGCGCTTGGCCGAACTCGAGGTGGACGTTGCCGAGGTGGAAATGCACGCGCTTCGAGTGCTCGACGCCATGCAGAAAGGGCGTTCGGCTGCTGGACCCGCCGCTGCGAACAAGATTGTCCACACCCTGGCGTGCCAGGGAATTGCCCGAACCGCCGTGGACTTCGGCGGCCCGGAAGCCCTGCTGGCCGACAGCCGTCCCAGTCTGCTCTGGCGCCACGCGCTCTGGGAAACCATCGGCGGCGGCACCACCGAGATCATGCGCAGCATCGTGGCCCGGGAGGCCTTGGGCCTTTCGGCGCGCCGCTGAAGACTGGGACTGAGTCAGTTCTTGGCTGTTCGGGTCATGGGCTCCACGTCCGCCCAGACCGCCTCGCCCCCGGCACGGAAGATGGCCAGGACCGGGGCCGGGAGCCATTCCGTGACCGCCACTGAAAAGGCCGGGCGCGCCTGAACCCGCGCGTACCAGTCGGCCAGGCGAGGCCGCACGTCGGCGGCCAACAGGGGCGTCATGGCTAGGTGGTCGAGGCGCAGCACATAGGGGAGCACCCCGGCATCGGCCAGGCCAAAGTCCTCGCCCGAGAGCCAGGGCTGGGCCGAGAGGGCGACCTCCATGTCGTCGAGCAGGGCCACCAAGCGAGCCAGGGCGCCGGCGAATTCCGGGGCCTGGATGCCGTGTTCGATCACGCTCCGGCGCAGGGCGCGCTTGACCGGATCCGGCATGGCGTTGATGTTGGCCTCGCGTACTTCCTCGGGCTGCTCGAGGAGCAGACGGCGGGGCCCGATGGCGAAGGTCACCACCCCGATCGCGCCCTGGATGGATTCATCGAAGCGCTTGATCCAGAGCCGCACGGCGTGGCGGCCGGCGGGCTCGGCGGGCCGCATGGGCGGCTCGGGGAAGGCTTCGTCGAGATACTCGTTGATCAGGGTGGACTCGATGAAGACCGCTCCGTCATCCACCAGGGTGGGTACCACGTGGTTGGGGTTGAGTTTTACGTAGGCGGGCGCGTGCTGTTCGCCGGCGATCAGGTCCACGGGGTGGGACGTG
>DUCT01000262.1 GCA_012959665.1 Myxococcales bacterium | reverse complement strand
GGCATCCGGACATAGTGGCAGCGAGGATTCAGGTCCTGGACCTTGGCCCAATCAAGGCCGAAGCCATCCATCACCCGGGGGCTGAAGTTTTCCACCAGGGCATCGGCCTCAGCGATCATGGACTCGAAGATCTTCATGCCCTTGGGGCTGGAGAGATCCAGGGTGATTCCTCGCTTGTTGGTGTTGGTGGAGAGGTAGATAAAACTGCACTCCCACCAGGCTTCGTGCTGGGCCGCGAAGGTGCCGCCCACCGAGCGGCTGCCGTCGATTTTCTGGATGGACTCGATATGCACGACATCCGCGCCCAGGAGCGCCAGGATGTGGGTGGAGATGGGGCCGGCCCACCAAGTCGTGGCATCGATGATCCGCATGCCCTTCAGGGGCAAGTCGGGTCGGCCCTCGGGCACGGGACGCTGAGGGGTGCGCGGTTCAATTTGTCCGCTGTGTTCGCCCAGGCCGGGGGCGGCTCCCGGCGTCGGGGGTCGCTTCCCGTCCACGCGGTAGGGGGGAAGGGGGCGCTGAAATTCGCCCGAAGCGTCGGGGGCGAAGATTTTTCGCGCGCGAATCTGGGGGTGTTCAAGAACCGACTGCCCGTTGCAAATCGGTGCCACGGGGATCCGGAGGGTTTGGGCCAGGTCGATGATGGCGTCGGTGTCGTGGGCCTTCGTGTAGGCGTGCACGATAGCCTCCCATTCCTCCAGTCGGCCGAGGCGTTGAGCGAATTGACCGAACTCCTCGCTGTCGCGAAGATCCGTGCGCTCGATCATCAAGAGGAAATCCGCCATCTGCTGCGCCGAATACGTGGTGAAACCGACGAAGCCGTCCCGGGTTGGCTCGATGGAGGGCGTTTCAAGATTGGGGAGGGAGCCGACCACAGGCGGCCGCCCGAGGATCCCCCACATGAGGTCGATGAAGCAGTTGGTCACCAAGGCCGTGACCGCGTGCAGGGAGAAGTCCACATGCTCACCGTGGCCGGTTTGCTGAGCTCGGCGTACGGCGGCTAGAGCCGCCACGGCGGCGAAACTCCCCGCGCTCCAGGCCGCGATGTTCCCCCCTGCCTGATAGGGCTCGGATCCGGGGCGTCCTCGCGCCCCGATGGACCCCCCCTCGGCTTGGAGGGTGAAATCGCTGGCGGGGCGCCCGGCCATGGGCCCGGTGAGCCCGAATGGTGTGAGGGTGACGACCACTAGGCCCGGATGTGCCCGGCACAGGGCCTCCCGATCGTATGCGCCGGGTGGGGCATCCTCGACGAGCAAGTCGGCCCCACGCACCAGGGTCGGGATCTCACCGTCCGCCGGGTCATCGGCCCCGGGCAGGTCGCCGAGGACGCTGCGCTTTCCCCCGTTCAGGTAACGGAAAAAGGCGCCGTCCCCTTCGCCGAGATCGGCGCCCGTGGCCGACCAACGGCGAAGCGGGTCGCCCCGGGCGTTTTCCACCTTGATGACATCGCCACCGGCGTCGGCGAAAAGCTTGGTGCAATAGGGTCCGGCGATTCCCGTGGAGGCATCGATGACCCGAAGCTTCGACAGGCTCTGCATGACCGCTCTCCTTGGGCTTCCTTGTTGATGTGTCAGCGGGGCGCCGAGTGGGTGCCCATGCAGCCGGTGATCATCGGCAGATCCAGGTAGGTCTTGAGGCCAGCCTCGGGTGCTTCGCACACGATGGGTACGGCGTTGACGATATGGAATGCGGTGGTGCTGATGCCCTGAGCGACGCGTTCATCCTGGGTCAGTTCCGACGGAAAGTCGATATCGATGTTGATGTTGACATCGCCCTCAATCTTGATTCGCCAGCCCGATTGCCGGGGGATGTCCATTTTCCTCTGGAGCCGGGTTTGCTCGATGTCGTCCACATACCAGATTTGTTCCTGGACGATTTCCGTGCCCTCCCGGGTGATTCCAATATGGCGGTAGTGGTTGAGAGCGATGGTTCCCTCTTCAATGATCCCCACGGCGGTTTCAATGGGTTGGTTTGCGAGAATGAAATCGTGGTGGGCTTCGTAGCGGATGACTTCGCTGCCGAGGCCTTCGGCGATCATGTCGATGGGTTCGTTCCAGCTCCTGGCCAGAGCACTCTTGATGGGGTTGGTGGAAGCTTCTTCGGGGGTCTTGCCTAGATTCATCAGGTTGCGCATGACGCCCTTGGAACTGTAAGTGCGGCAGTCGCCGCATTCGGTCATGGTGATGCGATCGATGCGGTTGCACCAGCCACTAAAAGTCAGGGGGAAGCGTTCGGCGATGCCGCCGGGATTGCAACCCGAGGCGTGGAAGTTAACGCCGCCCTTGCGACAAGAGGCCTCGATGGCCTCGGCGGCTTTGCGGTTCTGGATGAAGGGAAACCAGTAGGGGCAGGGTGTGACCACGTGCTTACCCGATTCGAGCAGCCGGCAGATTTCGGTGGTGCTCCAGGGAAGAGGGCAGTACAGGACACAGTCGGCCTCCATCGCCACGATGGCGTCCACGTCCTGGGTGGCGATCACGCCCGTGGCATCCGTTCCCGCGATGTCTCCAGCGTCGAGACCATTTTTATCGTCGCTATAGACCTTTAGGCCGACCAGTTCGAGTTTTGGGTGGCGCAGGATTCCGCCCAAGGCGGCGCTGCCCACGACCCCTGTTGCCCACTGGATCACTTTGTATTTTTTAGCCATGTGTTCTCCTGGTGAGGCATTGGCGGTGCTCTAGGAATGGACGGGGCTCAGGCGATAGACTCGGATGTTGCGTCGGGTTCGAGCCTCGTAGATCTTCATTTGCGGAATGGCCTCGTGGACCTTGGGCCACACCGCCTCTTTCTCGCGGTCGGTCAAGGCTGCGGCCCGGGCGGTGAAGCGTCGACCGCGCACCTGCACCTCGATCTCGGGATGTGCGTCGAGGTTGTAGCGCCAGGCGGGATGTTTTTTTTGCCCCATGGCGCTGGCCACTACCAGGAATTCCCCCTCCTCCTCCAAGCAGGCCAGGTGCACCGATCTGGCCTTGCCCGACTTTCGTCCAAGAGCGGTGAGCGTAAGCATGGGCATGCTCGGGACGCCCATGGACGTGAAGCGACCGTTGCTCGCCTTGAAAATACAGGGATCCAAATGAGTCGCGACATGCCGGATGATCCAGGTGATTCCCGCAGAGGTCGAAAGCCAGAGTACGAAACGCTCGGACATTATTTGCCTTATTCGAACACGATGACCTGGCGCGCCGCTTCCCCTTTGCGCATCCGGTCGAAGGCGTCGTTGACTTCGGAGAGTTTGACTCTGGACGAAATCATCTCGTCCAAATGCAACCGGCCGTCCAAGTAGAATTCAATGTACTTGGGCATGTCGAAACGGAAGCGATTGGACCCCATGTAGGAACCCGTAATTGTTTTCTCCTGAAGCGTGAGGTCCGAAGCTGAAATCGGAACCGTTTCCGACATGGGGACGACTCCCACCAGTACAGTTGTGCCTCCCCGGCCAGTCATGGCCACGGCCTGCTGCACCGTGGGCACGAGGCCAATGCACTCGAATACGAAATCGGCGCCGCCTCCGGTGATTTCTTGCACTGCTGCGACGGGATCGACTTCACTGGCGTTCACGCAATGGGTGGCGCCCATTTTTTCCGCGAGATTGAATTTCCATTTCTGGGTATCCACCGCGATGAGTTGGCCGGCACCGACGATCCGAGCGCCCTGCAAGGCCGCCAATCCCACGCCCCCGCAGCCAATGATGACCACGCTGGCGCCGGCGGGGATGCTCACGGTGTTGAGCGCTGCCCCGAGACCGGTGGTGACCCCGCAGCCGATCAGACACGCGCGATCCAGGGGCATGTCGCTTCGAATCTTCACCAGGGAGCGCTCGGGGCAGAGCATCATCTCGGCGAAGGAGGACAGGTTCCCGAATTGGGGGATGGGCTCTCCGCTCGTCGTCCGAAGCCGTGGGCCCATTCCTTCGGGCCTGCCCATGAATTGAGTGAGGCAAAGGTAGGGGCGGCCGCCGGTGCAGAACTTACAGACTCCGCACCAGGAGGAGAGGCATCCGATCACGTGATCGCCGGGTACAAAATCAATCACCCCTTCGCCCACGGCCTCGACAACCCCTGCTGGTTCATGCCCCAGAACCGTGGGGGGAGGGAATGGGAGGCCCCCCTCGATTACGCTGAGGTCGCTGTGGCAAATCCCCGAGGCAGCCGTTTTGAGGAGGACCTCGCCCGGGCCGGGATCGTCGATTTCAAGCTCTTCGATCTCGAGGGGGGCATTGTTGGCGCGCATGACGGCAGCCTGCATCGGGTGTCTCCTTTGTTCGGGGTGGGCCAAGAGATGGCTTATCTCACGGATTCTTGAAGATTGGTTCTATTCGCCGATATACACCGGCTTGCGCTTCTCGGCGAAGGCACGGGGGCCCTCCCGGGCATCCTTCGAGGCGAAAACGGGTCCCCCATACTCGAGCTCCTTGGCCAGGGCATCGGCCTCGCTGTAACTCTCGTCCACTTCGCGCAGCATGCGCATGAGGGCGCGGATGGAAACGGGACCGTTCTCGCAAATTTCGGCCGCGATCTTTCGCGCCTCGGCCAGGGTTTGGCCCCGGGGCACGACTCGGCCAATCAGCCCGAAAGAGAGGGCTTCCTGGGCGGTGACGTGCCGCGCGGTGAGCAGGATTTCGGCGGCGAATGTGTAGGGGATCTGGCGGCGCAGGCGCACGCTGCTTCCGCCCAGTGGAAAGAGTCCGCGCCGGGCCTCGGTGACGCCAAAGACCGCATCTTCGGCGGCCACCCGGATATCCGTGCCCTGTAAAATTTCAGTTCCCCCGGCCACCGCGAAACCCTCCACCGCTGCGATGATGGGCTTGCCGGGCCGGTTGTGGCGAAGCAGGGCCTGCCAGTGGAGGTCGGGGACCTCGGCCATCAGGGCCTGGAATTCATCGTCTCTCTCGCCGCCCCCCATGGCTTTGAGGTCGGCCCCGGCGCAGAACACATCGCCGTGCCCTGTGAGAATGCCCACCCGAAGTTCCGGATCCTCGTCGAGCATGCGCCAGGCCCGGTACATGCCGGCCATCATGCCTCCGCTCAGGGCGTTCTTCGCTTCCGGGCGATTGAGGGTGACGGTCAGGACGTGTCCGTCGCGCTCGACAAGGCAATGCTCGGGGTTCATGGGACTCCTTCTCTGGGTGTCCCGGCGAGGGGCCAGTTTCGGGTTGGGAGTTCTCGCGCCTAGTGGATTTCGTAGTCCTCGAGGCGGGGGTTGCTCATCTCTTCCCGAAATTTGTCGTAGGTCCAGGGCCAGGCAGTCGGGAGTCCGTCACCGTCGAGGTACCAACTCTTGCAGCCGCTATTCCAGATCGTGTTGCGCGCGGCCTTCTTGCGCAGCCGATCGAATTCATCCATGGCCTGGCCCGAAGCACTCAGGCCGGTGCACTGGCCCGAACGCACCATCTCGAGCAGTTGCATGACGTAGTCGAATTGCCGTTCGGCAACGTCGATGAGCGAGAAATTCCCCACCGGTGAATTGGGGCCATTGAGCAGGAAGAAATTGGGAAAGTCCGGAACCGAGATGGCCATGTAGGCGCTCGGGCCATCCTTCCAGACAGCGTCGAGGAGGGTGCCCGTCCGGCCTCGTACCTCCATGGGACGAACGAAGCTGTCCACCTGGAAGCCCGTGGCAAAGATCAGCACGTCCAGTTCGTGGAGGCGTCCGTCGATTGTCTGGACTCCCCCGGGTTCGATTCCCTCGATGCCTTCGGTGACCAGTTGCGCATTCGGATGCTGAATGGCCTCGTAGAAATTGGGAGACATGATCAAGCGCTTGCAGGCGGCCCGGTAGTCGGGTCGAAGTTTTTCGCGCAGTTCCGGATCGGTGACGCTGTTCTCCAAGTTGGCCACGCAGTTGTCGTGAATCAGTTTAAGCATGGGAGAATCCGCATCGACCAGAACATTGGCGAAGGCATCGGTCATCGTCCGAGCGAATTCCTCTCGGATGGTTTCCATGGCCTCGGGGTTCGCCCGAAAATGGGCCTTCTCCTCCTCGGTGTAGGGCGGGTTTTCCGCAGGAGCGACCCATTGAGGGGTCCGTTGGAAGAGGGTTAGCGCCGGAACCTTGTCGGCCAGGGCCGAAACCATCTGGATTGCGCTGGATCCGGTTCCGATGATGCCGACTCGCTTGTCGGCCAGGGAGACATTGGGATCCCAGCGTGCACTGTGAAAGGCCGGGCCCGCAAAACTGTCCCGGCCTGGGAAATCGGGGATTGAGGGGTGATGGAGGACACCCGTTGCTGCGATGATGAAGTCGGCTTCGTCCTTGGAACCGTCGTCGATCTCGATTCTCCAGCGATCTTCTCGGAAGACGCAACTCTTGACCTGTTTGCCGTACTCGATGCGCGCGTCCACACCGAAGCGCTGAGCGATTTCTTCGAAATAGCTCTGGATTTCCTGGCCGGGGGAGAAGCGTTGGGTCCACTCGGGATTCAGGGCAAATGAATAGCTGTAGAAGTGAGAGGGCACATCGCACGCGATCCCCGCGTAGGTGTTCTCTCGCCATGTTCCTCCAAGTCGATTGGCTTTTTCGTACACGACGAATTGATCGAAGCCCGCCTGCTGCAATTTGATGGCGCTGAGAATTCCGGACATTCCGGCGCCAATCACCACGACTCGGGGATTTCGGGACGGAGCGTTCGGCGCGGGAGACTTGGACGCGGGTGCCATGAAGGGTTTCCTGGAAGGCGCATCGGGAAAGAGAGTGACTCGGCCAGCGGTGCCATTTACCGTACTCCTGTACGATCAGCCGAGCAAGGCCCGCCCGCTCGGGCCGGGGTGTTGGTGCCAGGAGGTATCGCCCCATGTTCAAGGCGCCGACCGAACGGCTTCAACTCTACCGACGCGATCAGATCTTGAGCCCGGCGCGGGATCTGATTCGCAAGAACGACTTCGCCCAATCGTCCCTGGGCCAGATCGCCAAGCAGGCGGGGCTCAGCCCCAGCATCGTGTCCGAATACTTCGCCTCGAAGTCGGAAAATCTCGACGGTTGTCTGGCGGTCAATCGCGAAACCCGGGCGGAGGAACTCGTGGCTCGGGTGGGCGATACAGTTAACCTGAAAGCCCCACTTCCCGGTTTTTTGAAAATCTGTCTTTCCCGGGTGGAGCGGCTCTCTCGACGGCGAAGGTTGTTTCGCTCGACTCGTTGGCTTCGTCCGGAGGGTGAAAGTGACGAGGGGCCGAGAGAGACCCCGGGCACCCCGAGCAGGCTTCGGTGGACGGCGGTCCGTGCCTAGGTATATGGTCTCACCCATGCGAGAAACTCACGGATGAAGGGCTCCGATGGGGGCCGCCGGAAGGGCGGGCGGGCGGCTCGCAAAGCAGCCCGGGCCGAGGTCAGCGCCGCGGTTCTCCCCTATTTGACTTGGGCCACGAGTCCCCTGGAGATTCTTTCCGAGGAAGGCCTCTGCCTGATTGAGTCCAACGCCGAACTGATCCTGGAAGAAGTGGGGATCGATTTTCGTGGCTACCCCAGCGCCCTGACGCGACTGGCCGAGGCCGGGGCGGAGGTGGACGGCGAGCGGGTCCACTTTCCACGAGGCCTTTGCCGGCAGTTGATCACCAAAACGGCGCCGGCGGTCTTTACCCAGCATGCCCGGAACCCCGCCCGGAATCTTCAAATCGGTGGGAACGCCACTGTGTTTGCTCCGGCCTATGGGGCTCCCTTCGTGCACGATCTCGAAGGAGGTCGTCGCTATGGAACCCTCGAGGATTTTCGCAATTTTGTAAAACTCGCGTACCTGAGCCCCGCCATGCATTCGTCGGGAGGCACCGTTTGCGAGCCGGTGGACATCCCCGTGGCACACCGGCATCTGGATATGATTCATGCCCACCTGCGTTATAGCGACAAAGCCTTTATGGGCTCGGTCACCGCCCCCGAACGCGCCCAGGACAGCATGGATATGGCCAAGCTGGTTCTGGGCGATGCGTTCGTCGAAAGCCATTGCGTATTGCTGAGCCTCATCAACGCCTCTTCCCCCATGGCCTGGGATGCCAGCATGCTCGGGGTCGCGGAGGTCTACGCGCGGTCCGGCCAGGCCGTGCTGATGGCCCCGTTCATCCTGTCCGGGGCCATGGCCCCGGTGACGGTCGCCGGGGTGGCAGCCCAGACTCTGGCCGAAGCGATGGCCGGATTGGCCTTTGTTCAACTCGTGCGGCCCGGTGCGCCGATGGTTTTTGGCTCCTTTGCCAGTTCCATGTCGATGCAAAGCGGTGCGCCCACCTTTGGCACGCCCGAAGCTGCCCAGGTGCTCTTTGTCATGGCGGCTCTGGCCCGGCGCCTGGGTCTGCCCTTTCGTTCGGGGGGGAACCTTTGCGCTTCCAAACTGCCCGACGCCCAGGCGGGTGCCGAGAGCGCTGGGACCCTGCTTCCGACCCTGATGGCCGGCACGAATTTTGTGCTGCATGCCGCGGGTTGGTTGGAGGGGGGGTTATGCATGGGTTACGAGAAATTCATAATGGATGCGGACCAGTGTGCGCTCTGGGGGAGGCTGCTGGCGGGAGTGGATCTTTCCGAAAACGGTCAGGCCTTGGAGGCAATCCGCGAGGTGGGCCCGGGGTCCCATTTTCTGGGCACAGCGCACACCCTGGCGAATTTTGAAACGGCTTTCGGGCGATCCGAGGTTTTCCACAGCGACTCATTCGAAAGCTGGCAAGAAGAGGGCAGCCGGGACACAGCCCAACGCGCTCACGTGCTTTGGAAGGAAAAGCTGGAGAATTATGAAGCGCCGGAAATGGATGAGGGGCTGAGCGAGGGTCTGAATGATTTTGTCGCCCGCCGCCGAACGGAAATTCCCGAGAGTCCGGATTGATGGCTCGCCAATGACTGAGAAAAAAACGCGCCGGACAAGAACATCAAACGCCGGGATTTCGTTTCCGGGGATTCGGGCCGCGCAGGAGCAGGGTCAGGAGTAGGGCCAGGCGAGGCATGTTCGCCAACCGGACTCGGAACGCGAAGAGCGCGGGGGGCTTCTCGAGCGACCGATCCCTGTCGGCGTCTCGGAAGGCCCACCCGCACCAAACGGTTCGGGCTCCCCGTCGCCGAGCGACGACGTTGGGCCCGTCGTGCGCCCTCAATCCTGAGGGTTCGGCTCCCCCTTCACCAGTGCGTTGGCCTGGGCTGCGCGAATAATGAGCGCGGCCCGGTCCCAGCCCTCTCGGCGGCCCCGGGTAAAGCGATCCTGGGCGGGCGGCGACGGCATATCGGCTGCGGCCATCGTGGCCTGTGGCCCCGTGGCCGCGAGCAGCGCAAGCGCATCGGTGAGTGCCAGCATCATTCCCCTGGAGTATTCATCGTGCTCGGCGCCTGGCTTGAGACTCATTGTTTTGCTCCCCGCTTCGCGGCGGTGTGATCGGGCTTTCTTGATTCATTGGGTTAAGAGTTTTTGATCCCGATTCTGCTCGCCTCTTGCCGGGTAACAATGCAGGGCGCGTGCCAACGCTGCGCGCTGGCGTAAGAGACAGCTCAGGCGAGTCTCTGGGGTTCAAACTGAC
>DUCT01000261.1 GCA_012959665.1 Myxococcales bacterium | reverse complement strand
TATGGACCGGGCATCGCCGAGGGCTTGGTTCGGGCCACCCTCGCCCATGCCGGCCCCAGCGGCCAAGCCGGCTGCGCCGCCGTCACCCTGGAAGCCCGGCGCGAGGGCAGCGAATACGTCCTGGACGGAACCCATTCCTTCGTGGTCGATGGGCATTCGGCAGACCTATTGGTCGTCGCCGGTCGCCGCCCCGGCAGTGCGGGCGACCAGGGCATCGCGCTCTTCGCCGTGCCCGGCGAGAGCCCCGGGCTCACGCGCACCCGGTTGACGACCCTGGACGCCACCCGGCGCTTGGCCCGCCTGGAGTTCAACGAAGTCCGGGTTCCCGAGACCGCCCTGCTGGGCGGAAACGACGAAGCCGGCGCTGCCCTCGACCGGGCACTGCAACTCTCCGCCATCGGACTGGCGGCCGAACAGGTGGGCGGCGCCCAGCGCTGCCTGGACATGTCCGTCGGCTACGCGCTGGAGCGCGAGCAATTCGGTCGCCCCATTGGCTCGTTCCAGGCCATCAAGCACAAGTGCGCGGACATGATGGTGGACGTGGAGGCCGCACGTTCCGCCGCCTACTACGCCGCCTGTGTGGCCGCCGAGGGCAGCGACGAATTGCCCGCCTGCGCGGCTCTGGCCGCGGCCCAATGCGCCGAGGCGTATTTTCGCTGCGCCGCCGATGCGATCCAGATCCACGGCGGCGTCGGCTTCACCTGGGAATACGATGTCCATCTCCACTTCAAGCGCGCCAAGGCCGGGGAGACGCTGCTCGGCGAGCCCGCCTACCACCGCGAGTTCATCGCCCAGCAAATCGGGCTCTAGAAAACCCGGAACCCGGGAAAGAGGAAAATTCATGTCCGTGGAGTTCGACCTGTCGGGCCAGGTGGCCATTGTCACCGGAGGCGGCAAGGGCGTGGGCCGAGGCATCACCAAGCGCTTTCTCCAGGCCGGCGCCGAGGTGGTGATCTGCGGTCGGAGCGAACTCGAAAGCCCCGTGGAGGCCGGCGGCCGTACAGCGCACTTCTGCATCGCCGACGTGCGCGATGTGGAGCAGATCGGCGGAGTGGTCGACTATGCGAAGCGCGAGCTCGGGCGGGTCGATGTGCTGGTCAACAACGCGGGCGGCGCCCCAGAGGCCGACGCCGCCACGGTTTCTCCCCGCTTCTCCGAGGCCATCCTGCGGCTGAACTTGATCGCCCCCCTCAACTTCGCCCAAGCCGCCAACGCCGTGATGCAAGAACAGGAAAGCGGCGGGTGCATCATCAATATTGCCAGCGTCAGCGGGGTGCGCCCCTCACCGGGCACCGCCGCCTACGGGGCCGCCAAGGCGGGGCTTCTTTCGCTCACCACCACGCTTGCCGTGGAATGGGCCCCCAAGGTCCGCATGAACGCCGTGACGGCGGGCATGATCCGCACCGAGCAATCGCACCTGCACTACGGCGACGAAGAAGGTATTGCCGCCGTCGGTGCCACCGTGCCCCTGGGCCGCATCGGCGAACCCGAGGACGTGGGCAATGCCTGCCTCTACCTGGCCTCACCCCTTTCGAGCTACATGAGCGGCGCCAACCTGCTGCTGCATGGCGGCGGTGAAAAGCCCGCCTTCCTGTCGGCGGCCAAGAACACATCGGGTTAACCCCTTTGGACCAACCCCTTTTC
>DUCT01000260.1 GCA_012959665.1 Myxococcales bacterium | reverse complement strand
TTCTTCGGGTCCGGGGGATCTGGGGCATGGCTGAAGTCTCCTGTGTTCCGACTGGCTCCAAACAACGATCTCGTCTATCGACTTGGGCGACTCGGAGGCGAACTATTCCGGGTGGGGTCCCATCGTCAGCGATCGGGGGCGGGTTCTCGACCTCCGACACCGTCTCACTCGGGGTTCGAAAAAAGGAGGTGCGACGAATCCATGGCGGTCCCCCTCGATCCAAGCAAGCGATTCGTTCGGCCTGCTGCACTCCCTCGGCAGATTGTAGGGGCCTGGTTCCTGGCCTGCTTTTTTTTGATTGCATGCGACCCATACGCGGACACTCGGGCGGGGTTGGGGGAGGCCGAAGCCAAGCGCTTCGATCGCGGACTTCGCGCGGCCACGCCCTGCTGGTCCTGCCACGACCCAAGGGGTGATGCCTTCAAGATCGGCCCACCCCTTTCCACTCTTTTCGGTCGCAAAGCCGGATCCGTCAAGGGATTTCCCTATTCGGCCGCGATGCTGGACTCGTCTGTGGTGTGGAACCCGCGCAGCCTTGATCGATTTCTCGAAAATCCCCAGGCGGTTGTACCGTATAACCGTATGCTTTCCTCCCCGGTTGCGGATCCGAGGGTCCGAGCTGATCTGATTTTCTTTTTCAGTGTTCGCGACCGGCATTCTGAATGATTTTTGTCTCGGTGATCCAACATAGGGGTAAATTTTGCCCCGCGGGACATCCGTACGCCCCCGAATCCGGGCTATACAACTGGGCTGCCAAAACGGACCGTGGCCAGCGCTTCGGTATGGACCCAGTTTCGCGACATGGGTCGAGTCCGTCCGGCTACGGTAAGATCCGCCTCGCCCGAGCGCGGGTGTTCGCAACCCGCACGGCCAGCGAGGTCGTCGCAGCAATTTGAGTGATGAGGGGGGACGATGGGCAAGATCAAAATCGCGATTGTAGGTGTGGGCAACTGTGCCAGTTCCCTGATTCAGGGAATTCACTACTACGCGGACAAGGGCCCGGATCAGGCGATCGGCCTGATGAACTGGAATCTTGGTGGATATGTTCCCTCGGACCTCGAGGTGGTGGCGGCGTTTGACGTGGACTTGCGCAAGGTCGGGAAGGATATTGCCGAGGCGATTTTTGAAGCCCCCAACTGCACTACGGCGTTCTGTCCGAATGTTCCCAAGGCGGGTGTCCACGTCAGTATGGGATGTGTTCTGGACGGCGTCGCGGGCCATATGGCCGACTACGCGCCCGAAAGAAGTTTTCTGCCCTCGGATGCGGACGAGCCTACCCAGGGCGAAATCGTCGAGAAGCTCCGCGAGACGGGAACAGAGGTCCTGATCAATTACCTGCCGGTGGGCTCCGAGCAGGCCGCGCGATTCTACGCCGAGTGTGCCCTGGAGGCGGGGGTCAGCCTCGTCAACTGCATTCCCGTCTTCATCGTAAGCGACCCGGCCTTTGCCGCGCGCTTTGAGGCCAAGGGCCTTCCGATCGTGGGCGACGACATCAAGGCCCAACTGGGCGCCACGATCACCCATCGGACGCTGACCGATCTCTTTGCCAAGCGGGGCGTCAAGCTGGAGCGGACCTACCAACTGAATACGGGCGGCAACACCGACTTCCTGAACATGCTCAACCACGATCGCCTGGCCAGCAAGAAGAAGTCCAAGACCGAGGCCGTCCAATCGGTGGCCGCCACCCGAATGGACCCGGACAACATCCATGTTGGCCCGAGCGACTATGTACCGTGGCAAAATGACAACAAAGTCTGCTTCATCCGCATGGAGGGCAGGCTCTTCGGAGACGTGCCCATGAACCTTGAAATGCGGCTATCCGTGGAGGATTCACCGAATTCTGCCGGGGTCTCCATCGACGCGATTCGCTGCGCCAAAGTGGCCTTGGACCGCGGAATCGGGGGCATTCTCCACTCGCCCTCCTCGTATTTCATGAAGCACCCGCCAATCCAAGTCACCGACGACGAGGCCCATCGGAATATGCAGGAATTCATCGCCGGGACCCGGGACATCTAATTTCTCGTATCGCTTTCCCGGCTCTCGCCGATTCTCACCGACCCCTACCGACCCCCGCCGACCCTCACCGACCCTCACCGACTCTCACCGACCCGGGCCGACCCTCACCGACAGGGCTCAGCCATAGCCCGGTGTTGACTCCTGGCTTGGTCCGTTGTGGTGCTTTGAGCGTGGCGTGGGGTTCCCCAAGAACGCGAGACGCTCTTTGACCCCTCAGCAGTGGGGCGCGGACTGGATTCGAAATTCTGTGGATCCCTCGTCTGCGTCCGCCCGGGGAGGGTTGAGGTCGACGTGGACGTCAGTGACTTGGGCCCCGGGCGGGCCGCGACGGACAAAGTCCAAGGCCCGGTGAACGGCCCCCTCCTCGCCCGAAAAAAGCGCCTCGACGCGTCCGTCGGGCAGGTTGCGCACAAACCCGGAGAGGCCCAGAGCCTCGGCGCAGCGGCGTGTTGACTCGCGGAAGAAAACCCCCTGAACTCGGCCGCTGACGAGAACATGAGCTCGAAACAGCACCATGGGGACTCCTTGTCTCGCGCAGTATTCGCGATGCGAACGACTTTTTCAATCGCGCTGCTTGACGCGACGGTTCGATACGGAGAATGTCTAAGGGCAGGCGCCGCGGCGACAAAATTTCGGGCCGGGCTGAACTTGCGGCGCACGACGGCGAAGGAGCGAGGCTTCCTGGAAATGGCCCACCCCACCCTGATGGTTGCCCTGGCCCTGGCTGCGGGGGTTTTGTCCCAATCGGCGGCCCGCCACCTGCGCGTGCCCGGGATCGTCTTGCTGCTCGCCGTGGGGATTGGGCTGGGCCCCGATGGGCTCGGCTGGGTGCGGCCCGGTGAACTGGGGGGTGGACTCTACGCGTTGGTGGACCTCGCGGTGGCCGTGATTCTCTTTGAGGGCGGGCTGAATCTTGAAATTTCCCGGCTTCGCCGGGAGCAGGCGGCGATTCGGCGGCTGGTGACTTGGGGTGCCGCCATTACCCTGATCGGCGGTACCCTGGCCGCGCGTGGCCTACTGGGCTGGAGTTGGGAACTCGCGCTGCTCTTCGGCAGTTTGGTGGTGGTGACGGGCCCCACCGTGGTGGGTCCGCTGGTGGCCGAATTGCGGCTCCGGCATAGAGTCGCCACGGTGCTTGAAGCCGAGGGGGTCCTGATTGATCCCATAGGGGCGATTCTCGCGGTCCTGGTCCTCGAGATCACGATCTCTCCGGGTATGGATACCGTCGCGGCAGGCGGACTCGGTCTTCTTCTCCGCTTGGCATTCGGGGCAGGTGCGGGGGTCGTGGCGGGTTTTGTCCTGGCGCGATTGCTAGCGGTGCGGCGTTTGGTCCCAGAGGGTCATGAGAATATTCTGGTGCTCGCCATGGTGCTGCTGCTCTTCCAGGCGTGCGACGCCTGGGTGGCCCAGAGTGGCATCATGGCGGTCACGGTGGCGGGCGTTGTGGTGGGCAACCTTCGGACCCCGGTGGACCGGGACCTGCGGGAGTTCAAGGACCAGATGAGCGTTCTTCTGATCGGTCTACTCTTCGTCATGCTGGCCGCCGGTGTGCGATTCGAAGAGGTGCGGGCCCTGGGTGTCGGCGGACTTCTCGTTGTGGCGACTCTGATCTTCGTGGTTCGGCCGGTGCAGGTATTTCTGACGACCCGAGGCTCGGAACTCTCGCTTCGCGAGCGCGGATTCATCGCCTGGGTGGCTCCACGCGGGATCGTTGCCGCCGCCATCGCGTCCATAGTGGCGCGCTCCCTTGAGGCGGTGGGAATGGAGGGCGGCGTCGAATTGCGGGCGCTGGTCTTTTTGACCATAGCCTGCACGGTGGTGGTGGCGGGTCTGAGCGCGGGGTGGGTGGGAAACTGGCTCGGAGTCCGCTTGCCCGGCCGGGACGGCGTGGCGATTCTGGGGGCGGGCGCTCTGGGAGTTGCCCTCGGCGAGGTACTCCGTGCAGCGGGGCGGTCTGTCACTTTCCTCGATTCGAACCCGCACAAGAGTAGACGCGTGGAAGAGCTGGGGTTCTCCGTAGTCTTCGGCAATGCCCTTCAGGAGCGAATTCTTCAGCGTGCGGGCTTCGAAGCGGTGGAGACCGCGGTCGCCCTGACGGGAAACAAGACCCTCAATGGCGTTTTCGTGAATCGGGCCAAGGAAAATTTCGGAGTTCCTCATGGGTTGGTGGCGGCGACCGAAATCGATGGCGGACTGGTGGCGGAACTCGTTGAGCGTCAACACGGAGACGTTGTCTTCGAGGGGCACCACGACATCGAGCGCTGGGAGCCGCGTTTTCGAAGTGGAGATGTCGAAGTGGTCCGCTGCGAATACCGGCCGCCCCAGGCGACTGAATCGGCTGAGGGGATCGGCGACCCAATGAAAATTGGCAGCGGCGAGCGCTACGTGATTCTTGCTGTTGAGCGGGACGGTTTTGCTCGTCCCATGTCCATGAATCGAGTTCTTCGAGAGGGCGACGTGGCGTCCGTGGCGATCCATCTGCCCGAAAAGACCGAGGCCCTAGAGGCGCTGGGCCCGTTGGGGTGGAGGCCAAGTGAGGGGCCTGAGACCGCCTAGAGCCCCGCCCACGGATCGCGGCCGGCTGGCCGCAGAAATTTTGTCCCCCCCCATATGCTTCCGCAGTTATATGCGAATCGTGGTGCCAAACCCCCACCCCCCCCCTCAATCTGTTTTCGCGGTACAGCTTGGGTCGAGTTGGGAATCGGGTGGGGCAGCCTTGGATTATCTTTATTACCTATGAGTTGCGGCGGGAGTTACGAGACAGCCCCAAGCACTTTTGAGTCCAAACGCTTCGGAAATTTCGAAAAATGTTATGAATTGTGAACATAGTTAGCCTTTATATGAATTGCGAAATGTCAAACCAATTTTCAATTTTGAAATAATAAGTCTGTCATTTGGATCGATGTTCGTGATATAAGAAGAGGACCGGGACGCTTGTGTTAGCGGACCTACCTGGATGCTGGGAAGCCTGGGATATTGCAGATGTCGAGTTGCGACTACACGAACACAAGAGGCACGAGCACAGAACGTTTGGCCGCGCGCTCGCGCGCTTGGATCACGTCCTTGGGTTTGGGCGTTCTTTTTATGCTTTGCCTGCCTTCGGGTGCCTCGGCCGCGCCGATTCTTTATTCGGTGACTGGGGGCAGTGTTCAGATCACCGTGATGGTGGGCGCCTCGATCGTGGGCCAGACAACCAGTCCCGGGCTGAGCGGCACGCTGACCCTGGATGATGTCGCGCACTCGCTTGATTCCCTTGACCTGAGTCTCGACCCCAATATCGGCCTGACTCTTTCGGCACCCTACGGTGGCTACAATTTGATCACGATCGAATCGGCTTCGCTCACCGGCGATGTGGGCTTCGCGCCCTTAGGCACGCCCGTCGTGAACCCGTCGAGCTACAGCGCCGCTGCAGGCCCTCTGACGGTGAACGGTTTTTGGTCGGCAACTGATTCTGGTGGAATAAATCCGCCGGCCCCGAGCACCGCAATCGCTTATGCGGTGCCCGTCGTGACCGCCGTTGTGAATACCAGCCCGTTCGTCAGTATCAGTGGCGTCACCATAAATTCCTTGAGCGGTGTCACATTCGGAGAAGCTTCCGACCTGACAGTGTTGGCCAGTTTCGTGGTGACGTCGGTGACGGTGATCCCCGAACCCGGAACGGCGCTGCTTGCCGGATTTGGGCTGGTGCTGATGGCGGCTTCGCGCCGGCATGCCCGATCCCGTGCCTAGCTCGACCGCCTCTCCCCTAGCCCTCTCCCCTAGCCCTCTCCCCCTGGCCCTCTCCCCTGGCCTCGCGGACCCCTCGGTTTGTTTGGTTCGTTTGGTCGGCTGAGCGCGGTCCCTGGCCCCAGTGTTTGGCTTCTCTGGGCCCCCCTTTCTAGTTGGCCTGGCCGCTCACCGCACCGACTGGCTGAGCCAACGGGTTTTCTTTGGTTTGCTCGTTGCCCTAGGCGCGGTTGCTATGCTCGGCCCTCCCCTCTAACCGCTCGTTGGGAGGACCTCCACTTGGCTGACCCCCTGCCGATTCCGACCGGCATCGAACTCACAAGCCTCGATCGGCGCTTCCGGGAAGACCCCTACCCGGTCCTGGCTACGCTTCGTGCCCATGACCCGGTTCATCGAGACGAAGTCTTTGGTCGCTATGTCTTGACCCGCCACGACGACGTCGTGGCCATTCTACGCAACCGTGAGCTCTGGTCCGATCCGCGCAAGGGAAACCCTGGGTCCTTTGCATATGAAGTCCTCAAAGAGTCCGACGAAGAGCCGTCGATGCTCCTCATGGACGATCCGGGCCACCGCCGACTGCGCGATCTGGTGAAGCGCTCATTTACCCCCCGGGCCATCGAACGCTGGCGCGGCCGAGTACGGGAAGTGGCGGTGAGGGTCATCGGCGCTCTCGACGAAGGCGAGTTCGATTTGATCGAAGAGGTTGCGGGGCCGATCCCGACGGTCGTGATCGCCGAAATCCTAGGGGTCGACCCTGGGATGCACGAAAGCTTTAAGCAGTGGTCGGACGCCAGCATCCTGGTGGCCTTCAGCCCCGTCAAGACGCCGGCTGCCGTTGCCGCGGCGGAACAGGCGGGCTCAGCACTGGATGCTTTTTTTCGGACGGAGATCGAGGCCCGTCGATCCAAGCCGGAAAACGACCTGATCAGCGAGTTGGTTTTGGCCGAAACCCCGGGTGATGGACTCAGCGAGACCGAAATTGTTTCCATGTGCAATTTGCTTCTGCTTGCGGGAAACCTGACGACCACGGATTTGATTGGCAATGGCGTCAAGGCGCTTCTCGACCATCCCGGAGAGCTCGCGAAACTACGTGAGCGTCCGGATTTGATGCCCAGCGCCGTGGAGGAACTGCTCCGGTATGACTCTGCGGTTGTCTCGTCTGGGCGCATTGCCCATCGGGATCAGGAAATCGGAGGCGTCAAGATCTCCGAGGGGGAGACGATGGACGTCATGCTGGCCGCGGCAAACAGGGACCCCTCCGTCTACCCCGACCCCGATCGCTTCGATATCGAGCGTGAGGACACCCACCATCAGGCGTTTGGCGGTGGGCGGCATATTTGCTTGGGGGCTCACCTGGCCCGGCTCGAGGCCCAGGAAACCCTGGCTGCGCTGCTCAGCCGATTTTCGTCCATTGGCCCGGGCCAGCGAGGTTACGAGTACGCATCCAACCCAGGATTCCGCGGTTTTGAGCAATTGTGGGTTTCGGCCGAGCGGTCGTCGTGAGGTCGGAGCATCGGTGATAAGCGCGAAGAACAGTCTTCCGGGCGCCTCGCCCATTGATGGCCCCAAAGGGCGAGTTCTCTGGGACCGAGCCGACCGAGTCCTGCCCGGCGGGGGAATCTATCTCTCTCGCAGCGCTCGCTTCGCGGGGGACGGCGTTTTGCCGGGGTTCATCGCCGATGCTGAGGGTTGCCGGGTGACCGATGTAGACGGCAAGCAGTACCTGGATTTCGTTTGCGCCAACGGTCCGAATCTTCTGGGCTACGGGCATTCGGGCGTGAAGCAAGCGTATCTCCAGCAAGCGCGACGGCCCGCGAGCAGCAACTTCTACTCGCCTCTCCTGGTGGAACTCGCCGAAGTGCTGGTGGACCGCTACGCGGGCATGGATTGGGCTGTACTGGCCAAGACGGGCTCGGAGGTGTTGACTCTCGCCGGTCGGGTAGCCCGCAAGGCCACAGGGCGTCCGTTGATCGTGGCCTTTGACCAAGCCTACCACGGCTCCGATGCCGAGTTGTCCCCCTGGCCGGCGCCGGGCGTTCCAGCGACCCGGCGGGACCATGTGATTCGGGTTCCCTGGAACGATGTGAAGGCACTTCGCACTGTGGCGGATCAGCACGAAGGGCAAATCGCGGCCCTGCTCCTGAACTCCCTGGATCAAAACGCCTTCCAGCCCACCTTTTTCGCCGAGCCCGGATTCATCGCGGCCATCGAAGAAATTCGCACACGGCATGGCGCAGCGCTGATTCTCGACGATGTGCGTCAGGGCTTTCGTCTTCATCCAGAGGGAAGCCATCGCGCCTTGGGTCTCGTGCCCGACCTTTTGTGTCTCGGGAAGGGTCTGGGCAACGGATACTCGGTTTCGGCTCTGCTCGGGAGCGATGCCCTACGGGATGGCGCACGGGGCATCATGTTCACGTCGTCCCTGCACTTCGAACAGCCGCCGATGCGCGCAGCGATGGCAACCCTGGATGCGTATGACAATGAATGTGCTTTCGAAAAAATGACCCGCGCGGGATTGCGCCTTCGAGAGGGACTCCTCGCTGCGGCCCGGGCCACCGGCCACTCGATTGATTGTTCGGGCCCGCCCACCATGCCGACCCTACTTTTCGAGAACGATCCGGATCGCAGCCGAGTTGTTGGTTTTGCCCGGGAGGCAGCTCGCCGGGGAGCAATATTCCACCCTGCGCTGAACTGGTTCATTTGCGCGGCCCATGACGACAGCGCCATCGACGAGGCACTCGAGATTGCACGGGATGCCATGGGGGCCACACCGACAGCGGGTGTCTGAACCGCGATATTTTCGATCCCGAGCCCACCGCGCACTCAGACTTGAATCTCGATGTCGGAGTCCTGTCGGGTAGGCAGGACTTCCCAGCGCCCGAACCGGCAGGCCTCGTCGTAAATGGATTCTTCGACGTCCATGATGACAGGCCTTGAGTCCTCGCTCCCTTCAAAGCAACAGACGAATCGGTAAACCAGAACTTTCTTCGTCGGTGCCCGGCCGCTCAGTTCGCAGATCACGCAATTGCTGAGAGCCTTCTCCTTTCGCAAGTAGTCGAGGTCGAAAGCCATGGCGAAGTCACCCAGGTCTTTCATCGATTTGTTCGTCGACAGTTCAAGTTTCATTTTGCGACCCTCTGCGCGCATCCAGTCATCCATCATCCTCTGCATGTGAGAGACGGTCTGAATATCCGTTTTGAATTTCACCATGACAGTTCTCCTGTCTTTCTGCTGATGGGTGCCTTGGAAGGAGCTGCTTGCAGCCCAAGGCATCCGGGGGGATGGGTTTATCGGTTGGGGGCTGATTCTTCGATGGGTGCTCTCACTCGACGATTTCGTGCCCGAGCGCCCAGAGTGCACAGGCCGATCCCCAAAAGCAGCGCGGTGGACGGCTCGGGGATGGGCTCAATTTGGGCGCCAAACGACACGCCATAGGCGGCATTGTTTTTCTGTAGATCCAGTTCGAAGATGGGCAGAAGGGTGATGAATCGAATGGTCAGGCTCGGGTTGAACCCAGGGGAAGTCGAGGCCGAGTCGAAGAAGTAGGAGTTCCCGTCCCAATTCCACCCGGGAAAGGCGGCCGGGAACCCAAGTCCGATCCCCGACGCAGCAATGGGCTCGGAGAGCCACGGGTCGGTAATGACCGATAGGTTGGAGTCCCGTGCGATGAGCCGGAGTGATTCGCCCCCCGAGCCCGAGTCGAGGTCGCCGATGGTGAGCAGGGATTCGACCGCCAGGTTTCCTGGGTTCGAAACATCGCCGGCGAGTCCGCCGAAGTTGAACGTATTCAGCCCGGTGCTCGTATTGCCGAGACCCGTTCCGACAGTGTGCTGAAAGTTCCCCTGCCACGGAGCCATCAGGGCAGTTCCTGCAGGCGGATCAAAGAGCAGCGACAGGGTGGAGCCCGAACCGTTTGTTCCCGGGTTGGAGAGGTCGGGCACCCGAAGGCTCGTCCAGCTGTGATTGGTATAGAAAGGGTCCGGGTTCGGACTGGGTTGGGCCAAGT
>DUCT01000259.1 GCA_012959665.1 Myxococcales bacterium | reverse complement strand
TGCCCGGCGGTGATCGTCCCCGACAGTCGCCGCGCCCTGGCACCGCTTGCGACGCATTTTTTTGGCGAGCCCTCGCGAGAACTCACACTGGTGGGGATCACCGGAACCAATGGGAAAACGAGTACCGGCTATCTCGCCGAATCAATTCTATCCGCGGCTGGCGTGCCCGTCGGTCTAATCGGCACCGTCGAGATCCGCTACGCGGATGAGAAAGTTCCCGCAGTCAATACAACACCCGAAAGCCTGGACCTGCAGCGCACCCTGCGAGCCATGCGAACTCAAAATATCGAGGCCGTTGTCATGGAAGTTTCCTCCCATGGCCTAGAACTCGGCCGAGTGCGGGGGTGCCGATTCAAAGTCGCGGCCTTTACCAATCTGACCCAGGACCATCTGGACTTTCACGCCGACATGGATGCCTACCTGGCATCGAAGTCCCGGCTCTTTCGCGACCACCTGGGAGATGCCAGCGTGGCCGTGGTCAACCTCGATGACCCGGCGGCGGAGACTATCCTGACCACGGCTCGGGAGGCCGGTGCCGCCGTGCTCCGTTGCAGTCGCCACCCCCAGTCGGACGCCGAAATCAGGCTCCTGAAGTCCGAGGTTCGCTTGTCGGGAACCCTGGCCCGGGTCGACCTCAACGGCAAAACTGTCGACCTGAAAGTGCCATTGCTGGGTGACTTCAACCTCGAGAACCTCCTGGTGGCCTGCGGAATCGCTGAATCTCTCCAGATCGACCCCAAGCATCTCATCGCTGGGGTCAGCGCCTGCCCCCAGGTTCCCGGGCGCATGGAGGTCGTCCACGATAACGCCGAGACCAGTCCCACAGTGATCGTCGACTACGCCCACACCCCCGATGCCGTGGAAAAACTCCTCGCAGCCGTTCGCCCCCTTTGCCAGGGTCGACTCATCACGGTCTTTGGCTGCGGGGGCGATCGCGATCGGGGCAAACGCCCGCTGATGGCCGAGGCCGTCGCTCGGGCCAGCGACTTCGCCGTGGCGACCAGTGACAATCCCCGGACCGAAGATCCCCACCAGATCTTGCGCGATGTAGAGACGGGCCTGGCTTCCCTCGAGCGGTGCGACCCCGATGAACTCGAAACCCGCGGCAGCGGCTATACGGTGATCGAGAATCGGCGCAGCGCCATCGAGTGTGCCCTGGCCGTCGCCCGCCCGGAGGACACGATTGTCATCGCGGGCAAAGGCCACGAGGACTATCAGATCGTTGGGCGGGAAAAACTCCCCTTCGACGACCGAGACGAGGCCCGCAAGGCCCTCGCCCGTCGGAGCCGGGCATGACGGTTGCTTTCAGCCCGGAGGACGCATTGCACTGGGCAGGGGGCCGCTGGGTCTCGGGCTCGGAAAAAGGCCCCTTCCTCGGAGTCGGGATCGATGCCCGAAACATCGCCCCGGGACAACTCTTCCTGGCCATACGGGGCGAGCGCCACGATGCGCACAAATTCATTGGTGATGCCCTGGCGCGGGGGGCAACCGGATTGGTCGTCGAGGAGTCCTGGCTTTCGGAGAATTCGCCGCCCGACGGCCCCTGTACACTGGCTGTGCCCGATTCGACTCGGGCGCTCGGCGCCCTGGCCAGAGGACACCGGGACCGCTTCTCCGGACCCGTCGTCGCGGTGACCGGGAGCAACGGGAAAACGACCACCAAAGAATTGATTCACAGCATCCTCTCGGTTTCCGGTCCCTGCCTGAAGAATCACGGAAACCTGAACAACGAATTCGGTTTGCCTCTGACCCTGCTCGCCCGACAAGAGGAAGACCTCAAGGCGGTGGTCGAGTTGGGCATGAACCATCGGGGCGAGATTGCACGACTCGCCGCTATTGCGAGACCCGACGTTGGCGTCATCACCAATATCGGTTCCGCGCATATCGAGTTCCTGGGGAGCCGAGAAGAGATCGCCAACGAGAAGGGCGACCTGATCGCTGGCCTGGCCAACGAGGGCGTCGCGATCCTCAATCACGACGACCCCGGTGTCATGTCCCAAGCCCACCGCGTCTCCGGGCGGTTGCGGACTTTCGGCCGGGAGGCCGGAGCCGACGTCCGGGCCGAAGACGTTCGGACCGAGCCCGGCGGATACTACGCTTTCCGATTGGTCGCACCCGAGGGCAGCGTACCGATCCGGGTTCCCGGCTTGGCCGATACCACCGTGATCAACGCGCTGGCGGCCTCGGCCGCATCTCTGGCCGCAGGCGCCGACCTCGACGAAATCACACGCGGGCTGGCGCGTTTCGGTGGGGTCCCGGGACGAATGGTGGGCCGAGCACTGGCGGGCGGCGGACATCTCGTGGACGACACCTACAACGCCAACCCCCAGTCCATGCGGAGTGCAATGGAAAATCTGGTGCGGCTCGGGGTCGACGGACGCTGCATCGCGGTTCTTGGCGACATGGGCGAACTCGGCGATGCCAGCGAGGAATCCCACCGCGCACTCGGCCGACTCGCCGCGAAGCTCGGCATCGACCAACTCTTCCTTCTCGGTGAAAACGCGCGCTGGGTCGCCGAAGAGGCCCTGGCTGGAGGCATGTCCCAGAGCGTGATCCAGATCGACATGGAACGGACGGCTTTGGCCCAATCCGTGCGGGAAGTTGTTCAGCCCGGTGATTGGGTACTCGTCAAGGGTTCACGCGCCATGCACATGGAGCGACTGGTGGACATTCTAACCGCCGAGGAGACCAACTAATGCTCTACCACCTGCTCTACCCCCTGGAGAGTGCGTTCGGTGGCTTCAACGTAATTCGGTACATCACCTTCCGAACCGCCGCTGCGACATTGACCGCCCTCTTCATCGCGTTCGTGGTCGGCCCCTGGTTGATCAGGAAACTCGCGGCCCTTCGGGTCGGTCAGCCCATCCGCGAGATCGGCCCCGATCACCAAGCGAAAGCAGGCACCCCCACCATGGGTGGACTGCTGATCCTTCTCTCTCTGGCGGTCTCGGTACTGCTCTGGGCGGACCTGACCAATCACTTCGTATGGATTGTGTTGGGGCTAACCGCCGGGTACGGGGTGCTGGGATTCATCGACGACTACCAGAAGGTCAAGCTGGGCAATAGCGATGGGGTGTCGGCGCGAACGAAGCTCTTCTGGCAAACCCTCCTGGCCCTGGGGGTCGCCTTCGCAATCTACACGAGCCCCGCGTTCGATCAGGAACTCGCCGTACCCTTCTTCAAAAATTTTACGCCGAACCTGGGGTGGCTCTACATCCCGCTCGCCACCTTCGTGATCGTAGCTTTCAGCAATGGTGTCAACCTGACCGACGGGCTCGACGGGCTGGCCATCGGCCCGGTCATGATTGCTGCGGGAACCTTTGCGGGCCTCTCCTACGCGGCCGGCCATGCCAACATCGCCGATTACCTGGCCATCAAGCACGTACCCGGGGCCGGGCAACTCGCCATCTTCTGTGGCGCACTGGTGGGAGGCAGCCTGGGTTTCCTCTGGTTCAACGCCTCCCCCGCCGAACTCTTCATGGGCGATGTGGGTGCCCTCGCAATCGGTGGCGCCCTGGGCACGGTCTCGGTCCTGATCCGCCAGGAGGTCCTACTCGCGGTCGTCGGTGGAATTTTCGTACTGGAAGCCGCATCGGTGGTGATCCAAGTGGGCTGGTTCAAGATGACCGGACGACGGGTCTTTCTAATGGCACCCATTCACCACCATTTCGAAAAACTCGGCTGGGCCGAGCAGAAGATCGTCGTTCGCTTCTGGATCATTTCGATCATTCTCGGACTGATCGCGTTCTCTTCGCTCAAATTGCGCTGACACATCGAAGGAAAGCAGGTTGAAAGAATCACGATCCATGGATCTTGAGGGCATGGAAATTCTCGTGCTCGGACTGGGCATGTCCGGGCGCAGCGCGGCGCGTTTTTGTGCAGAACGCGGCGCCCGGGTCACCGCGGCCGATGAGGGACGAACAGACGAACTCTCGGCCATGGAGAACCTCGACGACCTGGGTTCCGGCGTGCGCGTCCTGTGCGGACAGCCCTTCCCCAACCCGGCCAACTTCGACTTGACCGTCCCCAGTCCCGGCATTCCTCCTCACCGATACCGGGCATCGGCCCAGCGAGTCTGGGGGGATATTGAACTCGCGGGACGCTTTCTTTCCATCCCCATCATTGCCGTGACCGGCACCAATGGAAAGTCCACCACGGTGCGGATGATCGAGGCGATGCTCAAAGCCGCGGGGCTCCGCGCCGAAGCAGGGGGCAACGTGGGCACTCCCGCGCTGTCCCTGGCGGGCAAGCCTCTGGATGTGGCGGTGCTCGAGGTATCCTCGTTCCAACTCGAAACCATCGAGGCGTTCCGTCCCCGGGTCGCGGTGATTCTTAACATCACCCCGGACCATCTCGATCGCCATGGCGATATCGAGGGCTACGCCCGGGCCAAGCGTCGCATCTTCGAGAACCAGCAGAGCGGAGACGCCGCGGTCCTTGATTTCGACAACGCGATCGTTCGCGCCATGGCGGGTGACGCGCCCTCCGAGGTCATCCCCTTCAGCCGTCGCGGTCCGCCGGCCCTCGCCGATCAGCATCGCTCGGCATGGCTGGACGCCGGATCCGCCGTGTTCGCCGACCCCAAGGGCCTCGCCCGCGTGCCCCTGGATTCGGTCCCGGGCCTCTCCTCCCCCGACCGAGACAACGCCCTGGCAGCCCTGGCGGCAGTCTGGGCCCTGGGCGTCGACCCATTGGAAGCCTCGGAAGCCCTGGTGAATTTCCGCCCCCTTCCCCATCGATGTGAAGTGGTGCCCACCGAAGATGGAGTGACATGGGTCAACGACTCCAAGGCCACGAACCCCGGGGCCGCCCAGCGGTCCATCGAGGGAACCGGCGGGCCCACCATCTGGATCGCCGGAGGACGGGACAAAGGCCTGTCCTACTCGGGCCTCGCCGAAGTTGCCCAGCAATCCGTCAAGACGGCCCTGCTCATCGGCGAAGCCGCTGGCCTGATCGAGCAGGCACTGGACGGGCAGATCCCCTGCGAGAGAGAGGATAATCTCGATGCCGCCGTGAAGACTGCGGCTTCTCTTAGCGGGCCCGGGGATGTCGTTCTGCTGGCTCCGGCCTGCGCGAGCTTCGACCAGTTCATGAGTTTCGAAGATCGCGGCGAGTGCTTTCGGGCCGCCGTTCAGCGCTACGCAAAGGGAAACATCCAATGACCCAAAAGAGCTCTCGAAAAACCCGAGCCGCCACCCGCCGACCACCGGGCGGGGAAGCCCGCCTCGCCCGAGCGCCGGACTCGGGTGTCGTCTTGTCCGTGCTCCTGCTCGCCTCCATTGGAACGGTGATGAGCTACAGCGCCACCGCCACCCTCGCCCTCGATCATTCGCTGCCTCCGCTTTTCCTGGCCCACATCGGAGCCCTCGGAATCGGCCTCGTGCTCACGACGGCCATCACGTGGACACCCATAGACCGCTGGCGCCAGGCCGCCCTTCCGCTCTGGGTTCTTTCCCTCGTCCTGCTGGTACTGGTCGAATTTTTTGGTGTCCGCGTGAATGGTGCCCAACGCTGGCTCGACTTACCGGGCCTGGGCTTTCGCTTTCAGCCCGTTGAAATCTGCAAGCTGACTACCCTGCTTTTGGTCGCTGCGGTGATCGCCCGACGCGACGGCCACGACGAACTCTCGGGAACTCGCAGCCTCGTTGCCGCGGGCCTGACCCTGGCGCCAATCGGCCTGCTGCTCCTGCAACCCGACCTGGGCAACGCCGTCCTCCTGGCCTGCTTGGTTGCGCTCTTGCTAATCGTCGCCGGAACCCGACTCGCCCTAATGGTCGCACCAGCCTTGATTGGCATCCTGGGAGTGGGGCTCTATGTCACCCAGAACGCCTACGCGCTTCGTCGAATTACCGGGTTCATGAATCCCTGGGCCACTTTCCAAAGCGATGGCTGGCAGCTCGTTCAGTCCTACGTGGCCTTTGGCCTCGGTGGGATTTTCGGAGTCGGCCTGGGCAACGGCCAACAAAAACTCTCCTACCTGCCCGAAGCGCACACGGACTTCGTGCTTTCCGTGGTGGCCGAAGAACTCGGGCTGATCGGGGTGCTCGCTGTTTTGGCCGGCTTCGTAGGCCTCCTACTCGCCGGTTCCCGCATCGCCGCCGGAGCGCGGGACCGTTTCACCCTGCTGGTGGCCTTCGGGATGACCACCCTACTCACGGTGCCCGCAATCATCAATGCCGCGGTGGTCATGGGCATGATTCCCACCAAGGGCCTCACCCTCCCCTTTCTCTCCTACGGGCGCACATCCCTGGTGACGTGTTGCATCGCCCTGGGCCTGCTCCTCAGCGCCGCTCGGCAATCCCCAAGCCCGCGAGTCCGTTCCCGGAGCGCCCGATGACGCTGAACTGGGTGATCGCCGGCGGAGGGACCGGGGGCCATGTAACCCCCGCGCTCGCCCTCGGAGAAATCATTGCCGAACGCCAGGAACCCATTCTCTTCATTGGCTCAAACCAGGGGCTCGAGGCCCGACTGGTTCCCGAGGCCGGCTTCGAGTTGCTCGCTTTACCGAGCCAACAGGTGATGGGAAGGCGGCTGGTCGGACGCTTGAAAGGACTTTGGGGCACCCTCCGCCAAGTCGGGCGCGCGCGCTCCGCGCTGCGTGCGCATCAGACCGATATCGTCATCTCCGTAGGGGGGTTCGCCGCGATCCCCGCCGCCCTGGCCGCCCTTAGCCTGGGCCGCCCGTTGGCCCTGCTAGAACCCAATGCCATCCCCGGGCGCGCCAATCGCCTGACCGCGCGCTTCGCCCGCCGGGTCTTCGTCGGCTTTGCATCAACGGCCAAGCACCTGCACACACGAAACCCTGTGAGCCATTTTGGAATCCCCCTGCGCGGCGCATTGCTCAAAGCCTTCGACGAGGCGGGCCCGCGCACCACCGCGCATTCGCCCCTGCGCCTGCTCGTCTTTGGCGGTAGCCAGGGTGCTCGCCAGATCAATGAAACCATGATGGAAATCGCTCCGCAGTTCGCGGGTCAGCCTCTCGAAATCTTCCACCAAGCGGGCTCCGCGGACCGGCAGCGCGTGCGGGCTGCCTACGCGGAGGCCGGAATCCAGGCCGAGGTAGTGGAGTTCGAGCCCTCCATGCCCACCCGCTATCGCTGGGCGGACCTCGCCCTGTGTCGCGCGGGTGCACTGACCGTGGCCGAACTCGCCCTGGCAGGCCTTCCCGCCCTGCTCGTCCCCTACCCCTTCGCGGCCGACGACCACCAGGCGGCCAACGCCGATGCCCTCGCCGCAGCCGGGGCGGGCATTCGCCTGGACTCGCGGCCTCTGAATTCCGCCGCATTGGCGACCCAACTCAAGGCTCTGATCCGCGACCCGAGCCCCCTGGCCCCCATGAGCGCGGCCGCGAGTGCTTTTGCTCAACCCGACGCCGCCCGGCGCATCGTGGAAACCTGCGCCGCCCTGGTCGAAGCCCAGGAGGGCCCGGCATGAGGCGCAGGATCCGTAGCGTTCACTTCGTGGGCATCGGGGGTGTGGGCATGTCGGGCCTGGCCGAACTGCTGCACCGCCAGGGCTACACGGTCCGCGGCTCAGACCTGAAGAGCAACGCCACCACGGCGCGACTTGAAAAGCTTGGCATCGACGTCTGCCTGGGGCATGCCCAAGGGAATCTCGGCGATGCCCAATGCGTGGTGGTCTCGTCCGCCATCCCCTCGGACAACCCGGAACTCCGGAAGGCCCGGGCGCGCAATCTTATGGTGATTCACCGAGGCGAGATGCTCGCGGAGATCATGCGGGACAAGGAAGGAATCGCCGTCGGGGGCAGCCACGGCAAGACCACCACGACCTCGCTCATCGGCCAGATTCTCGTCACCGCAGGGCTCGACCCGACCACAGTGATCGGGGGGCGAGTCATGGGCGACGACTCGACTCCCAGCGGAACGCGTTTGGGTCAGGGCCCCTTCCTGGTCGCCGAAGCGGACGAGAGCGACGGTTCCTTTCTCCGACTTCGACCGGTAATCGCGGTGATTACGAATATCGACCCCGAACACATGGATCACTACGGAGACCTCGCCACACTGGAAAGCGCGTTCGTTGATTTTGCCAACGGCGTTCCCTTCTGGGGCCTGGCCGTACTCTGCATCGACCACCCGGGAGTTCAGGCCATCCTGCCCCGGCTGAAAGGGCGTTTCACCCGCTACGGATTCTCTCCCGAAGCGGACCTGGTGGCCCGCCAACTTCGCCCGGAGGCGGGGGGCATCCGGTTCTCGGTGCACCAGCACGGACGCAACCTGGGAGAAATCAGCCTTTCCCTGCCCGGCGATCACAATGTCCTGAACGCCCTCGCCGCCGTGGCCGTGGCTCTTGAGCTCGACGTCCCCTTCGATCAAATCGCCCGGGGACTGGCCGCCTTCGGCGGCGTCGAACGGCGCTACCAGGCCCTGGGAGTTCAAGCCGGAGTCCAGGTCGTCGACGACTACGCCCATCACCCTGCGGAATTGCGGGCGACTCTGGCCGCCGCCCGGAGCATCCACCCGGGCCGGATCGTGAGTGTCTTTCAACCCCACCGCTATACCCGAACCCGGGATTGCATGGAAGCCTTTGCCCAAGCTTTCGGCGACAGCGACGTCGTCATCATCAGCGACATCTATCCCGCAGGCGATTCTCCCATCCCCGGGATCTCGGGCAGCGTCCTTGCCGAAAAGATCGCGGCCCAAGGCCACCCGGATGTGCGCTTCATCGCGAAGCTGGAAGCCATCGACCACGAGCTTCCGGACCATCTCAAACCCGGCGACCTCGTCCTCACCTTGGGCGCCGGGGACATCTCAAATCTTGGCGACCGGATTCTCAAACGACTCTCCGCCAGGCCCTCGGCCTCCGTGGAGGCTGACGCATGATCGACGAAACGACCCAAAAGGATCTGGTGAAGGCCCTGGGTGAGCGCGTTCAATTCGACGCGCCCATGTCCAGGCACACCTCCCTGCGAATCGGCGGACCCGCTGACGCCTTGGCCACACCAGCGGATCGCCAAGAACTCGCTGCGCTCCTTGAGATCTGCCGGCGGCGGGGACTGCGCCGTACAATTATCGGCGCCGGGTTCAACTGCCTGGTCGCGGATCAGGGCATCGACGGCGTCGTCATCACCCTGCGGAAATTTCGAGGACTCGAGGAGCGGCCCGGGCCGACGGTATACGCCGAGGCGGGAGTTTCGCACTCGGCCGTCACGCGCTTCTGCGTGGAACGGGGCTTGTCTGGGATGGAATTTGCCGCGGGAATCCCCGGCACCGTGGGCGGGTGGATCATGATGAATGCAGGCATAGGGGTGCGCGAGCAGAAAGACGTGGCCCTGGAGTTGGGCTTCGTCACCTCGGAAAACACCGAGGAAGAGATCCGCAAGACCTCGACGCTGGACTTCCGCTACCGCGAGCTCCGGGGCCTGCCCGAAGATGCCGTCGTCGTCTCCGCCCTCTTCGCCCTGGAGCTTTCCTCCCGGGAAGAAGTCAAGGCCGAGGTCGACCGCCTGCTTTCCCACCGCAGCGCAACCCAGCCCCTGGACGTGCCCTCCTGCGGTTCGGTCTTCCGCAATCCCGAGGGCGATTTTGCCGGGCGCTTGATCGAAGCGGCCGGGCTCTGCGGTGAGCGCGTGGGCGGCGCCGAGATTTCGGCGGTGCATGCCAATTTCATCGCCAATCTGGGGGGAGCCCGGGCTGCAGATGTTTTGGACCTGATCGAACGGGCTCGCACGAGAGTCCTGGATGCCTGTGGTGTCGAGCTACAGACAGAGGTTCATCTGGTCGGGAGGTCGGAATGAGAAAATCGCGAACCCAACACAGGAAATCCGG
>DUCT01000258.1 GCA_012959665.1 Myxococcales bacterium | reverse complement strand
GAACGCACCCATTACGAGGATCAGCCCAGATGAATTTTGGTTTCACGGATGAGCAGGAACTGCTTCGAGCAGAAGTGAGAAAATTTCTCGACCAGAACGCTTCTCTCGAAGAAGTACGGAGCCAGTGCGAGAGCGATGAGGGCTTCGACCGAAAACTCTGGTTGCAGATGGCTGAGCTCGGGTTTGTGGGCCTCACCCTTCCCGAACAACACGGGGGTGCGGGGCTCGATCTGGTGACCCTGCTGGTTCTTCTGGAAGAAACGGGCCGAACCCTTCTGCCTTCTCCGCTGATCTCTACGGTGATCGCCTCCCAGGCGATCCAGCGTTTCGGCGATGATGAGCAGCGGGCGCGCTGGCTGCCGGGCCTCGCCGATGGAAGCCGGATCGGCACCCTGGCGCTGCTTGAGCAGAGCGACGACCTTGCGCCGGCGGGACTGTGTCTTCAAGGCAAAGCCGACGGTGACGAAACGATTCTGACCGGACGTAAGCTCTTTGTTCCCGATGCTGGGAAAGCCGACCTCTTCGTGGTTGCCTTCCGCTCGGGGTCGGAGCCGGGAGACGTTGGCCTTGCCGTGCTCGAGCGGTCGATGGCTGGCGTTTCGACGTCGGACGCAGCCGCTATGGATCTGACCAAGCGCCTGGGGAGTCTTGAACTCGACGATGTTCGGGTCGGGCCAGCCGGCTTGCTGCGTCCGGAGGGCAGTGCCTGGTCGGCCGTGCAGTCCCTGATCGACCTTGGTGCAGCGCTCGTTACTGCGGAAACCGTGGGGGCGGCCGAGGGTGCGCTGGCAATCACGACAGCGTTTGCAAAGGAACGCGAGCAGTTCGGTTCGAAGATTGGCCGCTACCAGGGTGTCAAGCATCCCCTGGCGGAAATGTACGTCGATATCGAATCCTACAAGTCGCTGGTCTACTACGCATTCTGGGCCCTGGACGAAGGCGAAGAGGGCGCGGCCCTCGCGGTCTCCAAGGCCAAAGCGTATGCGAGCGAAACCTTTCCCATGGCGGGGATCAACGGCGTTCAGTTACACGGCGGTGTTGGCTACACCTGGGAGTACGACATTCAGCTCTATCTGAAGCGCGGGAAGTGGATGCGTCCCATGTATGGCGACGCCGATTATCACTACGACCGGATCGCAGAACTCGGGGGTCTCTAATGGATTTTCAACTGTCGCCGCAAGAAGAAGAATTTCGTGATGAAGTTCGCGCATTCCTGCAGGAGAATCTTCCTGGGGAAGAGGAACGAAAGTCCGCCGATTTTCTCGCGCAATGGAACACCAAGGTGCGCGAAAAACGCTGGGTGGGTTTCTCATGGCCGAAGGACGTGGGTGGCGGCGGGGGAAGCGTCATGGAGCAGGTCATTCTCAAGGAGGAGATGGCGCGTCAGAAGGCTCCGGGTCTGGGGACTTGTTTCATGGGGCTCGCCTGGGTCGGCCCTTCGATCATCCAATACGGTAACGAGGAGCAGAAGCAGAAATACATTCCCGACATCCTGGATGGTGCCTACCAATGGTGCACTGGGTATTCAGAACCCGATTCGGGCAGCGACCTCGCTTCCCTGAAGTGCAAGTGCGTGCGCGAGGGTGATGAGTACGTGATCAACGGTCAGAAGATCTGGACCTCGATCGCCATGTGGTCAAAGATGATGATCCTCCTCGTTCGGACCGAAACGGATGTCGAAGCGAAGCACGATGGCATTACTTGTCTGCTGGTTCCCATGGACGCCGAAGGCCTCGAGGTGCGGCCCATTCGGAACATGGGCGGCGGCGCCATGTTTGCCGAAATCTTTTTCACCGATGTGCGAGTTCCGGTGGAGAATCGATTGGGTGACGAGGGTCAGGGCTGGCAGGTGACGGTGTCGGCGCTGGCCAACGAGCGTTCAAGCATTGCCGAGGTCTACGGTCTGCGGCGCAAAATGGAAGAACTCAAGGAACTGGCTCGAGAAACGGTTCGGGCGGGCAAGCGCGCGGTCGAGATTCCCTCGATTCGCCGTCGGCTTCAGCGCGCGGATATCCGGATCGAGTCCATGCGATTGAACGGCCAACGCTTTCTCACCAAGCAGTTGCGCGGTGAGCCCCTGGGCAGTGAGACTTCGATCAACAAGTTGCATCGGGCGGCTCTGGAGGTCGAAATGGGCGAACTGGCCATGGAAATAACCGGGAGCGCCTCGACCCTGATGCGGGGCAGCGCCGACGCGCCGGAGAATGGTCGCTGGGCCGATTACGCCCTGGGGTGGCCCGAGGTGGTGATCGGTGGGGGCACGCCCAATATCCAAAAGAACATTATTGCCGAGCGCATTCTGGGCTTACCGAAGGACTAATCGGGATGAGCTCAGCGGACTCCATGGACAGAAGAAGCCGAATTGAAGCGAAACTCGCCACGAATCTCGAGGCGACGTACATCGAGATCATGGATGAAAGCCACCTTCATGCCGGCCACGAGGGTGCCCGTTCCGGGGGCGGTCATTTCCGGGCCACCATCGTGTCCTCGCGCTTTGAAGGCTTGAGCAAGCTCGCCGCTCAGCGGCTGGTCTACGGCGTACTTTCGGAAGAGATGACCGGTGAAATTCACGCGCTCTCCATGACCACCCTAACGCCGGCTCAGTGGGCCGCGCGCTAATCCAGGCCGGTCAAGTCGGCAGCAGTGGATTGCTGGCCTAGCCCTACGCTGGGCCCTACGCTGGCTTCAATGCTTGATCCTGGGGGCAGAGAAAATTGCTCAGTCCAGGATTTCGGCGACCCATTGTTCGAGGGCCATGCTGAACCCGGACGCATTTTTGTGTCCGCCTCCGCCGTATTTCCCGGCGATTTTGGAAACATCGAAATCCCCGATGGAGTAAAGGGTCGCATGAACCTTGGCGCCCTCAATGCGGTAGACGCAGCCCCAGGGATGGCCGAAGGTTTCGCGTTCGGCGAGGGCGTGGCCGATGGCACTGCGACGAGTTCGCGCATTGATGGCCTCGACCTTGCGTTCCCCGAGAACCAGAGGCGTCGGGTTTCGAATCGCGCGCTGGACCTCGACTTTGTCGGTGCGAACAATGGGTTCGCCTTCCGCCGCGAGTTCCTCTACGTCCCGGGCCGCGAGGGCGGACCACGCCTCAAAGTTTTGCGGGTATGAGGCGATGGCGGCATTGATCTCGGCGGACTTGGGCAGTTTCCAGTTCCAGACATCCTGGTCTTCGACATAGCGCAGCAGGTCGGGTGGGTCCTCATCGGGAAAAAGGTATTGCCATGTGAGTATGGCGCCCGAGTGACTCATGTCGAAGTGGACGAGGTGTCCTTCGTCCGCCAGGGCGGCCAATAGCTCCGGGTCACTGTCGAAGTTCTTCTGGTTCGTGATGTGATGGTCGAGGACAACGATTTGCCCGGCGTGTTCTGCAAGCTCACGAATTTCGTCGAGTCCCGGGGCGATATCGACGAAGAGTACGAACGCGTCTTCTACGCGATGACCACGCATGCGGTCGTAGTGTCCCCGGGCGACAAATTCGCCCTCGCCGGCCCAAGCCTTCCATGTGGTCCAGGCAGACCCGAAGCCATCGGGGCAGGCTGCGTGGTAGATACAGATTTTCCGCATGGGCGGACACTACCCGATCGAGGATTGCGCGGCGCGTCCCGTTGTTCAGCCGAATCGCTTCTGCAACCAGTCGATCATGATCTTGTTCAATTCTTCGGGCTTTTCCTGTTGGGTCCAGTGTCCGCATTTGGGAATCATGACCGTCTCCAGGTCATTGCAGCGAGAGGGCATGTCCACGGCCATGGATGGTTGCAGTGCCATGTCCCATTCCGCGGTGACCATGAGAGCCGGGTGGTCGATTTTTTGTGTTCCGATCTCCGGATGTTGCGCCCAGTTTCGGTCGAAGTTTCGGTACCAGGAAACGCCGCCGCGAAACCCGCTCTCGGAAAACGCCCGTGTGTAGAAAAGGAGTTCTTCTTCCGATAGGAGAGACTCTCCGCGTTCAGGAAGAGACTCGAGCTGCCGAAATGGATTCATATCGCCGCCCCGCTCGGCCATATCAGCCATCATTTCCTCGGCGGGCAGCGCTTTTCGCATCAGTTTCTCAAAAACGATCCGGGGATTCCTGTCGAGGACTTGCTCGGCGACGCCGATCTCCTGGAACCAAAGGATGTACATCTTTTCCGTGGCTCCACCGACGGCAAGGGAGAGCGCCTGGGTGGGTGGCATGGGGGATCGGCCAAGGTACGGGGTGTTCACGCCGATGACACCGGCGGTGCGCTCGGGGTGCAGGATGGGCATTGCCCAGGCAACGAAGCCTCCCCAGTCGTGGCCCACGAAAATCGCCTTTTCGATTTCGAGGGAATCCAGGAGGTGCACGAGATCACCGGTGAGGTGATCGATATCGTAGAGTTCGCTGCCCACCGGAGAATCGCTGGCGCCGTATCCCCGCTGATCGGGCACGATCACATGAAAGCCAGCGTTCACCAGGGGCTGGTATTGCTTTCGCCAGGAATACGCGAGTTCGGGAAAGCCGTGGCAGAGTACGATCGCGGTTCCCGCTCCGCCCTCATGAACCGAGAGCGACAGGGCCTCCTCCTCTTGACCTTCCGGGCCCAGGCTGGGGGCAAGTTGGATTCGACGCGCGGGGGGAAGTGATGACATTTTTGCTCCTGGTTGAGAATAGGCACGAGCATAGACTAGAAGTCCCGAACTTTGGCCTTGCTCGGGGGCGAACTCCCTTTGCGTTCAAAGCCGACGAGCAGCAAAGGGAAAAGCACTGAGTTAGCTTCAGCGCTCTTCTGGAGTCCCCCCATGGTTCAATCGCTGAGTGACCCCATACCCGAGGTTGTCGAGCTTCGTTGGCGCGAACTCTTCATGCCGGATTCCGATCTGCTTCGAACCTGCGAGGTGTTGCGCTCGGCCCCATGGGCCTGGTTGTTGGATAGCGCCTCGCCGGATTCGCGTCTCGGTCGGTTTTCTTTTGTGGGCGCCGACCCCTACGGGGTGGCTCGGGCGTACGGCGAGCGCATCGAAGTCGAATGCCGTCGCCCGGTTCGCGAGGCCATGGCCCAAGAGGTCGGCTTCCGGGAGGAGAAGGGCAAAGTCTTTAATTGGCTGCGCGGCGCGTTGCCCGGGTTTCAGATCGAGGAGCACGGGCTCCCGGTTGCATTTCCTTTTCTGGGAGGCGCCGTGGGGTACTGGGGATACGAACTGGCCGAACAGGTCGAAAACCTCGAGTTCCACGGCCAGAACGATCTCGGGATGCCCGATGCAACGGTGCTCTTCGTCGACCGAATCGTGGCGCTGGAGCATGCCAGTGGCCGCTCTTTCGCCCTGGCTCTCGGATTTGCGTCGAATGCCCACGAGGCCGGGCGTCGGGCCGATCTCGCCCTAGTGGATTTTTCCCAGGAGCTCGAAGCCGCGAAAACCGCGGAAGGAACCGGGAGCGGGGTTGGGGAAAGCGCGACTCCAGCCGCCTCATCGATCCGAAGCCGAGCATCGGGGGAAGAGATAGCCCAATGCCTTCGGCGTTCGGACTTGCTGGCCACCCGGGTGCCCCGGAGCGTTGGGGGAAGTTTCGGTGCCGACGGATACCGCGACCGAGTTCGCATCCTGAAAGCAGAGATCGCCCAGGGAAATGTCTATGAAGCGAACCTGACTCGGCGAATGGACCTGCCCTTTACGGGGGACGCTTGGTCGCTCTACCGGGCGCTTCGAGAAGCCTCGCCTGCGCCCTTCGCGAGCTTCATGGATTTGCCCGATGGCGCGATCCTGGGGAGTTCCCCCGAACGATTCTTGAAGGTCTCGGCGGACGGAGCCGTGGAGAGCCGCCCCATCAAGGGAACCCGGCCCCGGGGTCTTTCGGGCGAAGAAGACTCGGCGCTTTCCGCAGAGCTGCTCGCGTCGGAAAAGGATCGGGCCGAGAATTTGATGATCGTTGATCTGGTTCGCAACGACTTGGGCCGGGTCTGCGAACTGGGCAGCGTCGAGGTGCCCGAGCTGATGACCGTTGAGCCCTACGCATCGGTATTCCAACTGGTTTCGACAATTGTCGGGCAATTGCGCGAGGGCAGTGATCGCATGCACCTGCTCGGGGCTGCTTTCCCGCCCGGTTCCATGACCGGGGCACCGAAGATCGCCGCCATGGGTCTGCTCGACAAGCTGGAGCCCGTTCGCCGGGGCGTCTACTCCGGGGCGCTCGGCTATCTGGACATTCGTGGCGGGATGGACTTGGCGGTGGTGATTCGTACCCTGCTGGTTCAAAAGGACCGGGTTCATCTGCACGTGGGCGGAGCGGTGGTCGCCGACTCGGACCCCCAAGAGGAATACGAGGAGAGTCTCGACAAGGCCCGGGCCATGTTGGCGGCGCTTGCCGCGGTGGAGGCCCGGGAACCCAGGGACCCCCCGGATTTCAGCTCCTCCTGAAGGTTTCCGGCGATTATCCCACGCCCAAAAAAGTCGACGGCGATCGGCACCCGGGGAACCGGAGCTTGGCCCGTTGCGCGGATCTGGGGGTGAGGGGCTAGCGTGAGCTTCGATGTATCCCGGCGAAGGCACACCCAAGGCGACATGGATTTTCGGCTACGGATCGCTGGTCTGGCGCCCGGATTTCGAATTCGCCGAACGCCGAGCGGGTTTTTTGCGCGACCGGGCACGAAGGTTCTGGCAAGGCTCCACCGATCATCGCGGAGTTCCCGGGCGGCCCGGCCGGGTGGTGACTCTGGTTCCCGAAGCCGGGGCTCTTTGCTTTGGCACCGCCTATCGGCTGAGCGAAGCCAATCGCGAGTCGGTGCTGGTCGGCCTCGACTATCGCGAGCGGGGCGGATTCACACGGGAACGGGTGCCGGTGTATTTTTGCGAGGAGGGCAGGGCGACAGGCGAGTCGGTGTCCGCCGTGCTCTACGTGGCCACGGAAGCCAATTCGAATTACTTGGGGCCGGCGACCCTGGAGAACATGGCCCGGCAAATTTCCCAGAGCCGTGGCCCCTCGGGCCCCAACGTCGAGTACGTGATCCGATTGGCCGAGGCCCTACGCGAGATGGGTGCCGAAGACGACCAAGTCTTCGCCCTGGAGGCGAGGCTCCACGCCTTGGACTGAGGTTCCGGGTGCCCCGGAGTGTCCGTCGAGCCGAGGCATTCGGAAGGGTGAGACCCGCCCGGCAGCGCTAAGCTGCCGCGCGATGCCGGGAACCGTGGAACTCGAAAAGCGAGATGGGTTGGGCTGGATCGTCTTCGATCACGAGGCGCGCCGGAACGCAATCAACGACGCGATGTGGAATGCGATCCCGAAAGCCGTGGCGGACCTCGAGGCCGACCCGGAGGTTCGCGTGGTCATCATGCGCGGCCGGGGGGATGTGGCTTTCGTTTCGGGCGCGGATATCTCGGAATTCGAGCGCAACCGGGTGGGCGACGCGGCCCTGGAATACGACGCGCGCAATGCCCGGGCCTTTGAAGCGCTGGCTGGGCTCAGCAAGCCGCTGATCGCGGGGGTACACGGTTTTTGCGTGGGCGGGGGATGCGCGATCGCGCTGAACGCGGACCTCCGCTTCGCCGCAGAGGATGCGGTGTTCGCGATTCCGGCCGGACGCTTGGGCTTGGGGTACAGCTCCGGCGGCCTGGCTGCCCTGGTGGCGGTGGTGGGCCTGCCCGCCGCCAAAGAAATTTTCTTGACCGCACGGCGTTTCAGCGCCCAGGAGGCCCTGGCCATGGGGTTGGTCAACCGCGTGCTCCCCAAGGCCGAACTCGACGCCTTCGTGGAGAAGACCGCGGGGCAAATCGCTGAGAACGCGCCCCTGACCCTGCGGAGTGCGAAACTCATTCTGGGGCAGATGCATCGTTCCCCGGCTGAGCGCGATGTCGAGTCCGCGGCCCAAAGCATTCTCGACTGCTATGCGAGCGAGGACTATGCCGAGGGCGTTCGGGCGTTCCTGGAAAAGCGCTCGCCCCGGTTCAAGGGTCGCTGAAGCCTCGGGTACTGCTCCCGGTCCCAGTGCCTTGACGCGCTTGCTCAGCGGCGTGGATGAGTTCGACCAACGCGGCGTTGAGGGGCGTGGCGACTCCCAATTTCCGGCCCAGACGCGTCACGGCGCCGGAAAGGGCATCGATCTCCGTGGGGCGCCCGGCTCGCAGGTCCTGGAGCATGGAGGACTCATGCCCGGCGGTGGGGGGGAGAAGATCGCGGTAGAACACCTCGAGGTAGCTCTCGGCGCTGGGCCAATGGGTCTGCAAGCCCCCCGCATCGAGGACATTGAAAATCTCCCGGGCGACGGCTTCCATCAGTGCGCGTGTGGGCGGGGACTCGCCGAGCCGGCCGTAGGGGACATTGGCCAGGGCGCCCAGGGGATTCAGCAAGCAGTTGTAAAGGAGCTTGGCGCCGAGGTCGGCCTCGATGGTGGTGCTGGTTTCACAGGGAATCCCGCCGGCACAAAGGGCGGCGCAAAGGGGTTCGAGGTCCTCGATCTTTCGGGAGAAGAGACGCCCTATTTGAATCGCCCGGGCGTGCACGGTGACCTCGACCTCGTGCGCCCGGTTGCGGCGAAAACCGGTAAGAATGCTGGCACTGGCCACATATTGCGGGTCCAGGGCTTCGGCGTAGGTCTCGGCGTTTCCCCATCCGTTCTGGCACACGACGAGTCGGGGAGGGCGGGGAAATTTCCCCCAAGCGGTTGCCAGATCTCGGGCGACCTCGGGGTTGGCGGTACTCTTGGTGCAGACCAGGACGGAGTCGAAATCGAAATCCCCCAGATCGGCGAGACGGGGGCTGACCTCCACGGCCTCCGGGGGGACGCGCACTTCCCCAAGAATTCCCACGCGCTGAATTCCGTGGGTCGTGATCGTATGCGCCGGGACCCGCCCCCCGGTGACGAAGTGAATCCTCCGCCCGGCGGCATGGAGGCCGGAGCCCAGGGCAAGGCCAACGGCCCCTGCGCCGAGAATCAGGATTCGGCTTGCAGGCGTGTTTCCGGTCATCGGGATCTCGGAGCGTATCGACTCCGGGTGCGTGGATCGAGCGAATTTTCTCCCGGTGTCCGGGCCAACCGAGTCGCGACTGATCGCTGCGGGGGGAAACCGGAATCCACTGGGCGGGTACTGTTCTTCGGGCTGTGGGAGAGCGCATCGGAATTGGCGATTTGTGTGGTCACGACTAATCTTAGCCGTCGGCTCCGGCGGAGTTCGATGGACGGGTTGACTGGGGGGACGATTGAAGGCCAAGGGCAGTGCGTATTGGGGCTGGGCAGTAGGAATACTTGCGCTCTTCCTCGTCCATTGCGCGGCCACGGTGCCCACCCAGGGGTTGCTTCCGGATGCATTGGCTCCGGGATATGGGATTGCCCTGGATTCCGCGGATCGGGCCTCGGCCCAGGCGTTGGGCCGAGCCGCCCGGGCGATCGATAGCGGCCGCCTGGCCGCTGGAGAGTGGGAATTGGCGTTGGCGCGCTCGTCCGACAGTCTGGCGGGGTACCGCCGCTTTGAGCGCGCGCGGCTGGGAGCGGCTCGAGGTGAATGCGCCGGGGTGATCGATGAAGTGGCCGACCTTCGAAGGACTCGGCCACCGGATTTCCCCCTCTCGGTTTTTGTCGCCGAATTGGCCGGTGACTGTCTGGCGGCGCTTGGGGACGAAGGGGCCGCCCGGGAGGAATGGGCGCGCGCGCTGGCCGCCAGCGACGACCCCGCCCGCCGCCGCCGAATCGGCCTAGCCCTGGTGGAGTCACGCCAGCGCAGCGGGGAACTCGATCCGGCCCAGGATCCCGAAGAACTCTGGACTTCCATCTATGGCTCCACCTCTACCTCCACGCCCACCTCCACGCCCACCTCCACGCCCACTTCCACTCCGACCCAAGATCCGGCAAAAC
>DUCT01000257.1 GCA_012959665.1 Myxococcales bacterium | reverse complement strand
CCAGTCCTCGAGTCCGAGCATGCTCTCGCCAAGGAATCGTCGAATCGCCCCGAGCCCCTCGACCCGGCCCCAGGCGGGGTCGACATACCAGGCGTCCTCGGTAAAGAATTCGGCCAGGGCGTCCCAGGGCTGCTCGAGCCCTTCGATGGCCCCCCGAGTCGCCAGGAAGCGGTCATGGGTGGCACGGATTTCGGCTTCGGGATGGGCCATGCGAGGTTCTCCTTGAATGTCGGATGCTCAGGATAACGCGCCGGCGGCGCCATCGGGACCAATGCGCCGGTGTGTTTGAGTCCTGGGCCGCCGTCCGATAGTCTGGTCCGATCCCCCAGGCCTCGAAATGACTTCTCCCAGACCGCCACCCAGGGTGGTGAAAGAGGCACAACGTGCTCGCCGAATCGATTACCCAAGGCCTAAACCCCGAACAATTGCGTGCCGTGGAGACCACGGAGGGTCCGCTTCTGGTGCTCGCGGGCGCCGGGAGTGGCAAGACCCGGGTGCTCACTAGCCGAATCGCCTACTTGATCGGCGTTTGCGGGATCCCGGGTACGGGTTTGCTGGCGGTTACTTTCACCAATAAGGCCGCCGGCGAAATGAAGGAGCGAGTTGAAAAGTTGCTCGGCCCAGAAGCCAGCGATCTCGCCATCGGCACGTTTCACTCGATCTGTGTGCGAATCCTTCGCCGGGAGATTGGTCATATGGGCCGCAGTCGGGGCTTTGTCATCTACGACGATGCCGACAGCATTGGGGTGATCAAGCAGGCGTTGAAGAGGGAGGGAATGGACCCCAAGGTCAACGACCCCAAGCGGATTCGTTGGCGCATCGACCAGTGGAAGAACGCGGGTATTCTCCCCGCCGAGGCCGCCTCTTCGGCCTACGACATCGACGATGAACTTTCGGCTCGTTTCTACGGCATTTATCAGCGGATGCTGCTCGATGCCAATGCCCTGGATTTTGGCGATCTGCTGCTGCAGACCGTTGAACTGTTCAAGCAATTTCCGCGAGTTCTCGAGTACTACCAACGACGCTGGCAATACGTTCTGGTCGACGAGTTCCAAGACACCAATGGCATTCAATTTCAGTTGGTGAATCTGTTGGCCGGGAATCATCGAAACCTGTGTGTGGTGGGCGACCCCGACCAATCGATCTATGCCTGGCGAGGAGCGAATGTCCGGAACATTCTCGATTTCGAGGAGGACTACACCGAAGCCACGGTAATCAAGCTCGAACGAAACTACCGTTCGACCCAACCGATTTTGTCCGGGGCGTCGGCGGTGGTGGCCAACAACATCGAGCGAAAGGACAAGAAACTTTTCACCGAGCGCGAAGGCGGTGACCTGATCCAGTTCTTCGAAGCCGACGACGACCGCGAAGAAGCGGCGTATGTGATTCGGCGAATCGCCACGGCCAGTTCGACGGACGCTCGGGCCTACAGCAATTTCGCGATCCTTTACCGCACCAACGCCCAGTCTCGCGTCTTTGAGGAGGAGCTTCTCAAGTACAATATTCCGTATGCCGTGGTGGGGGGCGTTCGTTTCTACGACCGCGCAGAGGTCAAGGATGCGATGGCGTACCTGCGCCTGCTCATCAATCCCCTCGACGATCAGGCCCTGCTGCGCATTGTGAACAAGCCCGCCCGGGGAATTGGCAAGACGACGATGGATCGCGTGAGCGCCCTGGCGGCGACCCAGCAGACCTCGCTTAGCCAGGGCTTGGCCGATTTCAGTCGGGGCGCGGCGGCACGCATTTCCGGAAAGATCCAGGGTTTCCTGGCCCTGCTGGACGAGCTTCGGAGCGAGGCTGCCACACGCCCCCTCGATCAGTTGCTCGGTCGAACCCTTGAGCGAACGGGCTACATGGATGGACTGGCCAAGGAGGGGACCCCCGAGGCTGAAGCCCGGCGGGACAACCTGCTCGAGTTGATGACCAGTGCCCGGGATTTTCACGTGGCCAACGAGGGTGCTCTCGACGACGACCGCAGCGAACTCGAACTTTTCCTCGATCAGGTCGCGTTGATTTCGGATCTCGACAGCTGGGAGGATCGCAGTGAACGGGTTTCGTTGATGACGGTCCACTCCTCGAAGGGGCTCGAATTCCCCGTCGTGTTCCTCGTGGGCATGGAGGAGCGGATTTTTCCCCATGCGAGTTCGGCCGGGGATGGAGAGGGAATCGAGGAGGAGCGGCGCCTGTGTTATGTCGCCATGACCCGGGCCATGGAGCAGTTGAATATCACCCACGCCGCCGAGCGCCGGCGTTTCGGTGAGCGGAGTCTGCAGTCGCCGAGCCGTTTCCTCGATGAAATCCCAGGCAATCTGGTCGAGGTTCTGGGCCGGGGAACCGCGAGTCGCCGCCGGGGGCGGTCGGCGGAGGGGTCCGAGGCATCCTTCGATTACTCGTATTCTCAGGAAAGCGCCGATGTCGATGGCGAGGTTCAGCCGGGCATGCGCGTCCGCCACCCGGTTTTTGGGGACGGCGTGATCCTCGAAGTGATCGGTGGAGGGATCAACCAGAAACTCAAGATTCGCTTCGCCCGGGTGGGGGTCAAAACGGTGATGCTCCGCTTTGCGAACTTGGAGTTGGCGTAATACGCCAGACCCGTCAGATCTTTTTCGAACGACATCAGAAAATTCCCCTAGAATTGTTTTTCCTGGCTGCTTTCGTCAACTCGAAAAATCCGTAACTATTTGAATTTGAATGGGATTCTAATCCTCTTGCGATTTGGAGCCTCGGCTTGGGGGTCCCTCGGATCATTGCCAGTCGAACAATTTACGGTAAAGATGGGTTGATCCCTTACGCCGAATCGGCCCTTTGCCGAGGCTGCCACCGTCATTTTAGGTGAGCCAAGGCGGGGCCATCGCTTGCATCCAGCGTTTTCCTGGTTCGGTGGGGCCCATTCGACACCGCGAGGAGCATCAGGCCTGGTAGAGATCAGCGAGGGGGGGGGTGTCGCCCCCCTCTCGCGATCGTCCCGCCTCACTCCCCCGGCGGCGCCAGGGCGGCCTCCGCCTCGGGTCTCCGCCCGCGCGGTCTCGGCCGGGCCCTTCTAGGTCTAGATCTAGGACGGCCCAGGGGTAGGACGGCCCAGGGCTGGAACGGCTTAGCCCAAGTGGGCCAGCACGATGCATGCCGCCAGGCTTGTCAGCCATCCGAGCCCCGCGCAGCCCAGGGCTCGGGACCACGGGCCGGGGGATCGTCCGAGCCATCTCGCCGCTCCGCCGAGCCCCTCGGCGCTGGCCAGGGCGAGGGGAAGGACTCCGCAAAGAAGGTAAAAGGCCTTGGCCTGGGCGTAGAAGGGTAGGCGTAGGCTGATCAAGAGCAGAGAGAAGGCCAGACCGAAGAGCACTGCGGTGTGCATGCTCAAAACGAGCCGTCGGCCGAGGGACGGATCCACCAGGGAGCGTTGCCAGAGGCGGATCGCCCCGGCGGCCATGACCCCGGTGACCGGTAGCGCAAGAAGGTAGGTGAGTCCCTGGAAGGGGTGATTCCAGAACTCGTGCCGAGTGCTGGCTCGGGCCATGCCGGCCACCAGCCCGTCGCCCCAGAGTGTCGAATAGACCCCATCCCAGAACGAGGCGTAGCCCGCGAAGAGGGGATGGGAGAGTGACTCGCCGAAGTCCAGATACCAGGCCGAGGTATGGAAGCCGGGCCGCATCCACCAGGTGGCGGCACCGGGTACGTCGAGATTCCAAACCAGGGGGTCGCCGAAGAGTGTCCAATTGCGCCAGTAGAACCAGGCCGCGATGGCGCCGGCGCCGAGCATCAGACCGCCGAAGCGTGCCAGGGCGCGCCCGGGACCGCCCCTCCCCTCCCCCCACCCGTCTCGCAACGCGACGAAGAACGCGATCCCCGGTGCCACGGCCAGAGCGGTGAACTTGGTCAGCAGGGCCGCTCCCAGGACTCCGGCCAGGGACGCCAGGACCCGAAGGCGAACCCGCTGGGCCAGGAGGACGCTCGTGCCCAAGGCCAGCGCGGCGCTGACCCAGGCGGCGAGCAAAGGCTCGTTGGAGACGTAGGCGGACATGTAGAGGTTCATGGGGAGGAGCCCGGCTGTGGCGATGGCGAGGCTGGGCCGCAGACCCTCCTGGGGCCAGAGCTGCCGGGCCACCCATGCGGTGAGCCAGACGTTGGCCAACCCCGAGGCGAAGGGAATTGCGTGGTAGACGATTCGCCCGGCCACGGTGTCGGCGGTGACTCCGAAGAACTCGACCAGGGCGGCGGTCATCGCATAGAAGAGCGGGGGGTGATAGGTGGAGAACCCGTACGCGGCGGTGGGCAGGGCGCGGAATTCGAGCAGGAAGTCGATGTAGGCCAGGTGGCCCGGGGCGTCGAAGCCGATCCCGAGCGGAATGCGCCAGAACTTGAGACCGAAGAGCGCCAGCCAGAAGAGCGTAATTGCGGCCAGGGTCAAAACCGGCCAATGGGCATCGCGGATCCGCCGGGTCCAGCCGGGCCTTCGCCAGGCAAGGCCGGCGGTCCCGGCAAAGATCAGGAAGAGAAGGGCGGCTTGGCGTGGTGCGCCTTCCAGGGGGGTGGGCAGTTGCCTGGACTCGGGGTGGAGGGCGACGTCCGTGGCGACTTCGGCGTAGCCCGGGGCGCCCGGGCCCGCGACGACCTGCCAGCTGGAATCGGTGACCACGCGTCCGCCGGGGGTGTCGACTTCGAGTTGCACCAGGGCTGGCCCGGCGGGGTTACTGACCGAGACGCGCAGGTTGTTCGTGCCCTCGCGCAGGCGTCCCCGCAGATCGGCTTCGAAGCCCTGCTTCCAGCCGTTTCCCCGGGCCACCAGGGGAACGGACTCACCGTTCAGGTGTACGAGAGCGTGGCGGAGCGCGCGGCCCCTAAGGTGAGCCTCACCCCCTTTGGCCCCGGCTTGAAACTGCTTGCGAAAGACGTAGGCCGGGGGCGCGGCGGGGTCTACGGCAATCAGGTCGGCGGTTTGGGGCAGGGCGGCCATGATCCAGGCGGGCCCGCCCGCGGCTCGCACGAAAGGCACCTCTTCGTCGAACAGGATCGCGTGGCCAAGCAGGCCCGCGCACAGAATCCCCAACGCCCCCCAGGCTCCGGCTTGAAGGCGAAAAAGGCCGCTGGGGGCGGGGTTCATTCACGCCCCGCCCGGCCGAAATCCCGGAAATAGCGGCGCCGGATACGCCCGATTTCCACCAGCGCACGAACGAAATCACTGGGGCGTACTTTCGATCCGGTCACGTCCACCCATTCGTTGATGGGCAACTCGTAGATGACCTCGCCGGCGGGTCGCCGGCCCGGTTGTTGCTCTGCGGCCCGCCACCGCGCGATCAGTTCAACATCGAAAACCCAACTGGACAGGAAGGGCTCGTCAAAGAGTTCGCGGACCTCGGGCCCGGTGCGAAAGAGTTTGGCCCCGCACTGGGTGTCGTATACCGCCAACCCAAGCACCTCCGAGGCCACGGTGGCGAAGACCCGACCCAGATAGTGGCGCAGGGGCCGGCGCTGAATGTTTCGGCCGAGCAGTTGCACGCGCGAGCCGAAGGCCATTTCGATGTTCGGGTGCTCGTCGAGCACCGCACGGAGCCGGCTCAATTCGCCCAGGGGAGTGGCGAGATCCGCGTCAAAATACCCCGCGTAGCGGACCCCGCGCTCGAAGGCGTGCTTCATCCCCAGGCGAACCGCTTCGGCCTTGCCGCGATTGGTCGGCTGGGTGAGGACCGCGACCCGGCCCGCCGAACCCTCGGCCAGGGCCGCCAATATCCGCGGCGTCTCGTCTTGGCTGCCATCGTCCACGAAGAGAAAGTCGGTATCGGGGTCTTGTTGCAGGTATTCCGAGAAGCGGTCGACCCGCAGCCGAGGGGCTTCATCGAAGCACGGGACGACAAGAATGGTTTCCGTCATGGCTTGGGCGATTCTACCCCGGGTCTGGAGATCTGCCTGTCGAACCGTACTCTTTGGCGAGAACCCGGGGGCGTCAGGACCGGGTGCGGGGAGTTCTGGGTGGACCGAGCCGATGGAGGGCAGCGAGGGGCGAAGCCCTTCCGGCAGATGCTCTGGATCCTCGCGGTCCTGCCCTGTTGCCTCTATGCGGTGCTGCAGTTGGGCGCGCTCGGGCACCCTCTCTTTTGGCAGGACGAGGGCGAGACCGCCATGTTCGGTCAGCGCATCCTCGACTACGGCTATCCCAAGGTCCACGACGGGGGGAACGTCGTCTTCGGCATGGGGGTCCCCCTGGAGTACGCAGTGGAGGGCCGAAGCGACGCCTACACGGGAAGCCTATGGGGCCAGTACTACCTGGCCGCCCTGGGCGTCCAGTTCGCCAAGGGCGTCGAGGAACTCCACGCCCACACCGCGCGGGTGCGACTGCCCTTTGTCCTGTTGGGCATGGCCGGGCTTGGGCTTTTGTTTCTGTCGGTGTCGCCGCTCTTTTCCGAGCGAACTCGCGGCCGGGCCGCGGGGTTCGCCGGCTATGGCCTGCTTCTCTGTCTCTCGACCTCGCTGATTCTTCACCTGCGGGAGGTTCGCTACTACGCGCCCGCTCTCGCCTGTCTGGCCGGCGTGGTTTGGCTCCAAATGCGTCGTCCGCCCGGGCGTGGGGAGGGGGGCGCCGGACGGGCGTGGGGGATGGGGGGAGCCTTGCTGGCTCTGTTCAACTTTTTTCATCCGGCCGCCCTGGCCGCCGGACTCTGGGTTTGCATCGAGTGGTTTGTCTGGGCCCGCCGGGCGCCGGGCCCGCTGCTCACCCGTGTTGGCCGGGCCGGTTCGCTTTGGCTTTCTCTGGCGGCTTTCGGCATCCTGGCTCTGGGCACCGCCTGGGCTTTCGGGATTCCCACGCTTTCCCGGATCTTTGCCGAACGCTGGGGCTTTGGCCCCGAACTCTACGGCGCGAACTTGGTTCTGCTCGCCCAGTATCTGCTGCGCTACGAGTTGCTCGGTCCGGTTTTGCTGGCCGAGGCAGTTCTTCTCGTTGGCCGTCGCCAGGGGCGTGGATCGGCGGCGGGACTGCTATGTGCTCGTGGATCCTTGCTCCGCTTGGTTGTTCTCTACGCCCTGGTGGGGGCCGGCAACCCGATTTTCTTCGAGCGCTATTTCGTTCCGGTCGGCCCGCTGCTCATTCTGGTTTTGCTGCTGGATCTGGAAATTCTCTGGCGAGGCCTCGACCACGAGACCCGTAAAGCGCGGGGGCCGAGGAGGTTCGGGATTGCATTGAGCGCGGTCATCCTGGCGAGCATTCTATGGATTCGTGCCGATGAACTCGTGGGCCACATCCAGGAGATCCGCCGGCCGGTGGTGGGGCCTGTGGACGCCGCGATCGAATTCATCCAGGCCCGCTATTCCGATCCCGCCGCCTTGACGATTGCCACGAATTACGAGGCGGAGCCCTACATGTACTACTTGGGGAGCCGGGTGGTGGGGCGCTTCCATGCCGGAACCGCCGAAGCGGATGCGGCGGAAGCGGCTCTGGAGCCCGACCTCGTGATTCCGCGAAGTGCCCAGCCCCGGAGCCTTCAGGCGGTGCGGCGTTACTTGATGGTCCATCCCTTTGAGCGCCATGAACTCCCGGTGGCCGATGTCGCCTACAACAATATTCCCGAACTGGCCCCGGGCCGGCTGCTCTCGACGACCCACCGCTTCGCGACGCCTCGGCCCGGCGAAGACGGGCCTCCCCTGGCGATCTACGAACGCCGTAGGGAGCGGTGAAGCCCGATCCTGCAATGGCTGCCCTGGCCCGCCAGCGGTATGTTGCGCCCATGCGGGGTGGCGAGATCGACCGGGGGCAGAGCGGGCCTGGCCAAGCGCGGTGTCAACAAGTGAATCGTAAACAAGCGAAGCGCCACCCGGCGCCTCGGGGTCGGGCGTGGCCCGGGCTTTGGGTGCTGGCCGGCCTCCTGGCCTGCGGCCCAAGCACGGACGAACTCCGGGGCCGGGATCCCCGTCCCAACGTGCTCCTGATCTCCATGGACACCACCCGGGCGGACCATCTCTCGGCCTACGGCTACGGGCGCGATACGTCGCCTTCCCTGACCGCTTTGGCCGAGCAGGGCATGCGCTTCGAGGTCGCCTATTCGCCTTCGGCCACCACGGGTCCCAGCCACGCGAGCCTGTTTACCTCCCTCGCTCCGATTGCCCATGGCGTGGTCAAGAATGGCAGGCCCCTGGACGCCGAATTCGAAACCCTGGCCGAAGTCCTCGGGGCCGAGGGCTATGAGACAGCGGCGGTGGTGAGTTCCTATGTGCTTTCGGAGCGTTTTGGTTTCGGCCAGGGCTTCGCGCATTTTGACGCGGATTTTTCTCGGGCCGATGTTCTGGCAGGCGACCGGCTGTGGGAAGGCGAGGTCGTCGGGGGGAAGTTTTACGGTCGTGCCGACGACACGACACGACGGGCGCTGGCATGGCTCGATGAACGCGAAAATCCCGAGCGCCCCTTCTTTCTCTTTGTGCACTACTTCGACCCCCATAACCCCTATCTCCCGCCGTCCGACTATGCGCCGCCCTTCACGCCGGGTCCCCGGGAAGCCTTGAAGCTCAATCGAACAATTTTCTTCTACGACATGTTGCTCGCCTTCACGGATCGCGAGATCGGTCATCTGTTGAAGGGCTTCGATCGCCGGGGGCTGGACCCGGATACCCTGGTGATGGTGACCGGGGATCACGGCGAAGGACTGATGGCCCACGGTCATATGTTCCACGGGGTTCATATTTATGAAGAGGGGGTGCGGGTGCCGCTGATCGCTCGCTGGCCCGGGCACATAGCCCCAGGTGGGGTGGTTTCCGAGCCCGCTCGCTTGGCGGATATTGCGCCCAGCGTTCTCGAACTCGCTGGGTCCGTGGGGGATGGACCGATTTACCGTGGGAGCATGGCCCAGGTTCTGACCGGGTCGGGCGTGCTCGATGCCGAGCGTCCCGTCCATCTCTATAGACGGCACTACAGTGGCGACGATGGGGTGGAGGGGGTCTACGCCGAGGGCGAAAAGTTCGGTCTGCGCCGGGGCCGCTGGAAGTTGATCGAGGGGCCCGAGGAGGGCACGCTCGAATTGTTCGATCTCGAGAGCGACCCCGAAGAACGCACCAACTTGGCCGAGCAGGAACCCGAGCGGACGGCCCGGATGCGAGGGGAGATCGAGGCCTGGCGCGGCCGCCATACCCGGACGGACGGGGCGGATGTACTTCTCAGCGAGGAAGATCGCGCGCGCCTCGAAGCCCTGGGGTACGCCGAATGAGAAGGGGACTTCCCGCTCTGCTTGGGCTCCTGGTGCTGCAGTTCGCTTGCCGAGCGCAGGTTCAGGCGCCGGGCGCCGATGTACTGCTGATCACCGTGGATACGCTCCGGCCGGATTACATTCACGCCTACGGATTTCCCCTGGAGATCACACCGTCCATGGACGCGTTGGCGGCCCGGGGCGTTCTTTTTGAGAACGCGATTGCGGCGGCGACCCTGACCGCTCCGGCCCACGCGTCCATCATGACTTCGCGGTACGTACGCGAACATTCGGTGGGGTCGCGCAACGGGGACACGCGACTCGAAGGGCTTCCCACCCTGGCCGAGCATTTCGCCGAGGCGGGCTACGAAACCGCGGCTTTCATCAGCAATGTTGTCCTGCGCCGAAGGATGGGCCTGGATCGCGGCTTTGAGACCTACGACGACGAGCTGCCCGCCCAGGAGCAGAATCGCGATCGCTACTTCGAACGCTTTGCCGAAGCCACCGCCCGCCGGGCCCTGGCCTGGTTGGGGGGGCGTTCGCCGGGCAAGCCGATCTTTCTCTGGCTTCACCTCCAGGATCCCCACGGTCCCTACACGCCCCCGCCCGGGTGGTCGGGCAAGGTCGACCGGGTGCCCCTGAAACTGCAGAGCGACCTCGTGGTGCTCTCGGAAAATTTTGGTCGGGCGGGCATTCCCTTTTACCAGGCCCTGGGTGAAATGCGCGATCCCGCGCTCTATGCGGCCCGTTACGCCGAAGAGATTCAATACGCGGATCACTGGGCGGGCCAGGTGATCTCCGCCGTCGAGAAGCGCAGCGGTGAGCGGGGCAGCGTCATCCTGCTCACGGCGGACCATGGGGAAAGCCTGGGCGAAAATGGATGGTTCTTTCAGCACGGCCAGTCCACGTCCCCGGAACTGGCCCGGGTGCCCTTCATCGTCGCGGCACCGGGCCTGGTGCCCGGGCGGATCGCCGGGCCGGTGAGCCATGTGGACATCGCGCCGACCTTGCTCGCCCTGGCGGGGCTGCCGGGTTTGCCCGGGGCGAGTGGCCGACCCCTTCGCGCGCAGTTGCGGGGTGAAGAGGTTCCCGAGGATCGGCTGATCTTCTGCGACACCGACGGCGAGAGCGCCGCCTACGGATCGGGTGCCTGGACCCGGATCGCGGGCTCCGATCTCTCGGATCGGGCCGATGGGCCGGGAAGGCCCACCCAATCCGAGACCGCCCGGCTTGGAGCCGGGGGGGAGTGGCGTCCGGCGGAGCTGGATTCCCGGGCTTTCCGGGGTCTGGTCGACTATCTCGAGCGTCGCGTTCCCCGGGTGTTGGCCGGCCCCATGGCCCCGGAGCACATCGAGGAATTGCGGGCCCTGGGTTACGAGGCGCCGCTGGAAAGTGACATCGAAGGGCGGGAGCCCAGCACCGATCCGGGTTCCTGATTCCGGTTCCGGGCTTGGGTGATACACTGCGCACGTGTACAAAGGCCTTTCCGTGATGGCGATTGCGCCGGTTCTCGATGAAGAGCAGAAGATTCGCGAGGTCGTGCGGCGCACGCCGCGCCCTCTGGTCGATGAAATCCTTGTAGTGGACGATGGCTCGACGGATCGTTCGGCCGCGGTGGCGCGGGAGGAGGGGGCCCGGGTCCATTCCATGGGTCGCATCGCGGGGGTGGGGGCGGCCATACGCGCCGGTTACGGGTTGGCGTTGGCCGGCGGCTTCGATGTGGCGGTGGTCATGGCGGGCAACAACAAGGATTCGCCCGAGGAAATTCCTTTGCTGCTCGATCCCATCGCCCAGGGCCGCGCGGATTTCGTTCAGGGCTCCCGCTTCCTGAAGAGCAACGCGCACTTTGGCCCCATGCCCTTCTACCGAAAAATTGCCACCCGGGTTCATCCCTGGCTCTTTTCCGCAGTGGCGGGCCGGCGAGTGAGCGAGTCGACCAATGGTTTCCGGGCGCTGCGTTGCTCCATCCTTGAGGATTCGCGGCTCACTCTGGACCAAGCCTGGCTGGACGAGTACGAACTCGAGCCCTATCTCTACATTCGGGCGATTCGCCTGGGATATCGCACCGAGGAAGTGGCGGTGACGAAGATCTATCCCCCTAAGGCTCAGGGCCAGACGAAGATGAAACCGGTCACCGGCTGGTGGTCCATGCTCAAACCCCTTGTCTATCTCGGCCTGGGGATTCGGAAATGATCGGCCCTGGGGAAACGATGACCCGGGGCGGAGGAAGAGTCGGCCGGGAGATGGGAGAAGACCGGGAATGATCGAATTGGCCGTGGTGGGCGCTGGGCATTGGGGGCCCAATCTCATTAACAATTTTTCCATGAGCGGCCGCAGTCGGGTGCGTTACGTGGTCGACCGGGACGAGAATCGGCTCGCCGCGATCCGGGCCCGTTTTCCTTCGGTGGAGGTTCGGACGGACTTCGAGTCCGTGGTGGAGGATGCCGAACTCGATGGGGTGGTGATTGCGACCCCCACCTCCAGCCATTTCGAACTGGCTCGTCGGGCCATGGCCCAGGGCAAGCACGTTCTGGTCGAGAAGCCCCTGACCGATTCGGTGGTCTCCAGTCGTGAACTCTGCGCGCTGGCGGAAAACAAGGGTGTGGTTTTGATGGTCGGCCACGTTTTCCTCTACAACGAGGCTTCGCGCAGGGTGCGGGATTTCATCGAAGAGGATGAACTCGGTCGCATCTACTACATCTCCATGGTGCGAACCAATCTGGGACCCATCCGGACCGATGTCGATGCGGCTTGGGACCTGGCCGCCCACGATATTTCGTTGGCGAGTTTCTGGTTGGATGCCTGGCCCACCTCGGTCTCGGCGATGGGCGGGGAGTTTATCAACCCGGGAATCGCCGACGTGGTTTTTGCGACACTTCGCTATCCGAACGGTGTCCTGGTGAACCTGCACGCCTCGTGGCTTAATCCGCGCAAGTCGAGGGATATCACCGTAGTCGGCGAAAAGAAGATGCTGACCTTCGACGATGTCGACCTGGAAACCCCGCTCCGTCTGCACGATAAGCAGGTGTCGGAGTTTCACGCGAAGGGGGGAGCCGACAGTCCGGGGCTGATCGATTCCTTCTCCTCTTTTCGGACCAGTGTCCACCTGGGCGAGGTCACCGAACCCGTCGTGGCGAAAAGCGAACCCCTGCGCAACGAATGCGAGCATTTCCTCGACTGTGTGTCGGGGCTGGCAACACCGATTTCCGACGGCCGGGCGGGCTTGGCGGTGGTACGGGTGCTCGATGCGCTTTCTCTTTCAATGCGCGAGGGCGGACGCGAAGTGGGGGTGCCGAGCGAATGAAGATTCCCCTGGTGGATCTTTCGCTCCAGCACCGGGAAATCCGGGTGGAGGTTCGCGAAGGTTTCGAGCGTCTGATGGAGGCGGGGGAGTTCGTTCTCGGCCCGACGGTCGCCGAGTTCGAAAACGAATACGCCGGATTCTGCGGCGTCGAGCATTGCATCGGGGTCGCCAATGGAACCGATGCCCTGGAATTGGGACTGCGTGCCCTGGAAATCGGCGCCGGCGACGAGGTCATCCTGCCGGCGAATACCTTCGTGGCCTCGGCCCTGGCCGTTCTGCGCGCGGGCGCGCGCCCGGTTTTGGTCGACTGCGCCGAAGCGGGAACCGGGTTGGACCTCCCAGGTGTTGCCGAGCGGATTGGCCCTCAGACCCGTGCGCTGATGGGCGTGGACCTCTTTGGTGAACTCGCGGCCCAGGAGGATTTTGAGGCGCTGGCCGCGGATGCGGGAATTGCGCTCATCGAGGACGCCGCCCAGGCCCAGGGGGCACGTCGGAATGGCCGGGCCGCCGGGGGGTTCGGCGAACTCGCCGGAACCAGTTTTTATCCGGGCAAAAACCTCGGTGCCTATGGGGATGCGGGCGCGGTGACCACGCGGAACCCCGAACTCGCGGACCGCGTCCGGCGGCTCCGCAACTACGGGAGCGAAGTGAAATACGAGCACCCCCAGGTCGGATTCAATTCGCGCCTCGATGCTCTGCAGGCGGTGGTCCTTTTGGCGAAACTTCGTCGTCTGGACGCCTGGAATCAGGCGCGGCGGGCGGCCGCTGTTCTCTACGATGCTCTACTGGCCCCCCTCGAAGGTGTCGGGCTCCCCTTCGGAAATCGAGACGAGGGCCATGTCTGGCATATCTATGCCATACGGGTGGCCGAGCGGGACCGGGTTCTGGCGGCTCTTCACGCCGAGCAAGTGGGTGCGGGCATCCACTACCCACATCCGATTCACCGCTTGGGGGCTTTTGAGTTTCTGGGCCATGGCGTCGGCGATTTTCCCCGGGCCGAAAGGGCGTCGGACGAGATGATTTCGTTGCCTATCTTCCCGGGCATTCGCCCGGAACAGCAGGAGAGGGTGGTGGCGGTTCTAGCCGCTGCCGTGAAAAATGGGAGAGCATGAATTGAGCCTGACAGAGAGACCGGACGGAGTTTTCGTCCATCCCCATGCCCTGTGCGAGAGCGAAACGGTGGGCGCCGGAACCCGGGTCTGGGCTCTGTCCCACGTGATGGCTGGAGCCGTCGTCGGGCGCAACTGCAACCTTTGTGGCCAAACCTTCATCGAGGACGGCGCGGTGGTTGGCGATGGGGTGGTGGTCAAGAACGGCGTCCAGGTGTGGGATGGGGTCGAACTCGAGAACGACGTTTTCGTCGGCCCCAACGCCACCTTCACCAATGACCTACGCCCCCGGGCGGTTCGGGCCCTGCCGCCGGCGGAATTCGTTCCCACCCGGATTTGTCGCGGGGCGTCCCTGGGCGCGAATGTCACCGTGGTTTGCGGCCACACAGTCGGCGAGCATGCCTTCGTGGCGGCGGGTGCCGTAGTGACCCGGGACGTGCCGGCCCACGCTCTGGTGGCGGGGAATCCCGCCCGGCGGATCGCCTGGGTGTGCGAGTGCGCCGCCTCTCTGGGGGCCGACCTCGCCTGCCGCTGCGGTCGCCGTTACCGTCTGGTCGACGAGCCCACCGGGCTCGTTCCCGCGGCGTGATGCGCGCCCGGGTACCGGGCCGGTGGCTTGTTTGCACGAGGGCCGGATGACAATGAGCAGGCCACAATGAGCAAGCCATTGGAGTCCCCGGGGTCCGCGGCCTTTGGGTGGGCCGGGGTCGGTCTGGGTCTCGCGTGCTTGATGGCCCTCGCCCTGGGGATTCGTTCCCTGGGTTTTGAATTCGTTTTCGTGGGGGACGAAGTGGTCTTCCCGCCCGCCGACGCGCAATACCATCTGCGCCGGGCGTTCTACACTTTCGCCAACTTTCCCGCGGTTCTGCTCTTTGATCCCTACATCAATTATCCCGGCGGAGCGTCTGTCCCCTGGGCGCCCCTCTTCGATTTTGTGCTGGGAAGCGTCGCCCGCCTTTTGGCGGACACACCCCGGGGCTTTGAACAGGTTGCCGCCTGGGCGGGACCCGCCTGCGGCGCGCTTACCCTGATCCCCGTGTATTGGGCGGGCAGCCTACTGGGTTCCCGGAGCGTCGGTTTCGCCGCGGCCCTGTGTTATGCGTGCCTGCCCATCGGCGTTGCCTATTCCCGGGTTGGCAATCCCGATCACCACTCGGCGGTGGCGATGCTGGGTGCTTGGCTGTTGCTGGCGTGCCTGGGGCTTCTCGAGGCCGACGCCGGGCAGCGCCGGGTGAGGGGCTGGGGGGGATTGCTCGGGGCCGCGCAGCTTCTCCTGCTGCTGACTTGGCACGGCAGCCTCTTGTATCTGGGCCTGGCGAACTTCCTGCTGATCGCTGTCGGAATTATTCGGGGCGGCCAGCGCGTTCTAGTCGCCCAGGCAGCGGCGGCTGGGGCCTGCAGCCTTTTGCTGGTGCCCGGGGTGCTTTTCTCGCCCGAGCCCCTGGGCGGCTGGTTTTCGTCCATCGCTCTTTCTTGGCTTCATGTGTTGGCCACCGGGGCCGTGGCGGTTGTGGCGACGGCGCTTTGGCTCAGCGAGTGGAGGCTGCCCGAGGGCGGAATTCTTCGCCGGGGACTCGTGGCCGCGGGAACTGGGGCCGTGGGGGTGTGCGGGGCGATGCTCGTGCCCGAGGTCCGCGATGGGCTCGAGCCGGCCTTCCAGTTTCTTTTCCAGACCGACGGTGTGGGGGCGGTGACCGGCGAGCAGAGGCCGCTCTTTGCCCCGGCTGCGGGCGTGGCCGGGGCCAACCCGGTGCGCTCCTGGGGCTGGCTCGTGTACACGATTCCCTTTGCCCCGGCGGCAGTCTTCGGTCTGGCGGGTTCTCGCGGCGGCGGGCGACCGACCGGCGCGAGCGCCATTCTGCTCGGGAGCTGGGGGCTTTTCTTCGCCTTGCTGACCCTGGGCCAGAGGCGCTACGGCAATGACTTTGCGCCGGCTTTCGCGTTGTTCTTCGGGGTAGCGGCCATCGGCGTCGTTCGCGTGCTCAGCGGTCGGATTCGCGGCCCCTTTCTTCGGGCCGCGGCTCGGGCAGCGGGGGTGGTGGTGCTCCTTGTCGTTTTGCTGTGGCCCGTTCTGATCGCGGTCTACGGCCCGCGCGCGCGCAGTTCCCTGGCCGCACTCGAAGCCGACCGGGCGCCCTCATGGGCAGCGACCCGCAGCGTCGCCGCGACATTGTCCGGCTTCATGGCCGATGTCCGTGCGCTGACGCCGGAGACCGGAGCTTACCTGTCGCCGGGGCCGCCGCCTGCTTACGGGGTGATCGCCCACGCGAATCTTGGCCACGCGATCCAGTACGGCGCCCGAAGGGCTACCGCGACGGATCCTTTTTGGTGGTACATCGGCCGGAAAAATTGGGACGCCTCGCTTGCTTTCCTCGAGGCTCGCACAGAGGCCCGGGCGCTTGGCTGGGCGGACGTGTTGGCGGGCCGGTATCTGATCACGACCTCCCAGGAGGCGCCCTGGTCGGTGGCCGGACAACTGCATGCCCACGATGGGCGGGCCACGGGCAGCCGGCCCGGGTTGACACGCTTTCGGCTCTTGGGTGAGTCGCTTCCCGGCGGCGCGGGGGTGAGCGAAATTTTTCGTCCCCAGTCGGCAGCCGGGGTTGCCTACAAGCTCTTTCAAATTGTTCCCGGCGCGCGCGCGGTGATCGAGGCGCTCCCGGGCGAGACCGTGGAGGTCTCGTTGGATCTGCGCTCGAACCGGGGACGGGTCTTCGGCTACGCGGCCCGCGCGGTGGCGGATGAAAGCGGCGAAGCCGTGCTGCGTCTTCCGTACTCAACCGACCGGGCGGCTTTTTCCGAGACCCCTCGACGGACCCAGGCGGCGGGACCTTATCGGGTCAAGCGGAACGATGGGATTGAGCGTTTGTGGGTTCCCGAGTCGGCGGTCCTTGCGGGGGCTGAGGTGCGGGTGCCCGGACGCTGAGCGCGCCGCCGGGGACTGGCTTACTGGGCCGACCTGGGGCGAACCCGGAATTGGCCGTCGTAGCTGAGTCGGTGGGGGCCGGCGAAGCGCACGCTGTAGAACGCGGGGTCGCCGGTTCGGTCTCGGTGCGGCGTGATCCGGGCGGAGGGGGTTTGGGCCAGGCGGGCGGCCAGCAGCAGTTTCGGGCCCAAGCCGAAGAGGTCGTAGGGGATGTCGTGCACTAGGTAGACGGTCTGAGCGTCGGCATCGAAAACCCATGGGTTTCCCTGGGCCAGAGTTTGGGGCAGGGACCAGATGCTCTCGACCAGCCGGGTTTGGCGGGTGAGAAAGAGCAGGGGTTCGTGGAAGCCCCAGTCCAGGCTGACCACTGTATTCGCGGGTTCCCGATCAATTTCCCCGGCAAACTCGTCGAGGGCATGGCTCCAGCGTCCGCGTCCGCCCGTGGTCTCGATGAATTGCGCCGTGTGCCGGATCAGAACAAGGTTGCTCACCACGATCCCGGCGATTCCGGCGCACGCCACGCCCCGGGCGAGCCGGTTCAGCCTCGAGCCACCACTGCGCCAGAGGGTGAGGGCCGCACAGGCGATGATCAGGTGCAGCAGGGGCAGGGTGTTGAGTTGATGATGCGCGCGTACAGCGCCCGGGAGGGCGAGCATGACCAAGGTCAACAGGAGTGCGAAGCCGAGCAGAAAAGAGCGCGGGTCGAGGCGGGCGGGTGAGCCTCGGCGCTGCCGGCGGATTAAGTCGACGAGCAGAATTCCCGCGGAGGGCAGGACCATCCAGCCCAGCCACCCGCCCGGGGCAAGGACATCGGGAGTCCGGTTGAAGAGCCCTCCCGTTTGCATCAGACGCAGGAACTGGGAGCCGTCGAGGCTCTGCCAGAGAACCTGGGCCCTGAAGAGCCAACTTCCCCGATCAGCGGTGGCGCCGGCGCTGTCGAGAAGTGCGAACGCCGAACCAATCATGGGCAGCGCCGTTATGAGAAAGGCCGCGGTGCCCGCGATCAGGGGGCCACGGCGAAAGCGAAATGCCGAGCGAATCAGATCGGGTCGAAGGATGGCCAGGGCGATGCCCGCCGCCCCGGGAATCAGAATGAAATCGGCTCGGCTGAAGACGCCCAAGCCCAGCAGAGCGCCGCCGCCCAGGGCCCAGGCGCTGGCCCGGGGAACCGACTCGCTTCGCCAGGCCAGGACGATGCACAGCGCCGCCCCCGCTCGGCACAGGAAATTGGTCGTAAAGGGACCCCATTCAAATTGAGAGAGAAAGAAGAAGGTCGGATCGCTGGCCACCAGCAAGCCCATGAGTCCGGCGGCGCCTTCCCCAAAGACGCGAGCGACCCAGAGCATCGCGAGTCCGAGGGCGAGCCACGCGGTGGCGAAGGTCGCGAGGCGAACCGTTCGCGGGCTGGAGCCGGACAAAGCCAGCGCGGGGATCAGCAACTGGCTCTTGAGTGAGCCCAGGTAGACCGCATTGCGCACGGGAAAAGGGCGACCCATGAGTTGGACGCTGCGCACGCTGGCTGGGTGTTGCCCCGCTTGTCCGGGTTCTACGAAATCCCGGGCCTGTTGGGCCAGGAAGGCCTCATCGTAGTAGAGCCCAAGCGCGTCGATCTGGGGTAGGGCGGCGTACCCGGCGATCCCGGCGAGAAACAACCAGCCGAGAAACAACCAGCCGAGAAAGATGCGCCGCCGGGTTCGCGTGGGACTTTGATCGGGTGGGTCCATGTGTGCTTGCCTGCCAGCGGGTTGGGGTTTTGCGGTCTCGCGGATTAAGGGTTCAACCCGGTCGCAAATTGGCGAGGAAATGAAGTCCCCGGTTGAAGACGATCCCCAACGGGGGCGGGTAGAGGCCCAACTCCACCTGAAAGCTATCGAGTTCCAGACCGAGTTCCCCCCATGCCCGTCGCCAGCGCGCCTCGCGCCAGTAGACAAAGGGAAGGGGCACCCCGTGCCGTGCATTGCCCACCCGATCCATCCAGCGAAGGGTGGGCCCAGCGAGGAAACCCTCGAGCAGGTGATCCTTGATTAGAATTTGTCGGCGGGCCACGCGAACGGCTTCCGCGAGCAGGGGCTCGGGGGGGTCGCAGTGGTGAAGGACGTCGATCAGCAGGACGCAGTCGAAGGCGTCGTCGGCATGGGGGATGCGCTTTCCATCGAAGAGCGTGACAGGAATATGCGCGTCCGGCCGGGCCCGCACGTCGATGCCACGGATTTCGAGGCCGGGTCTTTGGGCTCCGAGTTCCTGGCTCAGCGCCCCGTCTCCGCAGCCCACGTCGAGGACCGAACCCCGCTCGGGAAGCAGGGGTTCGAGATGCCGACGAAGCACCTGGATTCGGTGCATGGTCCCATACGCGGCGTGAATTCTTTCTGCGATGTTCACCGCCGGCCCATTCCCAGCATGCTGACGAAGAAACTCGAAAGAATCGTCTGAATTCCCAGGGCGGCCAGGGTGACGCCGGGCACGACTTGACGCAGGGTCGATGGGTAGTCGAGATGCCCGAAGTCCAGGCGCTGCCATTCGGCGGCAGCGCCGCCAATCAATGCCAACCCGGTGACCAGCGCTGCTCCCCCGAGCAGGATGCCGCGCTCGAGGGTGGCCACCCTAAAAAACCGCTTCATGCGCGGATCCTCCGGGAGCAGTCCGATGCCTTCGGCGACGCTCTTGCTCACCACGGCAAAGAGCAGGAACTGAAAACCCATCAGCAGGGCGAGGCTCGCGACCAGCAGGGTGTGGGCACCGAGTTCCGCACCGAGAAAGTGCACGCCGGGTAGGGCGAGGGCGTAGCCGATCGCGCCCAGGGCAAGCAGCCCAAGGCCGGGGAGCAGGAAGAGCCAGCGCGGGCTGTAGAGCAGGAAAAAGCGCAGGGTTCGCCAGCCGTCGCGGAAGGTTCGCAGGTGAGGCCCGTGGCTCTGGCGCCCGTCGGGATGGAGCGTGATGGGGACTTGGCTGATGCGCGCGCCCCCCAGACTCGACCGGATGATCATCTCGGTGGCAAATTCCATTCCGGTGCAGCGTTGTTCAAGACTGTCGTAGAGCGCTCGGGTAAAACCGCGCATTCCGCAGTAAATGTCGCTGATGGGGAGTTTGAACATGGTGCGCGCGAGGGCTGACAGCAGGGGATTGCCCAGCCAGCGATGGAGTGGAGGCATGGCGCCGGGAAGGATCGACCCCCCGCCGGCGGGCAGTCGGCAGCCCTGGACCAGATCGTGGCCCGCCCTTAGTTCGCTCAGGAATTTCGGGATGGCTAGGAAGTCGTAGCTGTCGTCGGCATCGCCCATGATGATGAATCGGCCCCGGGCTGCGGCGATGCCCGCCATCAGCGCGCTCCCATAACCTCGCTCGGCCACGTGAACGACTCGGGCGCCGTGGGCTTCGGCAATCTCCGGGCAGCCATCGACGCTCCCGTTGTCGGCAACGATGATTTCGCCCACGCAGCCGCATTGGGTGAAGGCGGCTTGCGCCTTGCTGATACAGGTGGTCAGGGTGTCCGCCTCGTTGAGGCAGGGCATGACCACACTGAGTTCGACTGCGGGGCTGTCGTGCTTCTCCACTCTGGGCGATCGTACCCTACGCGGCAGGGGTTTGCTGGGCACAAGCATCTGTCGGCTCCCGTGTCTCTTTGTGTATTATGCGCCGAGCCATGACCACTGATTCCCCTGGGCCCGATGCCGACTTCGCCACGCTCGAGGGGCCCGTGCTTGTCGTCGGTGGAGCCGGCTATATCGGCAGTCATACGGTGCGCGCACTTGAGGCTCGGGGCGTGCCGGTCGTGGTTTTCGACGATTTCTCCACCGGGCATCCCGAGGTCGTCAAGGCGCCACTGGTTCGGGCGACTCTGGGGGATCGGGAAGCCCTGAAGGAGGCCTTTGCCCGTTGGGCTCCGCGTGCGGTCATGCACTTTGCCGCGCGGTGCTATGTGGGCGAGTCGGTGACGGATCCCTCGACGTACTATCGGGAGAACGTGATCAACGCTTGGAACCTGCTTGAGGCGATGCGGGATGCCGGCTGCCAGGAACTGGTTTTTTCGTCGTCCTGCGCCACCTACGGAATCCCGGTGGCCCTGCCCCTGACCGAGGACAACCCCCAGGTCCCCATCAATCCCTATGGACGGACCAAACTTCACATGGAGCACATGATGGAGGACTACTCCAACGCCTATGGCTTGCGGTATGCGGCTCTGCGCTATTTCAATGCTGCGGGGGCTGCGCCCGAGGGAGATCTGGGCGAAGACCACACCCCCGAGACGCACCTGATTCCCCTGGTGCTCGGCGTGGCCCTGGGACATCGCCCGGCCATCGACATTTTCGGCAACGACTATCCGACCCCCGATGGCACCTGTGTCCGGGACTACATCCACATCGTCGACCTGGCGGATGCCCACCTGCGGGCCCTAGCCCGGCTCCAGGCCGGTCGGCCGGCGCTGGCCTGCAACCTGGGTACCGGTCAAGGCTACTCGGTCCGCGAAATCATCGAGACCGCGCGCCGAATCACCGGCCACCCCATTCCCGAGCGCATCGCGCCTCGCCGCCCGGGTGATCCGCCCGAGTTGGTGAGTGGGGGCACACGCGCATTCGAGGTTCTGGGTTGGCAGCCCAGGCACTCGGAACTCAAGGATATCCTGGCGGATGCCTGGCGATTTCATCAAGCCCACCCAAGGGGTTATTCCCGCTAGAGACGGCGCTCCTTTCGGGGATCGCGTCGGGTCGGACACCGACGGAGGAGCAACTCCTGGCCAGATCCCGGGGGAATCAAGCGGGGCCCAAGAGGGCAGGGGGGAACTCCTCGCCGGCCGGTTCCGGCGGTCCGCGAAGTTCTATTGGGCTCGGCCTGGCGTTCGCTCTGCTCGCCCTACTCGTCTATGCCCCGAGCCTCGAGGGGGAGTTCATCTCCGACGATCTCCACTATGTGGCGCACAACGAGTACATCCACACGCCGAGCCTCGCGAACGCATGGGCGATCTGGAATCCCACCAGCGAAGTGGCCGAGTTGGTGGAGAACTACGCGCCGGTTCATCTCACCCTGCACGCCGTGGAGTGGCAATTTTTCGGTCCCGACGTCCGGGGTTACCACTGGGTGAATGTCCTGCTCCACGCCTGGGCGGCGACCTTGCTGGGGCTCTTGTTCCGGCGCAGTGGGGTTCGGCCCTGGCCGGCGGCCTTGGGGGCGGCCTTTTTCCTGCTGCATCCCGCGAACGTCGAGTCCGTTGCCTGGATCTCCCAACTCAAGAGTTCGTCGGCGCTGGTGCTCTCCCTGGGTACGATTCTCCTGTACCGCCGGCGCCCGGCGATAGCCCTGCTTCTCTTCGCCCTGGCCCTGCTCGCCAAGCCCTTTGCGGCCTCGGCGCTCTTCGTGGTGGTCCTCTTCGACTGGCTTGGCCGAGAGTCGGCGGAGGGTGGCGGTCAGGACATTCGGGCCCGGGCGGGCTGGGGCTTGGCGGCGGTCGCCGTGGTCATCGGCTTCGGGGTCGCCGAAGCCCTGGCCTTCTCCCTGTCGGCGGGGCTGGCGCCTCCCCTGTACTCCGATCCCCTGGTTCGCGGAGGCATGATCTTTTCCGTGGCGCTGCGGTACGGCCTCATGGCCGTGAGCGGTACGGGTCTTTCGATCTTTCACGAACCGCCCCCGGTGGCCTCCCTGGCGGATCCCTGGTTTCTGGGCGGGGTGTTGCTCATCGGCCTCCTCGGCTGGAGGGTCGTGTTCTGTCTTCGGGCCCGAAGGCAGGAAGCCGCCTACTGGATCTGGGCAGCGGTTGGTTTCGCCCCGCTTTCGGGCATCGTGGCGCTCCCCTATCCCATGGCCGACCGCTACCTCTACTTCATCCTGCCCGGTCTGATTGGCGGGGCCCTGCTGGCGGGCCAGTCGGCATGGCCCAGCCTCGAAACTCGCTTGGGCGGTGGGCGGCGGGTCGCCTCTTTGCGCGCGGGCCTCTTCGGCGGCGCGATTGCTCTTCTGTGCGTTCTTGGATTCATCAGCTACCAGCGAGCCAGTGTCTTCTATTCGGCGGAGAGCTTGATGGCCGATGCCGAACTGAATTATCCCAACGGGGCGGCCGCCAATACGCGCAAGGCCAGTCGGGCGGCCCGACGCGGCGATTCAGAGGCGGCCCTGGACCACCTGCGCGCCGCTCATGCCCGGGGCTACAACCGGGTGGATCATCTGCTTCAGGATTCCGCCTACGCATCCATGCAGGACGATCCCGAGTTTGTGTCCATCAAGCGCGCGATGGCCCGGGATTGGATTTCTCGACTGGGACATCTGCCCGACCCGAGCCACTACAAGGCCAGGGCGCTGGCCCAGGCCTACGTGGCCGTCGATGATCTCGAAGCGGCGGCGCGGGTGCTTGAGAGGGCGGCCGGCCGGCCCGGGCCCATCGGGGAGGCTCTGTACGACGACGCCGAAATGCTGCACAAGGAACTGGGCTTCCGGCTTCGCCTTCAGGCCAAAAGAGCCGAGGCTGAGCGATCCGGGGAATAGACCCGTTCCTTAGGAGGCGGGTCCGTCCGTCGCGCCCTCCGCCCCCTCCCCCGAATTTTTTTTGAGCAATTGCCGAACCTGCTCTGCATCACTGAATTCCGGGTTGAGGGCTAACGCTTCTTGGAAAGCCGCTCGGGCCTGCTCGGCCTTGCCCAACTTCACCAAGGCAAGGCCCAGATGGAAGTAGTAGTCGGGGACCGGAGGCGCCGCTTCGGAAACGGCCTGTCGGAACTGCCAGACCGCGGCGTCGGGTTGGCCCAGCTTGAGGTAGACGTAGCCCAGGGTATCGACGGCGGAGACATTCTCTCCCGGAGCTTCGGTCGCCATTCGGGCCAGGGCGAGAGCCCGGTCGAGGTCGCCTCCCAAACTTGCCAAAAGGTAAGCGAGGTCATTTTTCACAAAGAGAAGATCGCTCCCCCCGTCGAGGGCTTGCTCGTAGAGTTCGAGGGCACGGACGGTTTTTCCGATCCCTAGGTTGAGCCGGGCCAGCAGGCCCAGACGATCGGCGGAGAGCCCACGTTTGGCGGCTTGGGCTTCCATGGCGGCGACCAGGTTCGGCAGGTTTCCGCTGTTCATGTAGGCCGCGGTCATGATGTTGTAGGCCTCGTTGGATGTGGAGGGGTCGAGCCTGAGCGCGCGTTCCGCGTCGTCGCGTGCCGCGACGAGTTCTCCCAGGCCAAGCAAGAAATTTCCTCGAATCAGATAGGGTTTGCCCACCCAACTCTGGAGATCGATGGCGGCGTTCAGGCGCCCCCGCGCTTCCTCCACACGCCCGTCGGCCCAGTCCATTTCCGTGAGCGCTGTGAGAAGCGCGGTGTCGTTGGGAAACGCCTTGAAGCGGCTCGCTAGATGATGGCGAACGGCCGGGCGGTATCGGGGATTTTGCCCATCCCAGCGGGAGAACTCCAACGCCGCGCGAGGTCCGGCGTCTTCTGCTTCGAGCAACTGGATGAGAAATTTGCGACCGACCCCCGGAGTACCCCGGAGGTAGTAACTCAGGGCGAGGGAGAGCCTCTCCTGGGGGCGGAGTCCGGCCTTGCGTTCCAGGCGGAGCAGGCTGTTTCCCGCCTTGGCGTGTTGTCCCATCTCGCTGTGGATTTGTGCTTTCAGCCGGAGATTGTTGGGGTCCGCCCGATGGGCAAGGGCGATGGCCTTGTTGATCGCGGCAAGGGCCTGGGGGAGGTTGCTTTGTCGCTGTTCGGCGCGCGCCAGTAATCGGTAGCCGTGGGAAGTGGGTTGTTCTCGGAGTCCGGCTTGCAGGGTCGCGGCGCCGGCTTCGAACTGCTCGTTCAGCACTTGATGCTCGCCAAGCGCCAGGGCGGCGGCCGGGAGGTCCGGAAATTGTGCCTGGAGTTTCTCAAGGGTCTTGGCAGCGTCGGCAAAGCGCTGGCTGCGGTTCTGGAGATCGCTGATGCCGATCAGGAGGAGGGCGTCGCCCTCGCCCCGGCCAAGCCTCTCGTTCAGGTAGTCCACTGCACGTGAGTACCCCTGGCGGTGGAGTAGGTGGTGGGCGTAAAGGACATGGGCTTCGGGAAGATCGGGAAGGGAGCGGACGAGATCCTCGTAGACCCTGCGTTGGTGGGTTTCGGGATCTTCCACCGAGAGTTCGGCGAAGGACCTCCAGGCATCCATATCTCGGGGGGTCGTGTCAATCCAAAATTGAGCGGCCCGCTTCGCGAGTGCAGGATCACCGAGTACCTGGGCGACCCGGGCGGCCTCCCGGGCGACCTGAACGTGTTCATAGGGGCTGCCTATTTCCCGGCATTGGTCCAGCGCCTGGGCGAAGGCCTCCAGGGCCTCTGCCGAATGTCCCGGAAGTTGAGCCAGGGTGCGTGCCCGTCCCAGGTAGCCCATGAGGGGATACTCACCGCCCTTGGCAAGGTAACGCTCGTAGGCCCGGAGAATCGATTGAGTGACCCGGGGTGCCGGAACGGCCATGGGATTTCGGGCCCGAGCCGCGCGGCCCCGGGTTTCGTAGGCGAGGGCCATGACCCGATCAATCTCCGGTTCCGAGAGGTCGATTCTCCGCGCCTGAGCAATGTGTGACATGGCGGATTCGACGTCTCCCGCGATCAGGGATGCACGGGCCCGGATCAGCCACGCCTTCGCGTTGTCGGGGTCGCGTGCGAGGACTTCGTTGACCCGCGCCTTCGACGCTGAGGGATCAAGCTCCAGCAGCAGTTGCGCGAGATTCAGCTGAGCTTCGGAGTCTTCCGGACGAAAGGAGAGCGCGTCCCGGTAGAAGTCCACCGCGTCGCCGAAAAAACCGTACCGTAGGGATGTCTCCGCGACGCGCAGGCTGAGATCCACGTTGCCCGGTTCCAGGCGGGCGGCACTGTGGAGTTCGATCAGCGCCTCTCGGCCACGCCCCTCGGCGAGAAAGCTGTCGGCTTGGCCCAGGTGGTACTGGGCCCGGTTGGCGTCGGAACCACAGGCCAGAGCCAGGCCGATGACGAGGCCGCTGACCGGGCCGGCCCTCCGGAACGTTTGCATTCGGCCGGGACGTTCTGTTCTCAAGACCGGGGCCTCCCCCACAGGCTTTTAGGACCGCTGGAGCTTGGCGAGCTCGGCGCGGGCATCCTCGGATTCGGGAAAGTTCGGCGTTTCCAGGGCTTTGTTCAGCATCTCGCGTGCGGCTTCCTGATCGCCGCTCTCGGAGAGCGCCCTGCCGAGCCGAAACTCGATGGACGGCGAGTTTGGCCTGATCTCGAGGGCCTTGCTGAATACGCCCACGGCCTCCTTGAAATCGCCCAGTTGGAGGTAAACAAAGCCGAGGGTATCCAGGGTGTCCGCGTTCGGGTCCAGGCGAGCAGCCTGGGCAGCGTGATTCAAGGCCGATTCAAGGTCCCGACCCGCGCTGGCCATCAGCCAGGCCAGATCGTTGTGGGCTCCGACGTGGGCGGAATCCAATTCGAGGGCCTGGCCGAAGAGTTCAGCAGCGCTCTGCAAATTCGATTGGAGATATTCGGTCTGGGCCTTGAGGTAGACATACTGGGCGTTGTCCGGGTCGGCCTGTGCGGCGAGATCGTATTGAGCCCGGGCTTGGGCGAAGTCGCCGGCCCGAAGCGCCAGGGTTCCCCGGGCTTCTAGGCTGGGGGCGAATTCGGAGTCGCGATCGAGTGCCAGGGAGAACTCGCGTTCGGCTTCGCCGGTCTGTCCGGCTTCGAGCAGGAGTCGCCCACGCAGATCGTGATAAGTGGGGAGTTCGGGATTCGCATTCGCCGCCTTCGTCACGAGTTCAAGGGCGGCGGCGCCTTGGTCCAGGGAAAGCATGTCCTGGGCCACTGCGCGGAGTACGGCTTCGTTCTCCAGTTGGGCGAGATCAAAGCCGCCTTCCCGGAGGACTGCCAGAGCGGCCTCCGGACCCGACTTCCGGCGCTCGAGTTCGGCGAACTCGAGGTAGGCCGTGGGCTGGGTCGGGGAATTCTGTCGGAGGGCGTTTAGGGTGCTTTCTGCGGCTTCGTAGTCTCCCAGAATGATCGAACTGCGGGCGGACACCACGTGCGCATCGGGTTCGCTGTAAATTCGCTTGGCGATGTGACGATTGGCAAACTGCCGGGCGTTGAGATATTCGCCCTTCTGGAAGTGGAGTTCAGCGAGTCTGAGCGCCGCGTCGGTTTCGGTTTCCGAGACCCGGATGGCCTCGCGGAATTCGGCGAGGGCCCTCTCCTTGTCTCCTGCACCGAGGGCCGCCTGGCCTGCCAAGTAGCGCGCCCCGGCATTGTTGGGATAGAGCTTGAGTCCGGTGTCGAGCATTTCAAGGGCCTCGGCGGGTTTGTTCTGACGCAACAGGATCGCCCCTCGAATCATCGCGCGGTAACTGAGTTCCTCCAATCCGTCGGCGATTTCTGCTGCTCGGGCGTAGTTGCCCTCCTCGATGAGCAAGTCGGCCAGGGTGAACTGCAGCGAGGGGGCAATGGTCCGGCTGCGTTCCAGGGAGGCTTCGAGGGCTTCCCGCGCTGCGACGAGGTTTCCCTGGCTGCGCTGGTAGCCAGCGAGCATCCGCCAGGCCTGGGGGGAGTCAAAGAGTTCGACACTCTCCTCAAGCACCTCGAGGGCTTTTGCGCGGCTTCCTACGCTCGCGAGAATCTCGGCGAGCTTGGCGCGTAGCGCCAGGTCCTCGGGTTTGGCCGCCACGGCGGTTCGCCAGACACCGATGGCGCGTTCGTTGTTGGCCCGGGCGAGGAAAAAATCCGAAGCGTGTTGTCTGAGTTGTGCATTGAGCGGGTATTCGGCGATACACCGTGAAAAGGTCTCTCCCGCCCCTTTGTGGTTGTCCTGGCTCCGGTAGAAGAGCCCGAGGGCTCCGCACTTTCGGGCGGCGTCGTTGGGGTCATTCGCCGCCGCGGCACGCTCGAAAACCCCGACGAGGGCGGCCTCCGCCTCTTCGGGCCGATCCAGATCCAATAGGGCGCTGCCCTGGAGCACGATTGCCAACTGGTCGTCCGGCCGGAGAATCAACAACTGCTGGGAACTCTCGAGGGCCTCCGCGGGCCTGCCAATCGCGAGCTGGGAGCGGCCGCGGCCAAAGAGTGCTGCGATATTTTCGGGCTCGCTCTCGAGGACCCGGTCGTAGGCCCGAATCGATTCCTGGTACGACTGACTCGATGCCAGGGTGGAGGCCAGGAGCAGGCCGGCCTGGACGGAGTATGCATCGCTGGCCGCCGCTTTTTGCAGGGGGAAGACCGCGAGGCTGGGCCTGCCCGACTGCTGCAAAGCCAACCCGAGCCTGAAGTTGGCTTCGGGGCTTTGCGACTCCCTTGAGAGGAGCCTCCGAAGCGGCGAGATCGAGGCGTCGAATTGTCCGGCTTCCTGGAGAGCACGGATTTCGGCCAGCTGGTTCTGGGTGTTGGGTCCGCAGCCCAGTGCGGCCCATGCACCGAGAAGCAGGAGGAGCAAGCACGTTCGCCGTCCCCGGCGGACCGGGCGAGAAGTACGAGGGCTGGGTGACCCCGAGGAAAAGAAAATTTCAAACATGGGCGCTCAAGGGCCTCCAAATGGGTTGACCCTATTCAGGTCATTGCCCGCCAAGTCCCGCCAAGTGTAGTCGCTCCCTCGCGGGGACCTCGCAGCTTAGGGTGCGAACCGTTTCCTTCCAAGTGGTCCCGATGGATACCCGATGGATACCCGATGGATGGATAGCGGCAGAACCCCGGCCGAGGATGTCTTGATGCCGTGAAGCGCGCGGGTGCGTTCCGCAAAATGGTCCTCCTTACCCGAGCCCGATTAGTGAGTGCCCGATCCCAGATCTCTTCGATCGATCGAGGGGGGGGCCTTCCGGCTGCCTTTTCCCTGCCTCTTCGGCTCCGTAGAGAGCACTCTCAAGCGAGAGAGTTGAAAAATCCGATCCTTGGGGGCGGGGCACCGCGGGCCGTGTATTCCGTATCAATTAGGGTGGGGGCTCCGGAAAACGAGTGCAATCGGCCGGGAGGAGGGCGGCAAGAGCGGGCTTAGGCGGTGGCAAGAGGGTCGTAAATATTAAAATACCGACGGAACTCCCCAGAGGGTCGCACTGCAGGACGGGTACAGTTCGTTTTCACGAGATAGTCCCGGTTCCGAGCTGACCTTCCCCGAGAGATCGGAGCTGCAATTGAGCGCTCATTTGTTCAGCGAGAGCGCGAATAAACGCCCGTACTAAATGATAAAAATTGTGCTGGGAGCATCAAAATGGCTGGACAACCGGGACCGTTCCTGACCATAATCCTTAGGAGACTTAGTGTGGAGAGGGCTTCCGCCTGAGAGATCTGTAGAAAATTCGAAAGTTTAAATTGACCGAGTGAACTGACAGCATCAATATCTATCGCATTAGGACCGAATCAGATCGAACCAGATCGAATCAATAGAACCGCATCGACATCAACCAACATCAACAGACAACTATTTAATTTCTCATGAGGCTCCGCTTAGGGACTCAGAGACAGCGACAAGGGGACAACGATGATGTTAAAGAAATTAGCTAGTTTCATCACGGTGACGGTAATCTGCGGACTGCTCGCCGGGACGAGTACTGCGTCGGTCTTGATTCCGGGTGGCAGTTCCTTCAAAGTGAATCTTGCGGCTCTCCCGACGATCACGATTACCGGGACTTACGCAGGGGGTGCTGGGGCGACACTGACCAATGGCATCGTTGGCCACGATATTACGACGAGTGCTGGCCTTTTCCAGGGATCTGGAATCACGGCGGGGACATCGTTGCTGACCGGCGTTGCCCTCTTGGTGAACATGACCCTGACCGCGACCAACAACGCAGCGACTTACACGGGCAACTTTGCGAGCGGTGTGGCTTCAAATAATCCCTGGGGCGGCGGTTTGACCGCTCTCAACCCCAATTTCTCGGCCGGCTCGGATACGCTCTGCGCAACGGGCTGCCTGGGAGCGGGTGGGGCGGCGACCTCGGGCACCTTCAGTGGCGCCATTATCCTGAATAGCATTGTCGGATCCATTCCTTTCCCCATGGGTGCGATTGGCCTGGGTGGGCAGGACAGCGTAACAATCGGCGGCCCTGCGAATGTGATCGTCGCGACGGGCGGTCCCTGGGTCACCGGCAAGGTTCAGCTTACTGGCCTTACGACCAATGTGCTCTCCGTTCCCGCACGACCGGGAGGCCCCGGTCCTCTCGGGGGTGCAACGGGTATTGGAATTGAATTGAAACTGACGGAGATTGAAGGAGCTAGCGCCATGGCTCTCTCGACCCTGGGCGGTTTCTTTAGTACGGGAGGCGGAGCAGTTTTGACCCGGAAGACCGCGAACCTCAGCGGAACCAACAATCTCGCCTCCAGCGCCGTAGGCGGTACCGTGACGATGATCTCGCCCACGCGGATCGACACTGGGCCGCTCGGTAGTGGCGTTATCCCGGGCGTTTTCACCCAGACCTTCAAGTTCGTTCCTGAGCCCGGCACGGTTTTGCTGCTGGTTTCGGGTGCAGCGGGCCTGGTGGCTCTTGGCCGCAAGCGCATGAAGAACTGATCTTAGGGTCAGACGCTCCGGCGTAGAATCAAGCGGCCACCCACTCAAGTGGGTGGCCGCTTTTTCTTTGGGGCGGCTGGGTTCGCCGAAGAGGCTTGCTCCCAGAGGGGCCGAGGGATTCGCAGGCTTCGCGGCGGTCGTTTCCCTGAGTGGGGGGGCGTTCTCCCTCATTTGACCCCTTCGCTCCGAACCGTTGCTCTGGGCTGTGGCTTTTGTTAATCGACTGACTCGAAAGCCCCAAACTTTGTCCGGGGGGCCCCAGAGGCGATGGAGGTTCGAAAGCGTGTTTCTCCGCAAGTGGCGCGATTCACCCTGGCTTTACTTCGCCCTGGCGGGCGTCCTACTCCTCGTGGCCGTTTTGTCCCAGTTCGAGCGAGTTGGCGGCGAGGTACCCAAGGGTAGGGCAGAAGATCTTGCGTCCTTGGGCGACCGCGAGGACCTGAATGTTCTCTTTATAGTGATCGACACGCTTCGGGCAGACCGATTGAGCGCCTACGGATATCAGCGGCAGACGACGCCGAATATTGATGCGCTGGCGGCCCGGGGAATCCGATTCGAGAATGTGGAAGCCCAGTCGAGTTGGACCAAGGCTTCGATGGCTTCTCTTTGGACTGGGATCTCGCCGGAGCAGACGGGGGTGTCGCGGTTTTCCCATGCCCTGCCCGATGAAGTCAGCTTGCCCGCAGAGATCCTTCAAGAAAACGGATTTCGAACGGCCGGAATTTGGCGTAACGGCTGGGTGGCCAACAATTTCGGTTTTGATCGAGGTTTTGATCTCTACTATCGGCCCACGCCCAACCGGCCCACCAATGGGGCTCGCAGTCACAGTCCATCGAGCCATCGGCTTGTAGGCACGGACTTTGATGCGACCCAGGCCGGGGTGGAGTTCCTGACTGGCAATCGCGATCAGAGGTTCTTTCTCTATTTGCATTACATGGATGTTCACCAGTACCTCTACAACGAGGCGGCGCCCGAATACGGCAGCTCTTTCTCGGACATCTACGACAGTGCGCTGCACTGGGTGGATCAGAATGTCGGCGTGCTTGTGGACAGCCTTCGGGCCGACGGGGTTCTTGACAAGACGGTGATTGTGATCGCATCGGACCATGGCGAGGCATTCTTCGAACATGGCGGTGAGGGACACGCCCGCAATCTATACTGGGAAGTGCAGAGCGTTCCCCTGATCGTCGTGCCCCCCTTTGCCATTGAGGGAGGAGTGGTTGTCGAGGAGCCGGTTGCGAACTTGGATATCTGGCCGACCGTCCTCGACCTGCTGGGCCTGCCTGCACTTTCCCATGCCGAAGGAAAATCGCTGCTCCCCCTGGTCCTGGCAGCCGCGGGGGCCGGCACCAAGCCGACGGAATTGGAAGGCAGGACGCTTTTCGCCCAACTCGATCGACACTGGGGCGGGAGGGGAGATGGCTTGGACGAAATCATTTCCCTCCGTCGCGAGCCCTACAGGTTCCTCTATTCCACCCAGGAGCCCGAAGCGGTTGAACTTTTCGATCACAGCGCCGATCCCGGCGAGCAGGAAAATATCGGACAGAACAATCCGGAGAGAGTGGCTGAGTTCAGTCGCGAGGTCGAAGAGTTCCTGGCCCGCCCGAAGCAGGGCTGGGAAGTTCCCGAGGTTGAACTGGATGAGATGATGCGCGCCCAATTGCGTGCCCTGGGCTACATGAGGACCCCCGTGGAGGGAAACGAGGCCGCTCGTAAAAAAGCCGAGGCTGAGCGGGCCAAGAGTGGAGGCCAGTGGCAGGAATAGCCCCGAGGCGGGCGCGACGAGGATTTCCAGCCCTGCGACTTTCAACCCCAGGAGTTTCAGCCCTGGGAATTCCAGCCCTAGGAATTTCTACGAGGCGAGTGCCGGCCAGTAGAGTCCGGGGTATCCAGCCGAGAACTGCGTTGCAACCGGCTCTGGCTTTGATGTCTCTCGAGAGACAGGTCGATCATGCGGTCCAGCAGTTTCGGGTAGGGGACGCCGGTGGCTTCCCAGAGCCGTGAATACATGGAACCGTCGGTGAACCCGGGCAGGCTGTTCAACTCATTCACGTAGGCCTTCCCTGTCGCACGGTCCATGAGAAAGTCGACTCGCGCCAGGCCTGCGGCCTCGACTGTGCGGAAGGCCTCAAGGGCGACCTGGCGGAGAGAGCGACTCTCTTCCTCGGACAGGGGCGCGGGAATCAGAAGTTCCGTCGCATCGTCCAGGTATTTGGCGGCGTAGTCGTAAAACTCATGGTTCGGAAGGATTTCTCCGGGTACCGAAGCCTCTGGGGAAGTGTCGCCCAGCACTGCGACTTCGATTTCGCGAGCGTCGATTCCGCGCTCCACGATCAACTTGTCGTCGTGGGCCATGGCCTCGCGAATCCCCGAGATAAGTTCATCGGCATTTCGCGCTTTGTTGATGCCGACAGACGATCCGGAGTTGGCCGGCTTGACGAAAACCGGATAGGCGAGAGACTCGGCGACGGCCTCCACCGCGCGCTGCATGCCTTGGCCTTCGAGTTCGTGTCGCCGAAAGCTCAGCCACGGCAAGACGGGGATGCCTGCATGGGCGAGCAATTTTTTGGCGATGTCCTTGTCCATCTGGACCGCCGAGCCCAGGACCCCGGATCCCACGTAGGCGATTTCCTTCAGCTCGAGCAGTCCCTGGAGTGCTCCGTCCTCTCCACCGCGGCCATGGATAATCGGAAAGATCACGTCGAGTGCGATGGCGGGGTCCGAGGAGCCCGGAACGGCCGCCGCCGAAAGGGGGAAGAGGGTGGCCGCGCCGGGCACAGGGGCGAGAGTGACTTCCTGCCCCTTGCCCGATTGATCGGTCTCGAAGTGGTCGGGGTCCCGGAGGTGCCAGTGACCCGAGCGGTCGACCTCGACGAGGGAAACGTCGTAGCGCTCTCGATCCAGGGCCCTGTGAATAGAGCGGGCCGAAGAAACCGAAACCTCGTGCTCCACTGAGCGGCCGCCGAAGACCAACCCGACGCGTAGCTTCATGCTCCATTCCCCATCGGGATCAGCATAGCTGACTCCCGGCGGGGGGAAGAGAGCCCGGGACCCTGATCCTACCCTTGTGAGGCACCCGCTTGACCTCATCTCGGAGGGCTTTTACCCTGACCCGATGCATTCCCTGAGCCCAGAGCTCCAGAACAAAGAGCGCACGCTTCTTGACGATTTGCGCGGCCGGGGCCGCCTGCTGGTCGCTTTCTCCGGAGGCGTGGATTCCAGCTATCTCGCGTGGGCGGCTCGTCGTGCTTTGGGAGATGACTGCCTCGCCGTGACGGCGGTTTCGCCGTCCTACCCCGCGAGCCATCGGGCCATGGCCGAGGACATCGTTCGCGATTTCGATATTCCTCATCGCTTCGTCTCAACCCATGAAATGGAGAGCGTTGAGTATCGACGCAATGCGCCCGACCGTTGCTACCACTGCAAAAGCGAACTCTTCTCACGGATGGATGATCTGCTCGGTGAGCTCGGATTCGATGCCCTCGCCTATGGGATCAACACCGACGACCGGGGGGATTTTCGTCCTGGGCACCGGGCCGCCGAAGAACACCAAGTTCTCTCGCCGCTGTTGGCGGCGGGCCTTTCCAAGCAGGAGATTCGGACGCTTTCCCAGCGGGCGGGTTTGCCTTGCTGGAATCTTCCCGCCTCGGCCTGCTTGGCGTCGCGCCTTCCCTATGGAACCGAAGTGACGGCCGAAAGGCTGAGCCAGGTGGACCGCGGAGAGGGTTTGCTGCGAGACTTGGGGCTGCGCCAAGTCCGGTTGCGTCATCATGGTGAGATTGCTCGCATCGAAATCGACCCCGCCGAGTGCCAAGGGGGCATTTCCCCAGAGTTGATGCGGAACATCGCAAAGGTCATCAAGCCCCTGGGTTTCAAGTGGGTCTGTCTTGACCTTGAGGGCTACCGCATGGGCTCTCTCAATGAAGCGCTTAGCAATGAAGCGCTTAGCAATGAAGCGCTCAGTCATGAAGCGCTCAGTCATGAAGCGCTCAGCAATGAAGCACTCAGTAACACCGGGCCCGGCAGTCAAGTGCGGGTCGATTTTGGCTTGCCAGTCCTTCCCTCGGCCAAATAGATGCCGGGAACGCCTGCTCTTGCCCCGCCCTCTTTGGTGAGTGAACCGCATCGAGGCCTGCCATGTGGAATCTGATCGAGTGCAAGGGGCACCCCCGGGACCTGGGCTTTGAGCAGGGTCTCGCCCTGCGCAGCGTGATTCGTCAGCAGGCCGATCAGGCCGGGCTGTCGGCGCGGCGCAGTCGATGGCCCAGCCTTTCGGCGTTTGCAAGTGGAAGCGTCCGCGGGTCCGGGCGTCCCCGGGAAATGATTCGTCACTTTACGCATCTATCCGAGCGCGCCGACGGCCTAGCGCGTGGCGCGGGGATTCCCGTTGATTCTCTTCTACGGCTCCAGGAGAACCCAGGGAACGAAAAAGGGGATGCTCTGGGGCTATGCGCCATGGAACTGGAGGGTGCGCCGGGTGCCAGCCTTGTGTGGGCTCTCGCGGGCTCTCCCGGGTTGGTGCGAAGAAGTCGGCCAGAGGTCGGCTTCTCATCCCTCGAGGTGACCCAACCCTGGAGCGTCTCCGCTCTGGCGGGCATCAACGAGACCGGGTTGGCAGCCTGCATTGTCCCGGGCCGAGCCGATTCATCCCCTCCTGTGGTCGAGCCGGATTCGCCCAGTGCAGGCTGTGCGTCGGTTGGTTTGCTGGTCCAGGAATGCCTGCAACGCTTTGAAGATGTCGAAGCCGGCATGGGCTGGTGCCTGGACCGTCCGGTGTCGGGGGAGGGAACGATTTTGTTGGCCGATCGCGCGGGCCAGCGGGGGGCGGTCCACTTCAGCCGGGAGGCCTGCCATGGGGAGCGAGCCCAGGAGGGCCCGTTGCTGGCCGGAGGGTCGGAATCGGCCCGGGAAAGCCTAAGGGCCTGGTCACTTTCCGAACCGGGTTCCAATCGCGAACCCCTGGGCCGCGTCCTGGGAGGGCAGGTGGGTTCGACGGGGGTCCGGCTGGTTTGCGCCGAGAGAAAATTCGAAGTCGTGGAAGGCGAAGGACAGGGCCCGATGCTGTCTTTGAGGGCCGACTAGCTCCCGCGCCAGGGCACAGGCCCTCTTGGGCTCAGCCGCTGGAAATCGGATCTTTGGCCCGTTGTTCGCGGGTCTCGCCTTGGACTAGTGCTTTGGACTAGTTCTGTTCGGCAGCTTCCAGTTCCGCGATGCCCCGTGGACGCCTTCGGAGAAATCGCCCGACAATCTGCTGAATGACGATGTCGGGTTTCTCGGTCTTCACCACCTGGGGGTCGACGTCGCGATCCCACACATAGAGAACCCGCTGGAAGTGCTCGGACAAAAAGGGGATCAGGGCATTTCCGAACGAGTCGCGGAAGATCACGGCCCGGGGCAACTGCGGGTCGGGAATGCCGTGAGCGACGGGTTCGAGGTCTCGAGTCCGCTGGTCGTATCGCGCCCGGTGCTCCCGGGCGATACGCGCCCGGGGCCGGCTGAGCCGAGCCGAAAGAATTTCTTCACCCAGAACGTTTTCCAGCCCCACGAGGCCGGCCAGTCCAAGTCCCGGGCTTTCGTGGCGGCCGCGTTCGACCGGGGCGGGTTTTGGGTTCAGCTTGGTGGGAAGCAGGGCTCCCAGGCGCTGGAGAATCGCACGATAGGCCGCGTGGGCGCCGGCTTCGTTCCAGTGGGTATCGGTTCGGTGGTAGATGCGCCGCTCGGCCTTTGCGGCCTGGAGGGGCAGGCGCAGATTCAGAACTTCGACCCTCGATTTTTTGCCGAGGTAGTCTGCGAGTTGATCCAGGGGATTTAACTCCGTGGCCCGTGGCAGGCTGGGGGGCATGTATTCCCCATAGACTTCGTGTTTGTCGGGCACCAGGATTACCAGGTAGGCGATGCCCTGGTCGGCCAGCCAATCTCGCCGCTCTTCGAGGGTGCGTTGCCAGCGGGCCAATTCGCCCGGTCCCAGTGGGTCGGTTCCGCGATAGTTCGCAACGGCGTCGGGATCGCCGTAGAAGAACCACCCCTCCCGCCCCACGATCAGTTTGTCGCTGGGTGAGAGTCCAAAAATTGCGATGTGGATGCGTGCGAAGTTTCGAATCATCGTCTCCCGGAAGCCCAGGTGATCGCCAAAATAGGCCTCGCTGCGCCGGGGAAAGCTCGCCCAACTCGCCCACTGCGCTTCGAGCTGGGGCGGCCTGGCCAGCAGTCGCTTCTCGGATCCCGAGATTTCCGCTCCATTGCCGAGCCACAGGGCCACCAAGGGTAATCCCAGCAGGCCCAAGAAGGTGGCCACGGTGACGAAATCCATAACCCTTCGCCTTTGGTTCGGCGCGGTGGCCGAAGCCTTCTGGGAATCCGTAGGCAACGTTTTGTCCTCAGAACCGGAAATAGATGAAAGGGTTGTGTGTGCCCATGGCGAGGGACATGGCGCAGAGTCCCAGGGTGGCAAAGAGTCCAACAAAGCGGAGAGCTTCAAAGGTCAGGCCCAGGTGCGCGTTCGGGTGGGCGAAGGATTCCCAGGCCCGTTGAAAGTGCGGAACCGCGGAAAGACTCGCCAGGCCCAGCACGAAGAGGACCTGGCTGTTTAGGTAGAGCGCCAGGGGGTAGGCATTGCTCGATACTTCCGATGCGCCTCGGAGAGCCGCAAAGAATGCGATCGCATGATCGAGATCTTCGGTTCGAAAGAAAACCCACGCCAAGCTCATGACTCCGAGGGTGTAGAGGCTTTGGAGTGCGCGCGGGGCCGTCTGGATACGCGCGATCAGGGGGAGACGTTCGGCGACCAGAAAGGCGCCGTGAACCAATCCCCAAAGGACGAAGTTCCAGCTGGCGCCGTGCCACAGTCCGCACAGGAAAAAGACCGTGACGAGATTGAAGCCCGTCCGCATCGGGCCGAGCCGATTGCCGCCCAGAGGGATATAGAGGTAGTCGCGAAAGAAACCCGAGAGCGTCATGTGCCAACGCCTCCAGAATTCCCGCATGGAGCGCGAGAGCAGCGGCCAGTCGAAGTTCTCTGGGAAGCGAAATCCGAAGCAGCGGCCGAGCCCGATGGCCATGTCGGAATAGCCCGCGAAGTCGAAGTAGATCTGGAAGCTGAAGCAGACGATGCCCAGCCAGGCCACTGCCGGTTCGAGTTCCGCGCCGGGGATTGCGAAGATACGGTCGGCGGGGACGGCCAGGGAGTTGGCGATGAGCACTTTCTTGGCCAGGCCGACGACGAAGCGCCGGACACCCTGGGCAATGTCCTCCAGGCGAATGGCCCGGTTCTCGAGTTGAGCGACAATCTGCTTGTAACGAACGATGGGGCCCGCGATGAGTTGGGGAAAAAGCGCGATGTAGAGCGCGACCCGAAGTGGGTTTTTCTGGGCCAAAGCTTCCCCTCGGTGGATATCCACCGCGTAGGTGATGGCCTGAAAGGAGAAGAAGGAGATGCCGAGGGGAAGGTGGATCGGCGCCAAAATTATCGGGGACAGCCCGAGGAACTCGAGCACGACATCAAGGTTGTCGGTCAGGAAATTGGCGTACTTGAAGACCGCCAGTAGTCCGAGATTCAGGCCAACGGCGAGGGCAAGGACCCGGCGCCCGGTGGGCGGCTCGCGTCTGCGTTCGATCCAGAGGCCAAGCAAGTAGTTGAAGCCGATGGAAAAAATCAGCAGCAGGACGTAGACGGTCTCTCCCCAGGCATAGAAGAAGAGACTCCCCGCCAGGAGCAGCGCGTTGCGGAGGCGAATATTCGGCAGGGCGAAGTAGAGCCCCAGGAATATGGGCAGGAATACGAAGAGGAAGAAAGTCGAGCTGAAAAGCATGACGCTTGAAGAATCATCCCCCGTTGGAGAGCTCAGCGGCCTCGTCGGGGCGAGCTTAACCGACGGGTTCTGCCGCGCCAGCGCGCATCGGCCTCGCGTGCCGCCCCCACCAGAAGAACAACAGCCGCGCCGAAAAAGAAGAGCACACAGGCATCACGGATCAAACGAAGAGCGAGGGGCCAATCGCCTTTGCCGATGAAATCCCATGTCCCCAATAGGAGAGGACTTCCGCAGAGCCAGGCATACAAGCCATAGATGTAGAGGAAGGCCAAGGTCCGAGCGATGCCGGCGCTTCGGAAGCCCAGGAACGCCCATAGGGGGAGCGACCAGGCGAGATATTGAAAGGCCCAGAAATTTGTCAGCCCGTAAAAGATGAAATAGCTCCCGGCAATTCCCGCCAGGATTGTTTCAACGTTGCGGGGACGGTCCCGGAGCAGGGCGTAGAGGATCATCGGCCCCAGGGCGATGACGGTGTTCCACTGGTAGTAGCCGCCCCGGAAGCGGCGGAACACTTCGAAGGCCGTCGGGGAAAGGTCTGCGGGGTCGGGGTAGAAAACCTGAAGACCCCAGATGGGCACGCCTACGGCGGTTTGAATCATGAGCCCCCGGTAGAGAAAGACGGCGCGGATGACCGCCATGGGGTCCTGCATCAGCCACGGCAAGTAGCCGCCCAGGGCCGTGGCCGCCGCAGCGGCGCAAAAGCGTCCGCGTGCACGCCAACCGGGTACGGCCAGGAGCAGAACCGGTAGAGCGAGGATTCCCGGGATCTTGATCCAGAGAGAAAGCCCGAGTGCGGCGCCGGCCCATCCCGGATTGCCCCGGGCCAGGCAGAGCGTGGCGGCGAGTAGGAAGAAGGCGACCGAGGAGTCGGTGTTGCCGTGGTAGGCCGAAAAAATAGCGGCTACGGGAGAGACCCAGTAAAGGCTCGCCAGGGCGTAGCGCGCATTGCGCAGCCCGGAACTCTTGGCCTGGGACAGGGCACTGAAAAGCAAAAGGGCCGTTAAGCCGTCGAGTACTGCGAAGGGCAGGCGAAACAGAAAGGCAAAGCTGAGCCCGCTCGCGAGGGAGAGATGGTAGAGCCCCCCGGCTGCCAGACCCATGGGAGGCGGGTGGTTGAACGTAAAACGGCCGCCGAGGTAGTAGTCGATCAGGTTGCCCTGGGCGAGGGTTTGGGCGTGGGCTTTCCAGATCGCGACGTCCAGGGTGCCTTCGCTCGCGAAGGCCAGGAAAAATCGCATCCCGGCTCCCACCGCCACGGCCACATAGAGCCAAGCGCCGGGCTTGCGAAAAAACCGGAAGCGGCCGCTCAGCGAGGGGAACTGGGACGCGAGGGTTACGGGCTTCTGGCCGATCGGGCACCCCCTACCGGGTCTGGGTCATTGCGGGGGGTAAGCTGAAACGATTCAGGGGCGATCGCTATCGGCGCCCCCGGCCGCCGCCGCCGCCGCGTCGGCCACCGCCACCACCGCCGCCACCACCGCCGCCACCACTACCGCCGCCACCACGATTTCCGCCTCGTCCGCCGCCGCTTCGTCCTCCGCTGCGCCCCCCCCTTCGTCCTCCACCCGGGCTACGCCGTTCCTCCGAGGCCGGGGCCTCGGAGCTGGAGTCTTCCGGGATGGTGGTCTCGGGGCGATGCTCGGCTAGATATGCGGCGCAAATTCCGGCCAAATCTTTGCGGCCCTCAAAGGTCGTCGCCATTTCTTCCACGACGGGAATCAGACGATTGACCTCGAGATCGGTCTGGGCAGGGGTCAGGCCACGCATTTCATGTTCCACTTTGACTTGGATCCGCTCCCGAATACGATTGAGCATGTCCTTCTCGGTGGGCGCAGTGCGTTCGGTGACCTCGATGTTGTTGACATTTTGCATGTGCTTGAAATTGCCGATATCCAGGCCCGAGACCAGGGAGATGGCGATCCCCGCCTTGCCCGCGCGTCCGGTCCGCCCAGTCCGGTGGACATAAATTTCGGGTGCATCGGCGGTCGCGTAGCTGATGACGTGGGACAGATCGCTGATATCGATGCCCCGAGCCGCGACGTCGGTGGCGACCAGGAACTTCAGCTCTCCGGATTTGATTCGCTTGAGTGCTCGCTCCCGGGCAGCTTGGGCGAGATCGCCTGAAATCTGATCGGCATTGAAGCCTCGCTTGCTCAGGTAGCCGGTAATGAAGCGTACGTCGGCTTTGGTGTTGCAGAAAATGATCGCGCTCTCGGGATCTTCGAACTCGAGGATTCGGGCGAGCAGGGCCTCTTTTTCGTTCGCGCTGCAAACGTAGTAGTAGTGCTCGATCTGTTGCGGTGCGCTGAGGCCGTCGTCCACCGCCACGAATTCAGCATCGGTGAGGAAGAAGCGCGAAAGCGATCGGACCTTTTCGGGGATCGTGGCGGAAAAGAGATGCGATTGACGTTTTTCCGGAAGGTAGGATCCGATTTCGCGCATATCGGGCCAGAATCCGAGGGAAAGCATTTCATCGGCTTCGTCCAGCACCAAGGAGCCGACGTCCCGGAGGTCCATGCGTCCGTTCCCCAGGTGGTCGAGGATGCGGCCTGGAGTGCCGACGATGATGTGAACCCCGGATTCCAGGGCATCGACTTGTTCCGCGTAGCCCGTGCCCCCATAAACGGGAAGGACGAGGACGCCACGATGCCGGCCCAGGGTGGTCAACTCCACGGCGACTTGGTTGGCCAGCTCCCGGGTAGGCAGCATCACCAGGGCCTGGATCCGAGCCATGGAAGTGTCGATCCCCTCGACGAGGGGAATTCCGAAAGCACCGGTTTTCCCGCTGCCCGTCTGGGCCTGGACGATGAGGTCTCCGCCACCGCGCATGAGCGGAATCGCTTTGGCTTGGACCGCGGTGGGCGTATGCCAGCCGAGTTCACGGATGGAGGTCTGGATGTCTTCGGCGACTTCGGAGAAAAGTTCAGAAAGTTCAGAAAGTTCAGTCATATAGGGGCGGTAGCCTAGGCCCCGGGTGGGGGCTTGGCAATGAGCGCCCGCCGAGTGGCGATTTCGTTTTCCCCCCTTAGAACGGGTCGGGGACACGGGCCGCCGTGCTAGCTTTGTGCGCCATGTCGAGAATTACCCGGAAAGATGTCGAGCGCACCGCCGAATTGGCTCGGCTCTCGCTGTCCGACGACGAGATCGAGGCCATGACCCACGATCTGGGGCGTATTCTCGACCACGTGGACCAGCTCCAGGCCCTGGATACCGAGGGGATCGAGCCCACCGCCCATGCCATCCCCCTGGCGACTCCCCTGCGCGCCGACGAGGCCAGCCCGGGAATCGCGGCCGATCTGGCCCTCTCCAATGCACCCTTGCAGGAGGGCTATGCCTTTGTGGTTCCGAAAGTCATCGAGGGCGAGGACAGCTGAAGGTGGAGAATCTGGAGGCGCAGCGGGCCGCCTTGGAGGCCTCGGAGCTCTCGTCGCTGGAGTTGGTGAGCGCAGCCCTGGCCCGGGCCGAAGCCGAAGGCCGCAGCCTCGGCGCCGTGGTGGGCCTCAGGGCCGAAGCCGCCCTGGCCGAGGCGGCGGAATCCGATGCCCGGCGCCGGGCGGGCGAAATTCGTTCCCCCCTGGATGGCACCCCGGTTCTGCTCAAGGACAACATGGTGATGCAGGGCGAGCCCACCACCTGTGCCTCGAGGATCCTGGAGCCCTTCGTTTCGCCCTATGACGGGGCCGCCGCCGAGCGCCTCCAAGCGGCGGGCGCGATTATCCTGGGCCGGGCCAATATGGACGAGTTCGCCATGGGGGCCACGACGGAGAACTCGATTTTTGGCCCCGCCCGCAACCCCTGGGACCCCGAGCGTACCTGCGGCGGCTCTTCCGGGGGGTCGGCGGCAGCGGTGGCGGCGGGTGTCACCGGTTTTGCCCTGGGCAGCGATACCGGCGGGTCGATTCGTCAACCGGCGTCTTTTTGCGGCGTGGTCGGGATGAAGCCCAGCTATGGCCGGGTCTCGCGTTGGGGTTTGGTGGCCTTTGCGTCCTCTCTTGACCAGATCGGCCCCTTCACGCACACGGCGCGCGAGGCGGCCTGGGTGTTGGAGGCGATTTCTGGTCACGATCCACGGGATTCGACTTCGCTGCCCGAGAAGTCTCCGGACCTTGTGTCTGCTCTGACCGGGGATGTCTCCGGGCTCAGGATCGGCCTGCCCAAGGAATACTTTGTCGACGACGGCGCCGACTCGGGGGTGGTGGAAGCGGTTCGCCAAGGTGTGGCCGAACTCGAGAGTGCCGGGGCGAAGGTGGTGGAGGTCTCGTTGCCCCACACCCCCTACGTGGTTTCGACCTACTACCTGGTGGCGACCGCCGAGGCTTCGAGCAATCTGGCCCGGTACGACGGCGCCCGCTTTGGGCGCCGAGCCGAGGGTGTCGGTGATCTTGACTCCATGTACCGACGCTCGCGCTCCGAGGGTTTTGGGGACGAGGTCAAGCGGCGCATTTTGCTGGGCACATACGTGCTCTCGGCGGGGTATTTCGACGCCTATTACCGCAAGGCCCAGCAGGTGCGTACCCTGGTGCGGAGCGATTTCGAGCGGGCCTTTGAGGCCTGCGATGTGATTGCAGGGCCGACTTACCCCGAGGTGGCGTTTTCCCTCGGTGCTCGACTGGACGATCCGGTCAGTCTCTATCTCGGGGATATCTACACGGTCTCCGCAAACCTTGCGGGCCTGCCGGGGATCTCTCTTCCCTGCGGCCAACTCCAGGGTTTGCCGGTGGGGATGCAGTTGCTTGGGCGGTCCCTCGACGAGGCCACGCTGTTGCGTGTGGCCGACGCCTTCCAGAGGCGAACCGATCACCACGAACAGAGTCCGCCGCGTGCACGATAGGGCGAATGCGGAGAGGAACGCATGAGTGACAACCCCCTGGATCGATACGAGGTCGTGATCGGCCTCGAAGTGCACACCCATCTGAAGACGAATTCAAAGCTCTTCAGCCCGGCGCCTGTGCGTTATGGCGACGCGCCGAATCACGACGTTCATCCCATCGATCTCGGCATGCCGGGTGTTCTGCCGGTGCTCAACGAAAAGGTGATCGGCCTGGCGATTCGCTTGGGTTTGGCAACCCATAGCCGGGTCAATACGCGTTCGGTTTTTTCCCGAAAGAATTATTTCTATCCAGATCTTCCCAAGGGCTATCAAATTTCTCAATACGAGGAACCCGTGGTCAGCGATGGATGGCTGGAAATCGAAGTGCCTGCTGTCTCCGAAGGGGGAGGGGGCAATGGAAAAAAGACCGGGGGGACGACGATCAAGCGGATCGGCGTGACCCGAGCGCACTTGGAAGAGGACGCCGGTAAGTCGATTCACGATGTGGCGGTCGCCGGCGCCGACGGAACACATATTGATTTGAACCGGGCCGGTGTGCCCCTGCTCGAGATCGTGTCGGAACCCGATCTGCGCTCGGCCGTCGAAGCCGGCGCCTATCTCCGAACCCTACGCTCCATTCTTCGCTACCTCGAGGTTTCGGATGCGGACATGGAGAAGGGACAATTTCGTTGTGACGCGAATGTTTCGCTGCGCCTTTGGGGGAGTGAGGAATTCGGGACACGGACGGAGATCAAGAATCTCAATTCGTTCAGCAACGTCGAGGGCGCCATCGGGGCTGAGATTATTCGTCAGGCTGAAATTCTCGACGATGGAGGAGAGATCCAGCAGGCGACCATGGCGTACGATGTCGACCGCCGGCGGACCCGGGTCCTCCGCCTGAAGGAGAACGCCGACGACTACCGATACTTTGACGACCCCGACTTGATTCCGCTGCTGATCGATGAGGAATTGATCGAAGCGGTTCGCGCGGACCTGCCCGAATTGCCCGAGCAGAAGCTCGTGCGGTTTCGTGATCAATACGATCTTCCGGCTGAAACGATTCGGATTCTTGTGGCCAGTCGTCCCTTGGCCGATTATTTCGAGCGCTGCGCGGCGGCCTGCACTTCGGTCAAGGCCGCGGCCAATTGGATCGGCCGGGATCTGCGTCAGGCGCTGAGCGATGGAGGCCGTGGGATCGAGAATTCGGCTCTGGATGCCGAGACCCTCGCAGTGCTCATTGGTCTGGTGGAGGAGGGCCGGCTCACGGCGAAAAATGCTCGAGATTTGCTTCCTGAACTTGTGGCCCAGGGCGGGGATCCGGTTTCGCTCATGGAGGAGCGGGGTCTCGAAGCGGTTTCCGATGCCGGAGTGATCGACGAATGGGTGATGCAGGTCATCCAGGCCAACGCCGGGGCGGTGGAAAGCGTTCGCGCCGGCGACGATAAGCCGCTCAATTTCCTCATGGGCAAGGTCATGAAGGCCGCCGGAGGCAAGGCCAATCCGGGTGAAGTCCGCACGCGACTGGTGGAGATGATTCGTGACAGCGCCTAAGGGAAACGGGGTGGAAGAGTGGTTCACGATTCGTTGGGTCTCGGGCCGGGTGGAGATGCTCGACCAGCGCGAACTCCCCAATGAAGAGCGTTATCTCTCGTTGACCGAAGTCGACGAAGTGGCCGTGGCCATCGAAGAACTCGCCATTCGAGGCGCTCCGGCCATTGGGTGTGCAGCCGCCATGGGGGTTGCCCTGGGTGCTTGGCGAAGCGATGCCCGGGAAGTTGCGGCCCTGGTGGGGGAAATTGAAAGTCAGGTGATTCCGAGGCTTCGGCGGACGCGTCCCACGGCGGTGAATCTCTTCTGGGCGCTGGACCGTATGCGCGAGACCATGACACGCCTGGCGGGTGCTCCGGGGGCTTCCGCGGACTCGCTTCGAGAGGGCCTGCTGGCCGAGGCGGAGACGATCCTCGAGGACGACAAAGCGATTTGCCGAGAAATCGGTCAGGCCGGACTCGATCTCGTACCCGACGGCTCCCGGGTCCTGACCCACTGCAATGCCGGTGCCCTGGCCACCGGGGGCTATGGAACGGCGCTGGGCGTCGTGCGCGCCGCGGTGGAGTCCGGGCGGGATGTTCGGGTTCTGGCGGATGAAACCCGTCCGCTTTTTCAGGGTGCCCGGCTGACCGCCTGGGAACTCTCCCGGGACTCAATTCCCGTGGAGGTCTGTACGGATAATATGGCGGGATACCTGATGCAGCAGGGCGAGGTGGACCTTGTGGTGGTGGGCGCCGACCGGATCGCGGCCAACGGCGATGTGGCCAACAAGATCGGGACATATGCCTTGGCGGTGCTCGCCCACGCCCACTCGATCCCCTTCTATGTCGCGGCGCCCCTCTCCACCATCGACCTGCAGATCGCCGATGGGGCCGGGATTCCCATCGAGATCCGAGGGCGAGATGAGGTGGCCCGAGTGGGCGGGCGGACCCTCCTGCCCGACACGGTCGGGGTGCGTCAGCCGGCCTTTGACGTGACTCCCGCGTCCCTGGTGACGGCCATCGTGACGGAAAAGGGCCTGGTCAAGCCCCCCTGCCCGGAGGCTATCGCGGCTCTGTTTCAGCCCGAATCGTGACGGCGGGTCTGCCGTTGCAAGGGCGGCCGCGGGCGGTCAAACTGGGGCGGCCCGATCTTCTGCTCTCGGTGCAGGGACGGGCGCAAACGTATCAAAGAGGAGATGGGTATGGGTGAGGACGCCGCCCAGGGTGTAACGGGCGAGACGATCTGGCTCGACGGTGAATTCGTCGCATGGGATGAGGCGCGGGTTCATGTGCTGACCCATAGCCTTCACTATGGCCTGGGCGTATTCGAAGGTATTCGTTGCTATCGAATGGCGGACGACCGTTCCGCGGTGTTCCGTTTGCCCGAGCATGTTCGCCGGCTCTACGATTCTGCGCATATCAATTTGCTCGATGTGCCGTACAAGGCCGAGACGATTAACGAAGTGATTCTCGATTGCCTGCGACGGAACAATCTGGTCGAGGGCTATGTCCGCCCGCTGGTCTTCATCGGCGACGGCGCCATGGGGCTGAACCCGGGCGACAACGCGATTCGTGTTGCCGTAATCGCTTGGCAGTGGGGTAAATATCTGGGTGAAGAGGGCATGGCTCGGGGCATCCGCGCCAAGGTCTCCACCTTCGCGCGTCATCACGTGAACGCCAAGATGACCAACGGCAAGACGTGTGGGGACTACGTGAACTCCATTCTCGCGAAGCGAGAGGCGCTGCTCGATGGCTACGACGAGGCGGTGATGCTGGATACTCAGGGATTCGTTTCGGAATGTTCGGGCGAGAATATTTTCGTTGTTCGTGACGGGAAAATACGAACCCCGGCCCTGGGCACGATTCTCGATGGAATTACTCGGGCCACTGTGATCCAAGTGGCCAAAGACATGGAGATGGAGATCGAGGAGACGGCGGTCACCCGGGATGATCTCTACATCGCCGACGAAATTTTTCTGACAGGAACCGCCGCCGAAGTCACTCCGATTCGCGAGATCGATCACCGCTCGATCGGATCGGGCAAGCGAGGGCCCGTCACGGAAAAATTGCAAACCGCCTACTTCGACATTGTTGAGGGCCGGGATGATCGCTACGCCGATTGGCTCAGCTATCTCTGACCGCAGGACTCGCGTGGGTCTTGGTTGATACGGATTTCTCCGCAGATTGATTTTACTCCCCGTTCGGTTGGGGAACCTCCCCTTGAATTGGGGCGCCCGCCTGGGAGGACGAACCCCCCGGCTTCCCGGGCGTCCGGCACCGGGATGAAACCTGGAAAACCCATTGAGAAAACACCGGAAAGGCTTTAATTCCTTGAAGAATTCCAGTCGTCTCTTTGCATCTTTGTTCTTTCTGATCGCTTTTTCGACCGTTGCTCAGGCGCAGACCTACCGGGATGCCCAGGGTTTCTACGGACAATTCGCCGTCCCCATTGGTTGGGACAACATGGACGGAACCAGCGGGTTAGGCACAACGGACGGAACGATGATCGGCTTCTCGTTCACCGGCGGCTATCGCTTCAACGGCTGGGTGGGCGCGGATGTCGAAGTCCTGTGGTTGGGGGCGGGGGATGTGGTGCTGAATGGGGCGGTGAACGCGGATGCTTCCCTGCTCTCGGTGGGTGCTGCGGTCAAGTTCTATCCCTTTGTACTGACTTCGCGTTATGTGCCGGGTTGGGTGCAACCCTACATCGCCTTTGGCGTCGGAAGCGGAATTTCGGAACAGACCTCGCGCAGTTCTTCCGAGTTCGGCAGTTCGCTGAGCGAAACTGTTTTTCTCTTTCGCTTTGGGGCGGGCATGGAAGTCATGATCAGCAAGCATTGGGGAACATTCATGGATGCCAACTACTATGCGAGTAACAGCAATACGATTGCGGGGATTGGAATGATTCGGCTGGGCGCGATGTGCCATTTTTGATTTTCGGCGCAGTGGCTCTTTCGGGCGACGTGCCTGCTCCGCACCTGATCCGTGACAAGAACCCGAGCTCGAAGTCACCGGTTGACTCCCAAGGAGAGAATTTCATGGAGAGGCTCATATGAAGGAATGGCTGAAGCGACCGCTGACCGAAATGATTGCCGGCCTGGCGGCTCGAGAAATTTCCGCCGAGGAACTGATGCGGGCGACGCTCCATCGCATCGATGAAACCCAGTCGACTCTCAACTGCTTCACAAGTGTGGCCGATGAGGAGTTGCTGCTTGACCAGGCTCGCCGGGCGGATTCGCGCATCGCCGCCGGGGAGGGCCGGGAACTCGAGGGGATCCCACTCGGCGTAAAGGATCTCGAAGACGTCGAAGGCATGGTGACGAGTTACGGATCGGTGCCCTTCAAGGACAACCGGGCGACTCGGGATTCCCTGCAAACCGAGCGGCTTCGCGCCGCGGGTGCCCTGGTGGTGGGCAAGACGAATACCCCCGAGTTCGGTTATACGGCGATTTCAAAGAACCTGCTCTTCGGGGCTTCGCACAATCCCTGGAACCTGGACCGGACGCCCGGGGGTTCCAGCGGCGGGTCGGCGGCGGGCATTGCCGGGGGCGTGATCGCCCTGGCCACGGCCAGCGATGGGGGCGGTTCGGTGCGGATTCCCGCCTCGGTGACCGGCTGTTTCGGCCTGAAGGGAAGCTACGGGCGGATCCCGACCGGCCCCCACGATCTCTGGGTGATGGATGACACCTCGGTGCACGGCCCGCTCACCCGGACCGTGGCCGATGCCGCGCTCCACCTGGATCTGGTGGCTGGGCCGCACCCCCTGGACCCGAATTCCCTGCCCTCGGTGGGTTTTTCCTATCGCGCCATCCTCGACGACCTGCCCAGCGGCCTGCGGGCCGCCTATTCGCCGGACCTCGGCTACGCGGTGGTCCAGTCCGATGTCGCCCGAATCGCCGAAGAGGCGGCGGGGGTGCTGCCCGAAATCGGAATTTCCCTGGATGCCCTGGAGGTGGGCTTGCCCGAGCCTGGCGGGGCCTGGGGCTTCAGCGGTTCCTGGGAACTGCTGGCCCGGTTGCATGCCCTGTTGCCCGGGCAGGAGGAAGACTTCGGGCGTTCCTTCATCGGGGGCGTCAAGGCGGGGTCGAAAATGAACCCCAAGCGCTGGGGGGAAATGCGCCGCCTCCGCTCGGAGATCAACGCCACCCTGGCTGATATTTTCGAGCGCTACGACGTGTTGCTGTCACCGACGGTTCCCTATGACGCGCCCCCCGCCCGGGGGCCCTTCCTGGCCGAACTGGACGGCCGCCCCCAGCCGGCGGCCAATTTCGGTTCGTTCACCATGCCCTTCAATCTCTCCTGGCATCCGGCGGCGACTGTGCGCGCGGGTCTGTCCAGCGCGGGGCTTCCCGTTGGCCTGCAGATCGTCGGCCCGCGTCATCGCGATGACTTGGTCCTGCAAGTGGCCCGGGCCTTCGAGCGCCACACCCAATGTTTCGACACCTGGCCGACGGTCTGATCTCAATGGCCACGATCCACGATCTTCAGACCCCCGCGCTGCTCCTCGATCCCCAAGCCCTGGATGCGAATATTGCCGCGATGGCGCTCGCCCTGCCGGGGGAGCGTCTGCGCCCCCATGTGAAAGCGCACAAGTGCACCGCCATTGCGGCTCGCCAGCGCGCCGCGGGGCACTCGCGCTTCTGCTGCGCCACGATTCGCGAGATGGAGGGCATGGCGGCGGCGGGCCTCGGCGAGGATCTGCTCCTGGCCAACGAGGTGCTCGATGCGAGCCGCCTCGGTGCTCTGGATGCCCGGGTGACGGTGGCGGTGGATTCGGAGGAGACCATCAATGCGGCTGTTCGGGGCGGAGTCGGAGAGGTTCTGATCGACGTGAATGTGGGGCTGCCCCGGTGCGGTTGTCCGCCCGCTCGCGCGGGCGCCCTGGCCGACGCCGCCCGTCGCAAGGGTCTGGGGGTTCGCGGGGTCATGGGGTATGAGGGGCATGCTGTGGGCGTCGCGGCTCGGGCCGAACGCGAGCAGGCCTGCAGCGAGAGCATGGCGCTTCTGATGAAGGCCCACGCCGAGGTGGGCGGCGAGTTGATTTCGGCCGGGGGCACGGGCACCTACGACTGCAACACCTGGGCGAGTGAAATCCAAGCGGGGTCCTACGTTTTGATGGATACCGCCTATGCGGCCCTGGCGTTGCCCTTTGCCCAGGCCTTTTGGGTTCTGGCCACGGTGATCTCCCTGGGCGACGGCTTTGCGGTGGCCGACTGCGGCCTCAAGGCCTTGGGCATGGACCACGGCAACCCGACCATCGAGGGCGCGCGGATCTGGTTCTGCTCCGATGAGCACATCACCTTCGCCCCGGAAAAACCCGTGGCTATCGGGGACCACATTCGGGTCCTGCCGGCCCATGTCGATCCCACGGTCGCCTACCACGAGAGCTTCCATCTTGTGGCCGGCGACCAAGTGATCGACACCTGGCCGGTGGATCTGCGCGGCTGGTAGGGCGGGGACACAAGCGCTTCTAAACAAGCGCTTCTAAACAAGCGCTTCTAAACAAGCGCTTCTAAACAAGCGCTTCTAAACAAGCGCTTCTACCGGGACCGAGGGAATGACTCGCCCTGGGTCGGGAGCTCGATCTCGGGGTTTTCCTGCCTGGGGCGGTAGAGGATGACGGTGTGGCCCACCAGGCCGCAGAGGGCGGCGCCGGTTTTCTCGGCGAGCAGCTGCGCCTCGGCTTTCTTGTCGGCGGGCTGTTGGAGTTTGACTTTGACCAGTTCATGGCCTTCCAGGGCGCTGTCCAGAGCGCGGACCACGGCCTCGGAAACTCCCGCTTCGCCCACGTGAACCAGGGGCTTGCGCGGATTGGCGAGCCCGCGCAGGTGTCTGCGCTGGCGCCCGGTCAGCACGGTGGGGGCGGGAGACGCTTCAGTTTCGGCCATGGGGCGAGTTTCCTTCCGAGGGAATTATGGAGCCGACGGGCAGGCAGGCGGCAACTTGGGCTCAGCTTTGTGGGGCGAGTGTCCGAAGGGATTAAGGGATTAAGCGATTAGGCGATAAGGTCTAAGGGTCGCAGAGGCTACCCGCCTTCGGGCTCCAAGCCCACCGCTTCCATCGTCCCGATCCAGTTGGCATTCCCCGAAGTCGGCTCCGCCGGCAGAAAACAAAGACAGGGCCATCCCATGGCGGAAAAAAAACTTCCCCTGCTCGGTCGCATCGCGATTCAGCTCAAGATGATCGATATGGATCAACTCAATCAGGCGACCCGGGAGCAGGGGCTCTCTCCCGAAAAGCGTCTCGGCCAGATCCTGGTGGAACAGGGATTCGTCACCGCCAAGGATCTCGAAAAGTTGGCTGCGGTCCAGAAGGACCTGATCGCGAAACATCAGGCGCGTAAGGACGCCGAGCTGAAAGCGGAAACCCGGGGCGCGGGCCCGCCGGATGCACCGGGCCCCAAAACCTCGGCACCGGGACAAAAGGCGGATTCGGCGAGTGGGGCCGGCGCGGTCGAACAGGACTCCCTGGGGTTGACCCTGGCATCCCCGGTTGAAGGCGACTCCGAATCCCTGAGTCGACTTCTCAGCTCGGCCCGGGACCGCGGGGCCAGTGATATTCATCTGCACGCCGGGGGCGGGCTCAGGCTTCGAACCCACGGTGTGCTTTCGGAAGCTGAAACCCATGGCTTCTCCGCCGATGAGGTGGAACGTCTCGTGGCCTCGGCTCTGACACGGGTCCAAAAGGAAGAACTGCGTCGGGAGGGGGAAATCGACTTCTGCTTCGATCTCGAAGGAGTGGGCCGCTTTCGCGCCAACGCCTACCGCCAGCAGCGCGGCTTCGATGCGGTGTTCCGGTCGATTTCAGCCGAGCCCCCGACCCTGGATGAACTCGGGCTGCCCAGCGATCTCGCGCGCTTTACAAATTTTCACCAAGGCATGGTTCTGGTGACCGGGCCCGCGGGCTGCGGAAAGTCCACCACCCTGGCTGCAATGGTGAACCTGATCAACCAAGAGCGCGAAGAACACATCCTGACCATCGAGGATCCCATCGAGGTGATTCATCCCTCCCAGCGCTGCATCGTCAATCAACGCCACGCTGGGCGGCATACCCAGAGCTTTGCTCGGGCACTTCGCGGCGCATTGCGGGAGGATCCCGATGTCATCGTGATCGGCGAATTGCGCGATCTGGAAACCATCTCCCTGGCCATGACCGCTGCCGAAACGGGACATTTCGTGTTGGCGTCGCTGCATACCAACAACGCGGTACGAACAATCAACCGAATGATCGGAGCCTTCCCCTCCAACGAGCAGGGCCAGGTTCGGACCATGCTCTCGGAGTCGTTGAGGGCCGTGATTTCCCAGCGCCTGGTGCCTCGGATCGACGTTGAGGGCAGGATCCCGGCCCTGGAAGTGCTGGTCATCAACAAGGCCATCGGGAACTTGATTCGCGAGGAGAAGACCGTTCAAATTCGGTCGTCCATCCAAACGGGAAAGGCGCACGGGATGTTTCTCCTCGAGCAGTCGCTCAACGAGTTGGTGGCTTCCGGGAAAATCAGTCGCGAGACCGCACTTGGAATCGCAGAAGAAAAGAAACTCATCACGGCCGGTGTTTGAAACCGGGTGTGAGGTTCGAAGGAGAAAGCCGCGTGTCGGAACTGGATCGCTTGCTTCAATACTTGAAGGAAAACGACGGATCGGATCTTCACCTCTCGGCGGGGTTGCAGCCACGCATTCGGGAAAAGGGCAAAATCCGATTGATTGAGGGTGAGCCCGTCCTGGGGGACGAGGCCCTGCGCGGAATGTTGAGAGAGATTGCCTCGCCCCGGGCCTGGCAAGAATTCGAGGCGACCCGAGATCTCGACTTCGCCTATGGGATCGAGGGAATGGCGCGCTTTCGCGCCAATTACTTTGTGCAGAACCAGGGTGCCGCAGCGGTCTTTCGGATCATCCCCGAAGAAATTATTTCCGTCGAAAAGTTGGGCCTTTCCGAGGCGATTGCGGGCCTCGCGGATTTGAATCAGGGCTTGGTCCTAGTGACCGGGCCTACGGGATCGGGTAAATCCACCACCCTGGCCGCAATCGTGGACAAGCTGAACCGAACCTACGCAAGGCACGTGGTCACCATCGAGGACCCCGTGGAATTTGTGCACCAGAATCAAAAATCGACGTTCTCCCACCGAGAGGTTGGGCTGCATACCCTGGGCTTCGGCCCGGCGCTGCGCTCGGCAATCCGCCAGGATGCGGACGTGATTCTGGTGGGCGAAATGCGCGAACGGGAAACGATTTCCCTGGCCATGACGGCGGCGGAAATGGGCATGCTGGTCTTCGGGACCCTGCATACCAACAATGCGGCCAAGACCATCGACCGGATCATCGACGCCTTTCCAGCGGATGAGCAGAACATGGTTCGATTGAGTCTGTCCGAATCCCTGGCGGGGATTGTGTCCCAGTTGCTGCTTCCCACCGCCGACGGAAAGGGGAGGGTGGCGGTCAACGAGATCCTGCTGCGCACGCCCGGTCTTCCGAATATCATTCGGGAAGGCAATACGCCGATGCTCGCGTCGGTGATACAGTCGGGTAAGGCAGACGGTATGCAGGCGATGGATGACGTGCTCTTCCAGTTGGCCAAAGACGGAAAAATCACCGGGCGCGATGCCTATATGAAAGCAACGGACAAGCCCCGCTTCGAGGGACTGATGGGCGATGCGGATGGTTGACCCAGCGCGCCCCCATTCGAGGGGGGGGGGCGGCGGCCGAGGCGGGAAGGCCCAGGCTCCGGGTGCCCGGGCGAGATCGTGGGTGAGTTAAAGCGGAAAGGTGCCCATGAAGGCGATGGAGCGTTTGCTCGAGATCATGGTGCGCTTGCGCGACCCCGAGGACGGTTGTCCCTGGGATCGCGAACAGGATTTTGCAAGCATCGCGCCGTACACCATCGAAGAGGCCTACGAGGTCGACGACGCCATCCGTCGAGGCGATATGGAGGATCTGCTGGGGGAACTCGGCGACCTGCTCCTCCAAGTGGTCTACCACGCCCAACTCGCCCATGAAGCGGGCCATTTTGATTTCAATCGTGTGGCTGAGGGCATCGCGGAAAAGTTGGTGCGCCGGCATCCCCACGTCTTCGAGGCGCCGGGTACGCGCTCTCTGGAGGAAGTGCACCGAAGTTGGGAAGCCACCAAGGCGGAGGAGCGCCGGGACCGCGCCGCACGCCGCGACGCGACCAGCGACCCATTGGGCGGGGTGGCCGAGGCGCTGCCCGCATTGATGCGCGCGGCCAAGCTTCAGGGGCGCGCCAAGGCGGACTTGGAGCCCCCTTCCGCCGAGGCCCTCAAGGCCGAACTGGCCCAGCGGTTCCTGGATCTTTCCGCCGAGCCCGAGGCCGCGGGGGAAGAATTGGGGGACGTGCTGTTTACCGCCGTCGCACTGGCCCGGGCTCTGGGCGTGGATCCCGAGCGCGCCCTGCGCGACGCCAACGCCCGCTTCGAGGGGCGCTTTCGCGCAGACAAGCACGAGGGGCAAGACGAGGAAGAGGGCGCTTAGATGCCCGGGCGGCTAGGCCCGTGTTCTGGGCCTAGAAGACGGGCCACCCCTGGAAGACGAGGCGGCCCGCGGACCAGTGACTATGCCCTTAGCCCTTAGAGGGCCGGCACAATCTCGATGAGTTCAACATCAAAGGTCAGCGTGGCTCCACCCGGAATGGTGGGCGGCGCGCCCTGATCCCCATAGGCGATTTCCGCGGGGCAGATCAGCTGGGCTTTGCCGCCCGGCTTCATCATGGTGACGCCTTCGGTCCAACAGGGAATCACACGGTTCAACGGAAACTCCACGGGCTCGCCCCGGTCCACCGAACTGTCGAAGACCGTGCCATCGGCGAGCATGCCGTGGTAGTGGACTCGCACGGTATCCGTGGCCTTGGGAGAATCGCCGTCGCCCGGCTCGCTCTCGATAATGATTAGGCCAGATTCGGTTTTCTTCGCGCCGTCGCTGGCGGCTTTCTCGGCGAGGTAGGCCTCACCGGCGGCCTTCTGCTTCTGGACCTGTTCATCCATGCGGCCCTGGACGAATGCCTGGACCTTGCTGCCGTATTCCTCGGGGTTGATTTCGACGGTTTTATCCGCCAGGGAATCCTTCAAGCCCTGGGCGACCATGTCGACCTCTTCGGGCCGCAGGGCCGAGAAGGGGGGCTGACCGCTGATCACCATTCCGATGAAGTAAAGGGTCTTGTCGTCGTCGGTCTTCGGCGCCTTGGCCAAGGCATCGCTCGCCAAAAAGGCTCCGAGTACCCCAGACATGGCCAGCGAAAGAGCAAATG
>DUCT01000256.1 GCA_012959665.1 Myxococcales bacterium | reverse complement strand
CCCAAGATTTCGGTGGACACTTCAGCCGAGTCCTTTCTCCACGACGATGATCCCGCCAAGCAGTTCTACAATGAATTTCGGGATCAGTTCGGCCGGGGCGAACTCATCATCGCCGCTGTCCACACGCCGGACGCCCTTGATTCTGATTTCCTTCTTCGGCTTCGTGATTTTCACCGCGCCTTAGAAGAGGAGGTGCCGCATCTTGAGGAAGTCCGCAGCCTGATCAACGCACGTGTCACCCGAGGCGAAGGCGACCGGCTCATCGTCGAGGATCTCCTCGAAGAATGGCCCGAAACCCCCGGAGCCTGGTGGGAGCTACGAGAATACGCCCTCGCCAACACGCTATACGAAAACCTCCTGATCTCATCCGATGCTCGACTGACCACGGTGAGCATCGAGTCCAGTGCCTACTCGTCCGAAGGAATTGAGGAGGAGATCGCGTTCGAGACATTGGAGGATGCGGAGGACCTTGAACCGCCTGCTTTCCTCTCGGGCGCCGAAAATGCTGAATTCGTCCATGCGACTCGGTCTGTCGTCGAACGTTTCCAAGGCGCAGGTTTTGAAATTCAGATTAATGGTGCCCCGGTTCTCCAGGACCAAATTGCAAGCGCGATCCAACACAACATGATCCGCTTCGTTCTCCTCATGGTGCTGATCATCGCATCGCTGCTCCTTGCCCTCTTCCGGCGACTCTCGGGAGTCATCCTCCCCCTGGTGGTGGTGGCACCGGCCGTTTCCGGAACGATCGGGAGCATGGCCATCGCCGGCGAATTCCTCAGCGCACCAACCCAAATCCTTCCCTCTCTTCTCCTTGCTGTGGGAATTGGCGCAGCCGTTCATATCCTTACAATCTTCTTTCAGAAATTCGATGCGGGAGAATCAAAAGAAGACGCGATTGCCCACGCATTGGGGCACTCAGGGCTACCGGTATGCATGACAAGCCTCACCACCGCCGGAGGATTATTTTCCTTCGCCACTGCCGAAGTTGCCCCGGTTTCAGCAATCGGGTATTTCGCGCCCATCGGGATCGGCCTTGCGCTGATCTACTGCATCTTCCTCTTGCCCGCACTGCTCGCGGTCATCCCCCTGAAACCGAAATCCTCTGGATCAGCCGGGAAAAACCGATCCAACACAGGGAGTCGAATCGGTGGGGGACTGGTGGCTGTCGGTGACTTCTCGATCCGTCACAAGCGGGCTGTGCTCGGCGTCACGATGCTCGTTGTCGCTTTTGGTCTCGCCGGCGCTTCTCGCCTCCAGTTTGGTCACGACATAATGGCTTGGCTGCCCGAAACGCATCCCCTTCGTTTGGCGACTGCCCTCTTCGATGAAGAACTGAAGGGCTCCATGGTCCTCGAAATAGTGGCGGATACGGGTGTGGAAAATGGCGTTCAATCCAAGGACTTCCTTGACGCTTTGGACACTTTGGAAGGCGAGCTTCTAGAGCCCGAAGATGGAGCCGACTTCTCGGTCGGTAAAGTTCTATCCATCGTCAATATCATCAAAGAAATCAACCAGGCGCTCAACTCGAACGACCCCGACGCGTACCGGATCCCTGAGGATTCCAGGCTCATCGCCCAGGAACTCCTGCTCTTCGAGAACAGCGGCGCCGATGACCTGGGCACCCTGGTGGACTCGCAATTCCAGATCGCCCGCATGTCGATTCGGGTGCCCTACATGGACCCCCTTCTGTACTCGCCCTATATCGAAAAAACGGTCGAGCGCTTCAAGAAGAAGCTTGGTCCTGGCGTGGAAGTCAGCGGAACTGGCTTTCTCCCAGTCATGAGCATGACGATCAACTCCGTGATTGTCAGCATGACAAGAAGCTACATCCTCGCCTTGCTAATCATAACGCCGCTCATGATCATGTTTATCGGGTCTGTTCGTATTGGGCTCGTAAGTATGATCCCCAACCTTGCGCCCATCATCATTACCCTAGGCATCATGGGTTGGACGGGAATTGTTGTTGACGCATTTACCCTGATGATCGGAGGAATCGCCATTGGGCTCGCAGTCGATGACACCATCCACTACATGCATAATTTCAGGCGAAACTTTCTCCAGACGGGTGACGTACGCCGTTCGAGTGCCGAAACCCTTCGCACCACGGGCCATGCTCTCCTGGTCACTTCCGTAGTGCTTTCCGCCGGATTCTTCATTTTCATTTTCGCGGAAATGAACAACTTGTATTACTTCGGATTGCTGACCAGCCTTACAATCGCGAATGCGTTCCTGATCGACATTCTTGTTTCGCCAGCGTTGATGGCCCTCACCCACCGGGATACGACCCCCTCGGACTGAGCCCATCCCCGATTCATTCAAGCTCGTCCAGACGCAAATCCCCAGGGAAATAAACCAAGGGACATGCCGCGACAAGGCCCTCTCTTCGGCTTGCTTTACTCTTCTGAGAGATCGCCAGAAGTCCGGTGCCCAGCGCGAGGCGGAATTCGAATTCGCTCCAGCGCGGCGGTGGCGGCCTTATTTCCAGGTTCCAGTTCAAGAGCACGAAGGTACTGTTTGCCGGCCAAATTTCGCCGACCCAATCGCTCGTAGGCGGACCCAAGGCGCAGATACCCATCCGCAAATCCGACAAAGACTTGCGTCAATCGGATCGCGTGCTCCAATGCCTGTTCATTAAGTCCATGATTTTCGAGTTGTTTGACCCGCTTCAACATCGAGTTCCGCAACGTCGCCTGCAACTTCCCGTAGCTCGGAAATTCCTCAAGCCCCCGCAGGAGTTCCTTGTCTGCCAGGGATCTCTGCCGGAAAGATTCGGCGTAGGAGTTACGTGAGCTCGCGTTGTCTCCTTGGTCCGCAAAGGCATTCCCTTCTGACCAGCGTTGCTTGCTCAAGGTCAAAAACCCAGTGGCGTGATTGTAGTAACGAACGGACATATCCTCATGAATGATATCCATGAGAGCAATGGGATAGAGCACGACCAATGCCAGCCCAGGCGCAACCAGCTGTTTGAGTTCGCGCTTTCGGACCAAAGTCCATAAATGGCCGAGAAAGAAGGCCGCAAACAAGATGACAACGGGAACAACCGGAAGTCGCATGCGAGAGAGGTTAAAGAAGAGAAGGAGGCCCGAGGCATACGAAAAAAAGAACAGAATCAGCACTACAGGGAGGGGACGTTTCCGCGACAGAAACATGCCGCAGAGGCCGAGGGGGAGTATCCAGGCAAAGGACGGAAAGGGTAAATTCAGCATTTTTGAAACATGCAACTGGTAGTACTCGTAGCTTGAGTTGTCGGGAATTTCGTAGTGATTCAAGAAGACCATTGCCTTCCTAAACGTATGCTTGATGAAGTGTGAGGGGTCCGATGCGATTTCCTCGACACCCCTCCGGAGCCAGAAGTTCGAAACTTCGCTCGGCTTCATCTCCCGGCCGCTGATGCGCTGGGCTTCATTTTTAAAGTCGGCTTCCTCTACCTTAGGATTCGGCCGAAGAAAGGGGGGTGCGAGATAAGCGCCGGTATCGTTCCCGTGAAAATTTCCAATGTAGAAATTCTGCCCCGCCTGGCTGTTCAGGAGAACCACGTCATCGCCGACCACGTAGTTTCGAAGGGTGACGGGCAGAATCGCCGTGGCCAGGCCCAGCCCAAACACCAGCGCCGAGACAAGACGGACTCGTCGTGTCCCCTGGCCGAAACCCACTAGCCAAATGAGTAGCCCAGGCGCGAAAAGCAGAGAATTACCCCGGGTCAACGCTGCCAGTCCAACAAGAAAGCCGGCGGGAAACCAGGCCCTCACCCGGGCCTGGTCGGCTGCACGAGTGACCAGATAGAGAGCGGAGACCATCAAAAAAATCATCAATGGGGCTTTGAGAAGAAGGCCGTCGTAGTAGAAAAAGAGCTTGTAGGAAGCCGCGATAACGCCGGCGATCAATGCTGTTCGATCATCGAATACCCTGCGGGCGATCAGCATGATCAACATAACGCTCAGCGAATCTAGAAACGCCTGAGCGATCAGGATGCCCATGGAGTCGGGCGGGATGACCGCGTAGAGGGCCGCGAGAAAGAATGGGTAAAGCGGGTCGAGGTAGTAAACCGACGCTCCCAACCAATCCCCGCCGAGAATTTCTAGCGCGCGAGTGCGATAGGCTTCCGCGTCGATCATGGGGAGCCGGGCCACCGCGTTTGGCCAGACCTCGATGATGTAGATGACCCGTAGAAAGAGCGCGACCAGTCCTATGGCCAAGATGACCGGGGTCCTCGCAAGGCGAGATTGCTCGGACGCGTTTGCCTCTTCCTTGATCTCCGCGCTAGAGGGATCGCCGGGCAGATTCACAGCACTCGTCCTTTTACCTGGGGCAGACCGATTCAGATTCAAGCCAGAATCCGAATTGGCAAGGCCGATGCTCTAGGCGCGAGCTTAGAGAACGCCCGCGAAAATTCGTTCGAAATTTCCCGACCAGAATGCCTCACAGGTTGATTCGCTCTGCCCAACCAGGCCCGCCTCGAAATTTCCAATCGGATTGCGTCCGCCTTCGGCATGGGGGTAGTCGCTGGAAAAAAGATAGAGGTCAGAGTTCGAACGCTCTACCAGTCGCGCCACGTTTTCCGTGGGAAATGGCGTGAAACCAAACTGTTGGGTGAGTTGTTCCGAGGGTTTCCGTTTGAAGGCTCTGAGCGCGGGCTCGGTGCGACCAAATATCGCGACGAGATCGTCGAGCCTTTCGATGAACGCCGGTGCCCAACCGGCGCCCAGCTCCACGCTTGCCCCTCTAAGCCCTGGAAAGCGTTCAAATACTCCGTCAAGCAGGAGCGAGGAGAGGAAGCGCTCCGGAGCGTGGTGCATGATGGTGAAGTCCTTGCCGCGAACGTTCTCGCCTCCCCCCATCCAGTCCTGGGGAACGGGTTGGCCGTTGTTCATCCAGGCTTTGGGGAGTTGCAACGGATACCCACCAACATGAATCACGAAAGGAATACCGGCCTCTGCCAGCCGTGCCCAGAAAGGATCGAAATCCTGGTGGCCTGGGGAGCGCCCACCGGCATCTCCGTGAGGCACCCAGACCGCCTCGACTTTTTCGCTCATCACAGTTTCGAGTTCCCGAATCGCGAACGCTGGATCCTGAAGCGGAATACTGGCCACCGCCATCATTCGCGCATCTTCGCCACAGAAATTTGCCATACCCCGATTGTGGGCCCGGGCTGCGCCGTATTGGATCTCGGGGTTGAGCCTTCGATCAAAGACCACCGTACCGCTCAAGGTCGAGAAGACGAGCTGTTTCTGGAAGCCCAGGAGATCCAGTGCTCGCCGGCGATCTGCAGAATCAAATGCTCCCAAAGCTTTCTCTTCTTTGGGACCCCGGATCAGCCCGACCCCGCCAAGGCTTTCGAGTTCCGCGGCGTATGCTCGGTCGTGGCCCCCCGCCTTGGCCAGCTTCCAGCCTTCGCCCTCATCCATGGAGGAGCGGGTGTAGTCAATGGGGGGCAACCTGTCGCGCATAGCCGGGTCGGCATGGTTGATCAGAAAATCAGGCAACTCCATGATATGGCTATCGGCATCGAATAGACGGCGGCCCGCGGCGTAGGTCATTGGATCCTCTCGATTGAGTAACGCATCATAACAGTCTACCCGAAGAGGAGGGAGCACCGAAGGGGGAAGAGGGAGAAGAAAAACGGGTGAGGGGAGAGGAAAAGGGAGCGCCTAAATGGACGGCCAAGCGGGCCCACTGCGACGACTGCATGGCGACGCCCGTTCACCTACGGCCTGATGATCTCAAAACCTCGTTCAAAGCGATCGAATAGACCACCGAATGTCGCCAGCACCAGGGGATTACCCGAAAGATCGACCCGCCCGCCTGCAAGCAGGCCGGGCATTCCCACCGCACCGGAAAGCAAGGCGAGAAAATCGGCTCGGGTCATTTCCAGGCCGAGGTCCGGATCCGGGGCGGGGACACCCTCTCGTGCGTGGAGAACGCCATTCTGGAAATCGAGTACCCAGAGTTCGTCTCGATCGGTAAAGCGGATCTCCAAGATCATATCTTCGTCAGCAGCCTCGAGTCCCTTCAGCCGAACCGACATGAAGTCAAAGACCATGGCCGAGGTCATCCCCGCCACCACATCGGCGCTCGCCGTATTCACCGTGCGTTCGCCCAAGACACCTTCGCGGAGTTCTCGAGCGGCCGACAGGTAGAAGTTTCGCCAGGGACCGGACTCGGCCTGATAGCCCATTTGTTCGAGAGTATCGGCCTGAAGCCAGCGCGCCTGCTCGTTTTCAGGCTGGGCGAAGACAAGGTGATTCATGGCTTCGGCCACCCACCGGTAGTCGCCCTCGGCGAAAGCCGCCCTGCCCCGGGCGATCATCGCATCGGCTCCCCCCATCCACTCCACGTAGCGCGCGCCACTTTCTGCGGGAGGAAGAGGACTCAGATGCGCTGGATTTCCGTCGAACCAACCCAGGTAATATTGGTAAGTCGCTTTTGCGTTGTGGCGCACGGTCCCGTAGTAGTCGCGGTTGTACCACTGCTGGGCCAGACTTTCGGGCAACTTCAGGACGTCTGCGATCTCCCGGGGAGTCAGGCCCTGGTTGGCCAACCGCAGTGTCTGATCGTGCACAAAAGCATAAAGGTCGCGCTGGTTCGCAAGGTATTCGACGGCCTCTTCCCGACCCCAACGCGGCCAATGGTGGCTACCGAAGACCAGTTCCATGTCAGCGCCGAAGAGTTGAATGGCTTGTTCGAGCCAAGTCGCCCAGTCCTTTCCGCTCCGAACCTGAGCGCCTCGCAAGGTATAGAGATTATGGAATACGGCATTGGCCTCTTCGGCGGGGCAGAAGGCTTTCCATTGGGGGAGATAGAACATCATTTCCGCCGGAGCCTCGGCATTCGGGGTGTACATGAAGATCATCTCCACGCCGTCAATCGCAATGGGCGTGGGGGTCTCTCCGATAATGTCCGTCGGCGCGATCATTGACACCCGGCCGTTGGAGGTCGCCTTCCCCAGTCCCGCATCGACCCGGCCCAGGGGACCGGCTTCCAGTAACCCACCGAACATGTACTCCGCGCGGCGAGTCATGACGTTCCCAGCCAGAACGTTTTCGCTGACTGCGTGATGACTGAAGCCCTCGGGTGCGAGGATCCGGACCCGACCCGCTGCCACGTCCTCGGGAGTCGTTACTCCACGAACCCCCCCAAAGTGATCCGCGTGGCTATGGGTGTAGATAACCGCGACCACCGGTCGAATACCCAATTCCTGGTTTACGAGATCCAGGGCAGCTTTGGCAGATTCAACCGTGATCAGCGGGTCGACCACGATCCAACCCGTCTCACCGCGGATGAAGGTGATGTTGGAGAGGTCGTAGCCCCGCACCTGGTAGATACCATCCACCACCTCGAAGAGACCGTGCATGTCGTTCAACTTGGCCTGTCGCCAGAGGCTCGGATTAACACTATCCGGAGCGTCCCCCTGGATGAAGTCGTACGCCGTCATATCCCACACCACGTGGCCGTCGTCTCCCCGGATGACGAGAGCATCTGGGCCAGCGATAAAACCTCGAGCAGCCCGTTCGAAGTCGGATTCGTCTCCAAATGGAAGACGATTCAGTACGGCCGCATTGGCGAGGCGGGTGACTTCGCTCGCCGGTTTGATCTCTGAGCTGAGCTCTCCCGGTGAGCTCACGACATTTTTCGGCGGAGCCTCGACGCTGCATGCCAAGAGGCAGGCCACTATCAATACGACCCGAGAGGCCGCGATTGCATTCGACATGTTTCTCCTCTTCGCTTTGGGGAAAAGAGCTCTCACGCCTCCGGAGATTCGGAAAGCTTCCCATAGTCCGCAGTTCGCCAGCGTTCGGGCCACCCCCAAGAAAGGCCTCCCGCTCTTACTGGCTCATTGTCAGGGCCACTTGATCATCTCCTCCCGAGACGGGATCGATCGGTGCCAGAACTCCGTTGACTGCCCCATTGCCCGAGGGCACATGGACGACTTTTCCGGAGGCCAGGGTATTGTTGCAGATGCTGATGCTGGGAGCAGCCACCCCGAGTCGCGCGTTCTTTACATTGTGCCGCAGCCATGACGCAAACAGACGCCGCAGGACAGTATTTCGTGGCAGATTCCGCCGACTGGATCAGGTTTCCCGCTTCCAATGGAATTTTCGCTTCCGATTTTCGCTTCCAATGCGGTATTCAATGCGGTTTTCAATGCAGTTTTCAATGCGGTTCGGGTCGGCCCCGTCAGCGCAGCCAGGCGCGCCAGCCCGATGACGGATCACCTCGCAGAGCCCCCACCACCACGCGTTCCACCGAGTCTTCAGCGAGGGCAGAGAGCGCCACTTGTGCAGCAAGCCCCAATTCCCCAGCGGACTCGACCTTGTTGACCAGAATCATGCGACGCGCGCCGGGTGGCGCGGATTTGCCCCCGCCACGCGAGGAAGCCAGGAGTTGTCCTAAGGATTCGGGGGTCAGGGTCGCTTCCTGGGGCAACCCGGTCACCGCGCTCACTCGTTCGGGACGATGGGCGACCTCCGCAATCGGCGCCCCAAGCGCGTCGAGGCCAGCGACGGTCACGAGAGTCCCCGTCTCAGTGGGAATCACCGGCTCGTGCTGGGCCGGCGCCTTGACGGGCAAGCGCCTGGAACCATCCGCTTCAACAATTACCCAGTCCACATCGGGACGAGCGAGAATCCTGGAAGGCAGATCCAAAGGGACCCCCATGGCGTGTCGCTCATCCATGTGGCCCACGACGAGCACACTGCCGACTCCTTGGGAGAGCACCCGCTCCCAATTTTCGTCATCAAGACTGCAGACGGCACTGGCCAGTCGGGTTTGGCTGGCGAAGATTCGGGTAGTGGTGGTAAGAACCGTGCGACCCGGAAGAAGTTTTCCCAGTGCAAAGAGCAGACTGCTCTTTCCGCCGCCCCCCACGATGGAGATGATCCCGGGAACAGAGCCCAGGCCCAGTGCATCTACCAAAGCCAGGTCGCTCCGCTCCACCGGCCGATCTCCGCGCTCCACCATGTCGCGCCTCCCGGGCGGATTGATACCCGCCTGCCCCGCAACACCAGACCTTACAAATTTTGGGCGGCGACCGGGCGGTAATTGGGCGGCTGGGGCCAGTCCGCCGGGAATGTCGTGCTCCCGAATATATGGAGAGGGGGCGATGAAGAAGTAGGAGAACCGCACAGTTCCAACGCCCGTACCTTCCGGCCCGGACCTAGAGCAGCTAAGCTCGCCCAGTGATCTGGATTTCATCGCTTCTGGTATTTGGCTGCCTGGCTTGGTGCGTGGCCGGACTGAGCTCGTCGGGCGTTCCATTTGGCCATGAGCAACTCATTCACGCTCGGATTCCCTGGCTCCTACTCGGCTTGCTTTGGTCGGGTGCAGGGCTCGGACTGGCCGCACTTGCCAGGAAGCGAAAGCTTTCCAACTGGCTCATTCTGGGCCTGGAGGCGCCGGTCGTTGCTTTTCTCTCCTTCTACTTCCTTCAGGGGAGCTTTCTCCCCGATCACACCATCGCACTCGAAGTCGGCCAGTCTTTCCCGAGCTACGCACTGTTAGATCAGGACGGAACGATTCAAGGTCTGGACGCGGGAGAGCCGCGCGAACCCGCTCTCTATATCTTCTACCGCGGCGACTGGTGACCTTTTTGCCGTGCCGAGCTGGTCCAGCTCGAAAGCTACTACGACGAAATTGATCGCGCGGGCGTAAACCTCTATGCGGTGAGCGTGGATCCGCCGGAAACATCCCGCCGGCTACGCGATCACATCAAGGCCAGCTTTACGTTCCTCTCGGATCCGGACGGAAAGCTCCTCGACGTGCTGAACATTCGGCACCGCGAGGGCCGCGAGGGTCTGGACATCGCCTTTCCCACGGCGATTCTGGTGGACGATGCCGGCCGAGCACGCTGGATCTATCAATCCGACACGTACCGCCAGCGTGCGCGACCGGAATCAATTTTTGCGGCCATCCACAGCCTCAAAAATCCCCTCGAGGCCAATTGATTCACACGGCAGAAAGCTGGGAGTTCCTCTATTT
>DUCT01000255.1 GCA_012959665.1 Myxococcales bacterium | reverse complement strand
AGAAGTTAGAGGGTCCGTCCCCGGCGCACGTCCCAGCCCAAGATCAATGCGCCCGGGATAGAGAGATGCGAGCGTTCCAAACTGCTCTGCGATCACCAAAGGCGAGTGGTTGGGCAACATTATCCCGCCGGCCCCCACCCGAATGCTCGACGTCCCGCCAGCGATGTACCCGATCACCACTGACGTTGCCGCGCTCGCGATACCCTTCATGTTGTGGTGTTCCGCAAGCCAATAGCGCTCAAAACCCCAAGTCTCTGCGTGTTGCGCAAGATCGAGAGAGTTGTGAAGGGCATCGGCAGGTGTACTGCCCTGGGCCACAGGAGCGAGGTCGAGGATTGAGAGATGGGTCATTTGTAACCGTTGTTTAGCGCGCTGATAGCCACGAGGGTATGACGCACAGTCGGCGTCACTCGGATCTTACATTCGATTCCCGAGAATTGGCGCAACGCACTCCATCAGATCGCCCATACCCGGGTGTTCTGATCGTGCAACGCCTGCCGTGCTCCTGCCCTGAAGTCCGAGGGAGACGCCGAGGTCAGCTTGGCGGACAGAGTGCGCAGATCTTATTTCCGTCGGGATCCCGGAGATAGGCAAGGTACATTCCGTTCTCGCGGAGGCCGGGCGCATCTTCAATTGCTTTTCCTCCACTTCCGACACCGGCTGCATGCCAGGCATCTCCCTGCTCGGCGGACTCGACCCGAAAACCGATCGTGCTTCCGTTGCCATGGGTGGCTGGCGCGCCGTCGATCGGAACGGTGATCGCAAAGACGCCGCCCGGACTGACGTAGAAATATCGACCTTTGTTGTCGGCGCCCGGCCCGAGGCCCAGGGTTGCAAACACAGCGTCATAGAACTTTTTCGATTTCTCGATATCGCTCACACCGACCATCACATGGCTAAACATGACTTTCTCCTCCGGGGTTCTATGGTTTTAATGCGGTCAAGAACAGTAGCGACTCAGAGCGCGACTGGTGACCCCGCTTACCCGTCACGGCCACGCCTGCCGGGATACCGGGCTCGATGGAAGGGGCTCTTTCCCTGCCTAGATCACGCGCAGTCAGAGCCCAGCCAGCTAGCGCTGACCGGGCCCTGACAAGTGCCATGCCATTTAGGCCCAAAGCGCACTTCTCAATCGAGACGTTCGATGATCGTCCCTGTCCCGAGCCCACCACCGCAGCACATGGCAATCAGTCCGTACCGCCCTGAATTTCGCTCCAGTGTATGAAGGGCCGTTGTGATCAAACGGTCCCCTGTCGCGCCCGTGGGGTGCCCGAGTGCGATCGCACCCCCATTGGGATTCACCTTGTCGGGGTCGGGCCCGCAAGCCTTCTGCCAAGAAAGCACGATGCTCGCGAAGGCCTCATTGACTTCGAAGGTATCGATCTGGTCTATGGAGAGTCCCGTGCGCTTCAGCAGTTTTTGAGTCGCGGGAATCGGACCTTCGAGGATCTTGAGAGGGTCGCAACCGACAATCGTGGAGTCGACGATTCGGGCAAGTGGCTTGAGACCAAGTCGCTTGACCGCTGCCTCAGACGCAAAGGCCACCGCTGAGGCGCCATCCGTCACCTGTGAAGAAGTCCCAGCAGTATGGATGCCGCCCTCGACCACGGGTTTGAGCTGAGCGAGTCCTTCCAGAGTGGTATCACGCAACCCACCATCCTTCAGAACCTTTCGTTTTTCATCCGTGGGCTCACCCTCTCCGTCGAGCACAGGAGCTTCGATGGGAATGATCTCTCTTTCAAAACTACCTGCGTCCCAGGCTTTGCGAGCCAATGTTTGACTGCGAAGCCCGAAGGCGTCGGTGTCGTCGCGAGTAATCTCCCAGTCGCGAGCGATCATTTCCGCCCCGTCGAACTGAGAATTGAAGCCGCCAACGGTTTCCAGATAGTGCTTCGAGATCGGCCGCCCTTGATACTGAGAGTTCGAACCCAGCGGAATCCGCGACATGCACTCGACGCCACAAGACATCACGATTTCTTCAAGGCCCGAAGAAACCAGACCTGCAGCCAAAGTACTGGCCTGCTGGCTCGAACCACACTGGCTATCCACGGTCGTCGCGGGCACTTCAATAGGGAGCCCCGCTCCCAGCCAAGCCGTTCGAGCCACGTTGAAGCTCTGTTCGCCTACCTGCGAAACGCAGCCACCAATGACCTGATTGATTTCACTGGGGTCGATTCCCAGTCGCGCAACCAGTCCGCTCTGTATTGCTCCGAGTAGATCTACAGGATGCATTCCTGCCAGATCACCCTTTCTTTTCCCGAGAGGGCTTCGCGCCGCCCCCACAATATATGCTTCTCCCACACCGTTCTCCTTTTGGGGTGAGCCGGCCGAATATGCCGACAAGCCATTGAGTCTATCCGACGGTTCGGCCAGCGACCACGCCCGCTCGGGGCAATGCGAGCCAAGGGGCCGACCACGCGATTTCTTTATTCTCCATGGCGCTTCGGGTCAAGGCTCCGTCGTCCTGGCCCAGCCTCGAGTAGGGGAGCGACTTGACATGGTCGATTGGCTCGGACTCGCAAAGGTTATAGAAGGCGTCGTAAGCCTCGGGAATGCCTGCACCGTTCTCCGGACAGATCATGTCCATGGTGCCCTCCGAGTTTGCCCATCACGGGCCTTCCAATCGTCACTCGACCTAACGCCCATATCCGCTCGTTGTGCCCGAGCCCCGCTTGAATGCCCTACCCTCACAGCCTGCTACGGTACGTCTCCAACACTGCAGCCAGAGGGGACATCATGCGGCCTTCGTTCACACACAGAACCACGGGGATCTTGATCGCCCTTGCCTTTCTCTCGAGTCTCGCGGGGTGCGGGGTTCAGTCGATTCCCAAGGCGCTCAACCAGGTGGAAGCGAGCGTCGCGGAAGTCACGAATCAGTACAAACGGCGCGCGGACCTGATCCCCAATCTCGTGAACACCGTCAAAGGCTATGCGAGCCACGAGCGGGAGACCCTCGAAGCCGTAGTGAATGCCCGGGCCAGCGCGGCCAGTGCGACGATCGACCCCACGAATTCTACGCCGGAGCAAATTCAGCAGTTCCAGCAGGCTCAAGGCGGACTTAGCCAGGCCCTTGGTCGGCTGATGGTTGTGGTCGAACGCTATCCGGAACTCAAGGCCGACCGGAACTTTCGGGAGCTTCAAGCTCAGCTTGAGGGAACCGAGAATCGCATCACGATCGCGCGCCAGCGACACATCGAATCGATCAAACAGTTCAACAATCTGGTCAGTGTTCCCCCCTCAAGCTTGACGAACAGCCTCTTCTATCATTATGACAAGATGGCCCAATGGGCCCTCGGCGATGCCGAGCAGAAAGCGGTCGAAAGGACGCCCGAGGTCCAGTTCTAGATGAATAGAGTGGGCAGTCGGCTTCGAGCCTTGGTTCTGGTCCTATTCCTCGCGTCGAGTGCGAGCGCTGCCGACTTCGACATTCCGCCCCTGCGTTCGGCTGTGACGGATCGCGCTGGAATATTGTCCAAGGCGAGTCGCGAGCAGCTTGAATCTGCCTTGCAGCACCTGCGGCAGATCGGCGGGACCCAGCTCGCCGTGCTGACCGTTCCCGATTTAGCGGGGCTCACGATCGAACAGGCCTCGATCCGGGTCGCGGATGCCTGGAAGCTCGGCAGCAAGCAGGGCGACAATGGCGTGTTGCTGTTGGTCGCGCGGGACGAGCGCAAGATTCGCATCGAGGTTGGACAAGGCCTCGAAGGCTCCCTCACCGACGCCTATTCCAAGCGTATTATCGACGAGGGCATCACGCCGCTCTTTCGCGCGGGCGACATGAATGGCGGTGTCCTCATGGGCGTCTACCAAATCGCCCGGATCACTAACCCGGACGTCGACCTAGCCCCCTATCTCGAGGGGCACGTGCGCGCACCACGCGCGCCGAACCAAGCTGAACCGAACCCTTGGCAGATTATTTTTTATGGACTGATGATGTTTCTCGTCTTCTCCATGCGATCGGGATTCCTGCCCTTCCTGGCGATGGGGAGCATGGGAGGACACCGCGGCCGAGGGAGCATGGGGGGCGGCGGATTCGGCGGTTTCTCAGGTGGTGGTGGTGGCTTCAGCGGCGGCGGAGCTTCTGGAGGATGGTAATGCAAGAACTTCCCAGTTGGGCGCGCAGCCTGCTAGGCACGGACGGTGCCGAGCGAGTCGAGACGGCGATCGCCGATGCAGAGTCGCGCACTTCGGGAGAGATCGTTCCAATCCTAGTGAGACGATCCTCAACCGTCGGGCACGTCCCGCTGCTCGCTTTTTCCCTGGTGCTACTCGGTGTTTTACTCAGTGATCTTCCGGTCTATCTGTCGAGGTTGGGCGGCCCGCATTGGGTGTGGCTCACTGCCAGCTGGGGGCTCGCCTTCGGGCTGGCAGTCGCCCTCTCGCGACTCGATGTCACCCAGCGCCTGCTCACATCCCAGGCCGATCAGATCCAACAAGTCGAGATGCGCGCCGAGGTCGAGTTCTACGAACACGGAGTCGGCCGCACGGAGGGACACACGGGCATCCTCCTCTATGTGTCCCTGATGGAGCACCGCGCCGTCGTGTTGGCCGACAAGGCCATCGCAGAAAAAGTGGACGGGCAAGTCTGGCAGGAGTTGGTCGACCTCATGATCCAGGGGGTGAAGCGTGGCGATTTCGCCGATGGAATGACCCAGGCGATCCAGCGTTGCGGCGATCTGTTGTCGCCGCATTTCCCGGTTCCCGAAGGTGACGTCAACGAACTGCGCGATCACCTCGTGGTGAAGGAATAGACCGCACGGTAAAGATCGAAAAAACGGTCTACTCCAAGCTTCAGGATCGCCAGGGAACGCCCGTCACGGGTCTCCCAATAGCAACGACATACCGCCCATACCCAGCGTTGAGCCAGGGCCCAGATTGAATGCCCCCTCTCCCCGGGAGATCAATCCGTCCCTGCTCCAACTCCAAGTGGATTGTCTTCAGCGTCTTTCCCGGGAAGCCTGGCGCAGAAACCCGGGGAACCCGGCGTGATCTCAAAGAGCGGAGTCCCCCCATAGGGATTGATATGCGCCGCGTTAACGCAGACCAAATCCCGACAGGCTTCGCTCAGAATGATTCGGTTCTGGGTGTATCTACTTTTCGCCCCGCACTGAGGACTGGGCGCGGTCGCCGATGCATTGATGAGGGGGACAAAAAAGCGACGGGGGGCACGTCCCGGCAATCGTGGCAGGGCGTTGTAGCAATTCAAAATACCCTCCCCTTTTAAAACATATTGGTACATGTTGACCGTAGCGTCGGGACGCAATTCATCGCCCTTTCTCGGCACATAGGGCAGGAACAGCTTGATCCTTCTCCAACTCTGCATCAGCGCAGAGGGCTCCGATGGGTAGGAGAGTATTTTCTGGAGTTGGCTTTTGCTCATCAGCGTTGCGAAGCCGGCAAGGTTTCCGATGAGCCCCGCCAGCAGCAGGACGCTTGCGATGTCGCCCAACCACGGGCGCCGAGAGGGCAGCCTCAGGAGCACCATCAGGACCATTCCAAGCGCCAGAACGATACCCACGTGAAAGCGTCCGATAATTCGCGCTTCCCCAGAGAGCAGCAGCCGGTTGACGAGTCCGTAGGGGGACAGCATTGCGAAATCGCCGAGAGAGAAAAGGAACGCAACGAAGAGATAGATTCCCGCGAAGAGCCCGACGCTCGAAGGGTTGAATAAACCCTTGAAGCCGGGTCGGCGAGCCAATGTCCAGAGCCCAACGGCTAGAGCCAGGGGCACGAGTAAGCTGAACGCACTGTACTCGTGGACATCCCAGAAATTTCCCAGATCGAATTCAAATAGAAATTCGCGGTGCCATGTGGGTACCAGCAGCTGAAATCCGACCTGGGTCGGATCAAGGACCTCGCCGACAACATCGTGTCTGCGTCCAATTCCACGACTGTAGGACCAGGCCGCCCAGATCTTATACCCACCCAACACAATACCGGCCACATTGAAACCCAAAGCCTGGCGGAGCCGACTGCCGAAGCGATGCAATACACCGGGCTCTCTACGCTGGCGAATCAATTCGACGCATCCAAAAATTCCAAACGCGACGAAGAACGGCACGAGAAAATAAATTGTCGAGTGATAGAACGCGCCACTGTAGTGCTGCCAGGCAAGGAGCGTGCCCCAGCCAAATTCCCAACGCGAAAGACCCTCGAGATAACCCTTCAAGGTGAGGTAGACGATTCCCACGGCGAGCGACATCACGCCGAACGTCACGTGCCCCACTAGCAGATGCCACATGAAGTAATTGCCGAATACAAAGAGCATCGCCAGTGTGACGTAGAGCCTGCCCGGCAGGGATTGCTCGCTGGCATGGCGATGCACCAGTTCCATGAGCCGCGCCGTAAAGAAAACACCCAGCGCCAGCGAGGAAAGAACGAGGAGCTTCAATCCCCAGAAAGAGCCGAAAATCAACACCCATATAAAAAGAGGAGAAAGGCCGAAAGCCTGGGGATCCGCGATTCGCGAAATCCCGGCGCACAACTGGTAACTCCAGAGGGGAAGCTCGTGGTCCACCCACCACGCCCTGTAGTCCACCTCGGCCAGGGCATAGAAGGCGTCCCAGTCATAGTGGTTGCTGAAGACTGTCAAAAGAACCACGCATAGAGCGGCCAACGCCATCGACACGTAGAGCGCCCACTTTGCGCCTACTCCCGTCTCCGCCTCGGCAATCCGCATCCCCACCCCACTCTTCCAGTGCCAGCACCGGTACTCGTGCCGAGCCTAGGTCACTCAAGCTGGAGTCTGGCACAACGTCCGGTTGTCGGCGCTATGTTGAGCGTCTATCGGGAGCCCGCGGAGGGGCCTCTTCACCTGTTCGCGTTCCCAGTCCTTGGTTCCTTTTGGCCTGGGATTGCGTTCGGAACGGAAGTTGGACAGAGCTTGTCCGCTGGTCGCCGCCCCGGTGCCCCACGTGGCGACGTGGCTGACATCCTCGGACCATCCTGGGCGTGTGTCTCTCGATCCCCTTGCGCCCGTACGGAAGACCCGGCGCTCACTCCGCTACAAGTCCAGGGAGCCCTCGGTCTCTAGGCGATCCAGACACCGGGCGTCGAACGCCGCAGAGAATGGGGGATTTGACGCCACGACACTAGCTGTTCTTTTCGACTAGCATCTACCCGGATTAATAAAACCTCTGAGGATCCAAGCCTTATGGAATCGCGAAAAAAACCACTGCTATTCGCTGTTTTTCTACTTGCAGTCTGGGCTCTCTCCTGCGCCTCTTCAATCAAAACAGGGTTCGATGTGGATCCAAGCGCGGACCTGACCCGCTACAAAACATTCGCATGGGTCGGTCCTGGGCCGTTGAGCAAAGCCAAGTCTGGCGTGAATACAGTAAGTTTCATCAGCCCACTCGATGACCAGCGAATACGCTCCTCGGTCAACCGAACCCTGGAGAGCCTGGGCTACTGGCTGGCCGTACCCCCCGAGGTGGCAGACATGGTCGTGGCGTACAGCGTAGGGTCTGAAGATAAAATCCGCGTTCACCAGTCGCCTGGAATGGCCACCACCGTCTACCCGTATGGCGGTCGGTATCGATATGGGGGCTGGCACTCGACTTCTAACGTCAGCGTACAGCAGTATACAGAGGGTACGCTGTCTATAGAATTGTACGACGGAAAGACCGAACAGGCCGTCTGGGTCGGGTGGGCTTCCAAGCGCCTGTCACGCAGTGATGATTCTCAGGCAGTGATCTCTGAGGCCGTGTCCAAAATCCTGAAGGAGTTTCCCTCCGCTCCGGGCCGGTGAGCCGGCGGTGGCGACTCCCAGATAGCCCGTCACGGGCCGGACCCAAGTAATTTGCCAAGCGACCGCCCCGCCGACCCCGGAGATGTTCCCCAAGCCAAGTTTCTAAGAGGGGCGCGCCAGCGGCGCAACACGCCTGCTCAGCAAACTGCTCGATCGCGTTCTCATCTCCGTTCATGTCCCGGGCTCCACTCAGCCAGACAAAATGTCTCATGGATCCGCACAATGGTCCCGGGAGAAGTGGATCTGGCGGGGTCAGGAGCCTTGCAGAAAGGCTTTCAGGAAAGCCCGGGTTCGCTCGAATTCCTCACCGCTGCGAACGAACTCGCTGGCCGCGAAATCCGTCACTCCCGCCTGGACGAGGTCCCCCAACGCGTCGGCGACACGCTCCTCACTGCCCGCGAGAACGAGGTCCCCCGGTCCATCCACGCCCTCGCGCTCAAACATCGCCCGATAAGAAGGGAGCTTCCCGTACATCGAAAGGCCCCGGGCTACGGTCTGGCGCACGGTCTCCTCATCATCGGCGATGCATACAGGCAGGGTCGCAACAATTCGGGGAGCCCCTCTTCCCGCGGCTTCCGCCGCCGCGCTGATCCGCGGCACGATGTGTTCGCGAATCGTCTTGGGGCCGACCCAGGCCAAGGTCGTTCCCGCCGTCCGGGTTCCCGCCACTTTTAATGCCTGAGGCCCCAGGGCGGCAACCAGCACAGGGCACGCGTCTGTGGGCCGGCCAAACACCTCGGCTTCACAGGAAAGAGTTTGCCCTTCAAAGGCCACCCTGCCCTCTTCCAACAGGGGCATCAAGATCGAGAGGAATTCCCGTAAATGCCGGATGGGTTTCTCAAACCCAATACCCAGTTGCGCCATCATCGGGGCATGGGAAAGGCCAATGCCCAGGGTGAATCGGCCGGGAAGAACGCTGTGCGCCGTCAGTGCCTGGCCGGCCAACGCCATGGGATGGCGCGGAAATGTGGGAACAATCGCGGTTCCCAGTTCAATCTCAGCAACCGACTGTCCCACCAGAGCAAGCACCGTAATGGCGTCGAGGCCGCCTGTGGGGTGCTCGGCGAGCCAATAACTACTGAACCCGTCGTCGTGGGCGCGGGCCGCGTGGTCGACAATCGCCTGCACCGAGGCCTTCTGCACCAGACCCGTACCGTTGATTCCCAGGCGCATGATCTCCCCTCTCGGCTCTTGGGCACCCTACTTCTTGATCAGGATGCGCTCAGGTCCGTCAATTGCCGGCCCCTACCTTCCGAGCCCTGATTTCGGCCCAGGGTAGCGAAAAGCCGGGCGGTGCCGGGGCCGCATTTCATCTCTCTATGCCTTGCTGGGCGAATGCGATCCGGCGATCATGGAAGCCAGTGGGCCCCCCATCCCGGGGGCGCGAATTCCCGAGAACGATGGGATCGATGCCCCACCCGAGAAGGACGAAGGACTATGACCGATTCCCATCCCGCTCCGCTGCTCGGCATCATCGGGGGGAGCGGACTCTACGATGTCGGGAACCTGGAGAAAGCCGAGTGGCGGCGAATTGAAAGTCCCTGGGGAGAGCCCTCGGATGCAATCCTCTTTGGGGAAATCGATGGCGTTCCCCTGGCCCTGCTTCCCCGCCACGGCCGCAACCACCAGTTCAGTCCGTCTGCCATCGACTACCGGGCGAATATCGATGTCCTGAAACGCGCGGGCATCACAGACATTCTGTCGCTCTCCTCGGTGGGTTCCTTCCGGGACGAACTGGCCCCGGGCACCTACGTGATCGTCGATCAATTCATCGACCGGACCTTCGCCCGCAAGAAGACATTTTTCGAGGATCAGATCGTCGCCCATGTTTCCATGGCCCACCCGGTCAATCCCCGCCTGGGGGATTGGTGCGAAGAGGCCTGCCGGGAAGAGGGCATCCCGGTCCACCGGGGCGGAACCTATCTGGCCATGGAGGGCCCGCAGTTTTCAACCCTCGCCGAGTCCGAGCTCTACCGCCAATGGGGTTGCGACGTGATCGGGATGACCAACATGCCCGAAGCCAAACTCGCCCGTGAAGCCGAGATTCCCTACTGCAGCGTGGCCATGGTCACGGACTACGACTGCTGGCATCCGGGACACGACAATGTCGATGTCGACTCGATCCTCGGCGTCATGCGAAAGAACGTCCAGAGCGCCCAAAAGCTGATCCAGCGGGTGGCTCCGCGCATGAAGAAAAGGCCCGCGGTCTGTCCCTCGGGCGATGACCGAGCCTTGGAGGGAACGATCATCACCCACGGAGAACTCGACCCGCAAAGAGTCCAGATGCTCGAC
>DUCT01000254.1 GCA_012959665.1 Myxococcales bacterium | reverse complement strand
CCGGGCACCAACACATATGACGAGGAGAGTTGGGACGGCATTACGGGAGACTTGAAAATCGAGTTCCAACCCGCCGACGACCATATGGCCTACGCCTCGGTTTCTCACGGCTACAAGCCCGGCTACATCAACGGCAATGCCCTCGCTACGGGGTGCCCCGCCGACCTGAGCACAACTACCGCACTGGGCGCTGCAAAAGAAGAAACGCTCTGGGCCTACGAAATCGGTTCCAAGAACCGATTTTTGGATAACACCGTACAGGCCAATATCACCGGGTTTATCTACCAATACGACAACCTCCAGGTCTCCTCCCAATTCGACAACACCGGCTTTATCCAGAACGCGCCCCGGGCCCAGGTTCGCGGTATCGAGTTCGAAGGCATCTGGGAACCCGTCGAAGATCTCAGCTTGAGCGTCGTCTACGGCTATCTGAACTCCAAGTATCTGGAGTACACCGGTTTCAATTTTGCGACGGGAGAGATCGAAGATTTTTCTGGCAACACCATGATCCGGGCGCCAGAGCACACCGCGACCCTGGCCGCAGAATACGCTTGGTCCCTCAACGGAAACGGCAGCATCATTCCGCGCATTCAATATTTCATCTCCGATGAGATCTTTTTCAATGCTTCCAACAGCAATGACAGTCGTGAACCTTCGTACGGAACCCTGCAAATCCGCACACGATGGGAGTCGGAGAATGACCGAATGTTCATTGAGGGGTTTGTTGAAAACCTGACCGATGAGGATGTGCGCTCCACTCGGAGCGTGGGAAGCGGGTTGCTGGGCCGCCCCATCACGGTGGCCTACGAGCCGCCTCGCACCTGGGGTGTTCGCGTCGGCGGGAGTTACTAGGCTATCTCACACCCTCGAGCCCGAGGGAGAGAGGCGAGAGGGGCGCCCTGGCCGTTTACTCGACGGCGATGGGCAGCCTCTCCAGCCGTCGCACAAAGATGCTTCGCGCGTAGACCGGGGGATCCCCTGAGTCGAGTGCGAATTCTCCTGGGCAGCGAAGGAGTTCCTCGATCATGATCCGCCCTTCGAGTCTCGCGATCTGTTCCCCCACACAAAAGTGGGCCCCCCGGCCAAAGCTCAGGTGGTGCTTCGGGTATTTTCGGTCCAGTTGAATCTCGTTGGGCCCGGCGTAGATCGAGGGATCGCGATTCGCGGCGGCCCAGTGCAGCATCAATCGGTCGCCCGGGGCCAGCGCGTACCCGTCCAGCTCGCATTTTCGACGTACCGCTCGATAGTGAAACTTGAACGGGGGCTCTAGGCGCACCGCCTCCTCCACAAAACGGGGAATCAGTTCGGGCGATTCGCGAAGGCGCCGGACCAGGGAGGCGGACTCCGCTAGGAGCTTGACCGAAGATCCAATCAACGCACTGGTGGACTCCCCTCCTGCACCGAACATGACAATCGCAATCCCCGTTGCCTCGGAGAGGCTGACTTCACCCTCCCCCACGCCGAGAGCGAGCCTCCACAGAAGGGAGCCCTCGGGCGGTCCGCCCCCACCGCTCAGCGCCAAACGAATATGCTCCCCCAAATACTCGGCAATGCCCGCCGTCTCCCGCGCCAAGTTCTGAAGCCCAGGGCCGCTCACGTCGCCCGCCAGTATTTCGCCGCCCATCATCGCCCAAGCTCGATGCTGTTCGGCGTCCCCCTCGGGCAATCCCAGCAAGTGCCCCACAACCTTCGCGGGCAGGATCTCGGCAGTCGGCACGAAATCGCCGGCCCCCGACAGCAGCCAACTCGAAAGCGCATCCCGAGTCCAACGACGGATTCTGGGTTCCAAGCTCCCAATCTGTTCATTGCTCAGGCCGGGCTTCACCAGGCGACGGTGAACGCTATGTCGAGGCTCATCTGCCGTCGCAATTACTTTGGTGCCTTCTGTGGGAGGGAGATCGAATGTCGATGGCTGCCCTTGAGCGCCCCGGATCAGGACGCCGGTGAGATTCGCCGAGAAGTCCTCCTCCCGACCCAGCACTTCAAGGATCTTCGCCCAGCTTGCGACGAGGTGAACTCCCGTTTCACCAATTCGCGAAACAGGGCACTCCGAGAGCACCCGCGCATAAAATGCATCGGGATTCTCGATTACCCCTGCCGAAAGAATTTCCGAGGGATCCGACGAATATTGAGGGGCACGCATTTCAGGGCCTACTTTTGATCATGAAAAAATAAATTCGAGGGCGGGTTATGGATCCATGCTTCTCGGCGCAACCTGGGCGGAGCTGTCGGGTATAACCGTCGGGTAGAACCATCGGTCGTAACTGTCGGGTATAAGAGAGTCCGGGTCCGAGTCGATACAATCAAGGCCAACGGGCCCTTCCTATACTACAACTCTTCGAGGCAGTTCCCGGAAGTCAACCAGGAAATGGGGCGGGTGAGCGGACTCAAGATTTGACTCGACCCGACTCACCGCACGCCTACCAGAGATCAGGCTGATTTTTGTGGCACACGGCGCTATTCAGTGGCAACACCTATACACGATTCAGTACGCGACCCAGTGCACGACCCAGTGCCCTCCCTATTGAGGCAGAAGCGGGTCGTCGTAGGCCGTCCTTCTTAAACACCTTCATTCCTGACTGAGCGCCTACCAAGCATGCCCATCAAGATCCCCAGCGAACTTCCCGCACGAAAGGAACTCGAAGCCGAGGGCATCGAGATTATCGGGGCGAGGAGTGCGCTGAACCAAAGCATCCGGCCGCTCAAGATACTTTTCTTGAATCTAATGCCCCGAAAACATCAAACAGAAATTCAATACGCGCGACTCCTTGGGAATACGCCCCTACAGATCGAGCTGACCCTGATGACAACAGCCAGCTATGCGCCTAAGAATGTTTCCGAAGGCCACATGGAGCAATTCTACCGAAAGCTTTCGGATGTTCATGATGAGTTCTTCGATGGCATGATCGTCTCTGGCGCTCCCATCGAGCGGTTGGCCTTCGAAGACGTCACCTACTGGACGGAACTGACCGAAATCATCGACTGGTCGACGACTCACGTCGCGCGCAGAATGGGGATTTGCTGGGGCGCCCAAGCTCTGATGTACCATCTTCACGGCGTAGAAAAGTACGAGCATCCGAAAAAACTCTTTGGCATTTTCGAACACGAGCTGGAAACCGACCAAAGGCCGGCCGGTTTCCTGGCAGGCTTTACGCACCGGTTCCCGATGCCCGTATCCCGCTATACGGGAAACAAGCCCGAAGCCATCGAACAGGCGCCCGATCTCGAGATTCTCGCCCAGTCGTCCGAGTCGGGCGTCGCCATGGTCGTCGATTCAAAAACTCAGGACGTTTTTGTTTTGAATCATCTGGAATACGATGCGGAAACTCTAGCCGAGGAATATCGGCGCGATCGAGAGGCCGGCCTCGAGACGGCTCTCCCAGCCAATTATTTCCCCGAAGACGACCCCCAGAAATCGCCCATGAATAGTTGGCGACCCTATGCGTTCCTCTTGATCGCCAACTGGATCAATGACTTGTATCGCACCAACCCGTTTGACTTGGCCGAATTGGCCGGCAAGGAATGAGGGACTGAGGAGCTAAACCTTCACCAGCCACTCTACGGCCGGGTCAGATCCGCGCTAGAGCTTGGTCAATGTCGGCGATAATATCGTCGATATGTTCGATTCCGATCGATAGCCGCACGTAACCCGGCGTGACACCGGACGCCAACAGGTCCGACTCGGAGAGCTGGCTGTGAGTTGTGCTGGCCGGATGAATCGCCAAGCTGCGAGCATCTCCAATATTCGCCACGTGATAGAGAAGCTCCAAATTGTCGATGAAGGCCTGCCCGGCGGCCTTCCCGCCATCGACTTCCATTCCTACAAGCCCGCCATAGCCCCCCTCGAGATATGCGTCGGCGCGCCTTCGGGACTCCCCAGACTGCTTGCTTGGATGGATCACGTGGCTGACCTTCGAATGGTTTGAGAGGTAGTCCGCGACCGCGTTGGCGTTTTCGCAATGTCTCGCCATTCGCAGGGTGACGGTCTCGATCCCCTGGAGAAAAAGAAACGCGTTGAAGGGCGACATGGCTGCTCCTGCGTCGCGCAGAAGCGTCACTCTCGCTTTGAGCGCATAGGCGATGGGACCCAGGGGCTTGGCGGCTTCCAACCAGACCGCCCCGTGATAACCGGGATCCGGACGCGTCAAGAGGGGGAACCTTTCCTTGTTCCCTTCCCAATCAAAGGTGCCGCCATCAATCAAGATCCCGCCCACGGAGTTCCCATGCCCCCCTAGATACTTGGTCGTCGAATACATGGTAATTGCGGCCCCATGCTCGAAAGGCCTACAGATCACGGGGGCGGCCGTGTTGTCCATGATCAGGGGCACACCGAGTTCGCGTCCAATCCCGGCTACTTCGGCGATCGGAAACATCTCGAGTTTGGGGTTCGGAAGCGTCTCGCCGTAATAAGCGCGAGTCTTTTCGTCAGTGGCCTTTCGAAAGTTTTCCGGATCAGTCGGATCAACAAAGCGTACTTCGATCCCCATATCGCGAACCGTGACGTCGAAAAGGTTCCAGGTCCCCCCATAAATATGTTGGGAGCAAACGAAATTATCCCCCACAGAGGCGATATTCAGGATCGAGAACAACGATGCGGACTGCCCCGAAGCCAGTGCGACTGCGGCGGCCCCGCCCTCCATCGCTGTCAGACGTTTTTCAAGAACGTCCGTTGTCGGATTCATGATTCGCGTATAGATGTTCCCCATTTCGGAGAGCGCGAATAGACTTGCGGCGTGCTCGGCACTGTCAAACTGATAACTGGTCGTCTGATAGATAGGTACGGCCACGGCTCCAGTGGTTGGGTCGGCTCGGTAGCCGGCATGCAGAGCTTGGGTTTCTTTTTTATGCGCCATGGGTCATCTCCTCGGTCCTGGATTTCGAACTCAATTTCGCTTCGGAATGGGATCGGAATTCTATCACTTGAATCCCATCACTCGACAAAAAATTACCCGAAGGACGAATGCTTCAGGTCCCTATTGCGCCGTGCCGGCCAAGACCATCCCCCCGGTGAGCAAGGCCCTCGGCAGTCTAGTCTTCCGGCTGCTCCCGTGCGTCAAGCCGACCGCTGTGCAAACCTCTTCCAATGGCTGATGTCCCGACCATCGATATAAGTCAACCCGGCTCTTCCGATCTACGGGCTCTGGATCAGGCCTGCCAGGATCACGGATTTTTCCTCATGACGGGACACGGTCTCGATGACTTGATCGAGCGCACATGGCAGCACACCCATCGGTTCTTCGCCTCGCCCAAAGCCATAAAGGAGAATATAAGGCGCACCGAGGACCGACCCATGGGCTGGTACGACCGGGAACTCACCAAGCGATTTCGAGACTGCAAAGAAGTTTTCGACTACATGGAACCCGAAGGCACGGCCGGGAAGCTACGGAACCGCTGGCCCGATCCGCTGCCAGGTTTTCGCGATACCCAAAGTGATTTCTTCGTAGCGTTTTCAAACCTAGCGAAAAAAACCCTGGAGCTTGTTCATTCGGCACTCGGCTCGAATCCTTCCGTGGCTGAAGCGCATCCCGGGAGCGCGCCCACAAGCACGGTACGCCTCAACTACTACCCCACAATAGACCCGGTTCCCCCCGAAGAGCGGGACGACCTTCCCGCTCTCGGCGAAACAGCCCTGGGTTACCACACGGATCCGGGTGTTCTGACCCTGCTTCTCCAGGACACCACCGGCGGTCTCCAAACCCACTCTCGAGAATATGGATGGATTGACGTACCCCCAAGTGAGGGAACAATCGTCGTCAACCTGGCAGATTCACTCCAAGTGTGGACGAACGACCGTTACCGAGCCGCCGTCCATCGAGTCGTGCCCATGACCGACCAGGCTCGCTACAGCATCCCGTATTTCTACAATCCTTCTCTAACAGCCGTGATTGAGCCGATTCCAGGCATCGGTGACCCAGCGCCCCACTACCGGCCCTTTACCTGGGGAGAGTTCATCCAGGCGCGTGTCGATGACAACTTCGGCGACTTGGGGGCCGAGGACACCCAGGCGGGTCATTTCCGTATCACCTAGGACGCCTTGAATATCTCGCACAACAGGCTCCAACGCTTCGGGAAGTATGCGCCTGGACTGTGGGCTGGGTGGGCTAGCCTGGCAGAGCCGCAACGGGCTACGGCCACCGCCCACCTTGCCTTTCTTATGCGAGTTTATTACATGCCTGCAATTTTTCTCATGACCCTGTGATTGAGGTTTTGCGGCGAACATCTTCGCAATAAAGGCGGATTGAGGCGTTTCTAGCGGTCAAATTCCGAAACAGCCCCTCCCCCGACGCCCAGCGCCCGCAGATCTTCAGGGTTCGTTAAGCCTGTGGTGTCAGTATTCCCCCTTGGATGCAGCAGGGTTGCAATGCGCCCGTATCAAGTTTGGGAAGATTTGATACGGACACGGGAAGGGTAGGTTTAGGGGATGCGGTTTTTCGTGCTTTGCGTGGGGCTCACGGTCGGCCTCTTCACGGTCAACCTCTTTGTGGGACCAGCTCTGGCGGCGGTCGACATGGATTGGGTCACCATTGCCGGAGGAAACAGCCAATGTGACCCGAAAGCACAAGGTTGTTTCGGAAGAGTCGACTACACGTATCGCGTAGGAAAATACGAGGTAACCAATACGCAGTACGCTGAATTCCTAAACGCTGTAGCAAACAGCGATGGCCATGGTCTCTATAGCTTGAACATGGCGTTGGCCACTGGCGGAATCTCGCGAAACGGATCTGAAGGTGCATATACATACGGGGTCAGTATCGGCCAAGGAAACAAACCCGTGAATTATGTGTCTTTTTACGACACCTTGCGATTCGCCAACTGGCTACACAACGGCCAGCCTGTTGGACCACAAAACAATTCGACCACTGAAGACGGAGCCTACACACTTACATCTCAGGGAATGAACCAGAATCAAGTCACGAGAAACGCCAGCGCATCGGTCTTCCTGACGAGTGAAGACGAATGGTACAAGGCTGCGTATTACGACAAATCCGCTCAACACTTTCTTGACTATGCCACCCAGAGCGGTGCGGAGATCGCGTGCTCAACTCCTGATGCTGCTACCAATAGTGCGAACTGTTCGAACATGCTGGGCATGCCTACGATCGTTGGAGCGTATTTGAACTCGATCAGCCCAAATGGGACATTTGACCAGAACGGCAATGTTTCAGAATGGACCGAGTCCCGCTACGGGAGCTTGAGTCGAGTCCTAAGAGGCGGGTCTTTCGAGAGCAGTTTGCCTCTGTCGCTCTCCTCGTCCAGTCGGAGCACCAGTAATTCAATTTTTCCCGGGCAGGAATTCGTGGGGTTCCGGGTAGCGAGCGTGGTCCCCGAGCCCTCAACTGCCTTGCTCATGGGCATCGGGCTCATTGGAATCTCAAACTCGAGGCGACGCTCGCGCCGTCAGCGCGCCTGAAACCCGCTGATTCCTTGGCTCCATTCTAGTCGATCGTCTTCACCCTCTGGTGGGGCGGAACAGGTCGACGACTTCTTTACAGAACTGAACCACCGCACCCACCTTGTGCGGTTCAGTTTTACCCATACGCACCAGAACAAGATCAAGGCTCGGACTGATCATCACCCGTTGGCCACCCATACCACTGCAATAAAAGATGCCCAAGCTTCCGGGAATGACCCAGAAATGCGCTCCATAGCATCCGTCAGGTGCGTGGGGCGTTGGAGTCCTCGAGTAATCGACCCAACCCGGCGGAAGAATCCGCTGGCCTTCCCAAACTCCATCGCGGAGGAATAGATAGCCAAAGCGTGCAAAATCAAGTGCACTGCAGTAGCAATGGCTCCCTCCGATGAAATGACCTGCTTGGTCGAATCGCGGATCGGCCGTCTTCATCCCGATGGGATCAAAGAGTTCGCGGCGCATGAAATCGCGCATGCCTTCTTCTCCACCGCCGATCGTATCGCTGACCAATCGCGAGAGAAGATTACTTGCCCCGCTATTGTAGTTCCATTGAGTGTCGGGTTCGGCGAGATAGGGCAGCGTCGCTGCAAAACCAGCCACGTCATTTTTTCCCTCGCCAAAGAGCATGGGGATGACGTCCGACTCCTCCGCGGGGTAGTACCGAATCGACCCGCCGCCGAGGTCTTCAGCCTCACGAAAGCGAAGGCCATCCTCCATTCTCAGCATTTGGTCAATGGTGATTCGCTGACGCTTATCGCTCCCGGGCCACTCGGTTGCCGAAACTGGATCCTGGAGATTGAGTTTTCCCTGCCGGACCAGAATTCCCACCAACGCGTTAGTGATACTTTTAGCCATAGACCATGAGAGAAAAGTATCGCTGGGCTGGGTTCCAGCTGCGTGGCGCTCAACCACGAGCTTTCCCCGCTGAATCACAACGAGTGAATGCGTCCGATCCAGATCCTCCGGATCGGGTTGACTGAAAGCGTGATCCAAAAGGCCACTCAAAGCAGAGCGGTCAACCCTGGCGTCGAGATCCCCGCTGATCCAGGCCTCTGTCGGCCAGGCCAAATCCCTTGGCTGGGCGCGAAGGGGAAGAAGAGCGGCTCCGTTATCACCCGGATTTGGATCTATTTTTGCCATAGTTCGAAGCATAGGGTGCGTCTGGCGCGCGTGTCCACGCCAGTGCAACGGGAGGCTGTGAAACAGTTCGCTGCCTTGGCCTCAATGCACCCACAGATCTATTTGATCACTAAATCGCCCGGGCAGATCCCTTTGCCAGAGCTCAGGTCCTGAGCCTCTTCCATCGACGCCTCAAGGCAAAAATCAGCACCACGGTGCTGCCGAGAAGACCCGACGAGGGCTCGGGCACGGCGAGATATGTTTCGAGCCAATCTTGCATCGCGCCATCTAGCGCTGAGGCAACATCCGGGAACGTCGGGGACAGTTCGAACACCTCGAACGGATCCTCGTCGATTTTATACAGTAAACTCTCTCCTCGGTCAGGGTAGGCAAGGTATCGCCACTCTGGGGTACGAATGAAGGTTGCCCGCTCACCTGTCGTGTATCTCCCCAATCCGGTTCCTGGATGGAGATCGAACTCTTCTTCGCGAGTTCTTTGACCGTCCATGACCCCAGCGATCGTCTCGCGCACGGGCACGTTGGTCGATTCTTCAATCCGGGGCCGCAGACTAAAACCAGGCGACTCATCGGCACCCGGAGCGCCCGCGTAATCGAGAATTGTGGCGTGAACATCTTCAAAGGACACCAGGTCATTCAGGACTCGACCTTCGGGAACGTGCCCCGGCCACCTGAAGATGATTGGCGTTCGAAAACCGAGTTCGTAAATCGAGAGCTTGCCTTTCGCGCCTCCGATAAGCCCGCCCGCCCAGTGACTGGTATGGGGCTCTTGCTCCCAGCCATTGTCTGAGAGATAAATGATCAAAGTATTTTCGAGCATACCGCGATCGGAGAAACCGCCGAGGATATCTCCGATCAAGGCGTCGAGCCGAGTAATATTGGCGTAATAGAGAACTGCGTTCCCATCCAAGCCCTGCCCCTCGTAGAGCGCTTTGAGTTGGTCGGGCGGATCAAAAGGAACGTGGGGAAGCATCGGTGCCAACCAAAGAAGAAGCGGCTCTCCACTCGATGTGTCAATAAAGTCCCATAGAGGATCAATGGGGTCGGGCCTTCCAAAAAATCGTCCTGATGCCAAAAACTGTCCTGTGAATGTCTCCGCCGTCCCGGCATCGAAGCCCGCCATATCGTATGTGCCCTCCCAGTGTTTTCCGGCTTGGAAGCTCCGGTAACCGAGCTCGAAGAGTCGCCGCGGCAAGGTGTCTTCGAAATAGGCCACCTCGAAACCCCGCGGAATAGTGGTTCCGATTTCCGCTTCAACCTGGTTTTTCTGCAAGATCCATTGGTGCGGGTGCAGCCCGGTCAAAAGGGTCTGCAAAGAGGGGGCGCATACACTCGCCGTGGCATATCCGTAATCGAAGACCGTTCCCTGGGCGGCCAGGAGATCCAGTTCCGGTGTTTGCACAATCGGATCACCCATAAAACCGGAGTTCGGCCAGCCATGGTCATCCCCGATAATGAAGAGAATATGGGGTGGTGTTTCGGGTTCCGGGGCCTGGGCAAGGGCGAGACCCGGGTGGACAAGGGTCAGCCAGAATAGGGTCA
>DUCT01000253.1 GCA_012959665.1 Myxococcales bacterium | reverse complement strand
CACGGGACCCTCCTAGGGAGTCAATAGACCTTTGAAAAAGTAGAAGAAGAAAATTGCGAGCCCTGCGGCGATGGGCAGAGTGGCCACCCAGGAGATAAAGATACTGCCCACTACCCGCATGTCGATTGCACCAATTCCCCGGGCCATGCCCACGCCGAGAACTGCACCCACCAGGGTGTGTGTGGTGGACACCGGAATTCCGAGACGCGATGCGATGACGATGGTGGTGGCCGCAGCCAGTTCGGCCGCGAAGCCGCGGCTGGGTGTGAGTTCGGTAATGCGCTTGCCGATGGTTTCCATGACCCGGTAGCCCCAGGTCGCCAGGCCGATCACGATCCCCACGCCGCCTATAGCGAGCATCCACGGCGCTACGGGTGCCTTGCTGGCCAATTCGCTCCCGCTGACTGCGCTCGAAATGGCCGCCAGGGGACCGATGGAGTTGGCGACATCGTTGGATCCGTGGGCAAAGGCGACAGCGCAAGCGGTCAGAATCTGAAGGACCACGAAGACGCGCTCGACCTGATCGAAGCGGTGGTCCGGGTCGCTCTCCCCCGTGCCTACCCGGCGGATGAAGAACTTTCCGATGACCGCGCCCAGGAGCCCCAGGAGCGCTGATCCCAGCAAGGCTTCCGGAAGGTTGAGGTCGAGATTGAGATTCTTGAGTCCCTTGAAGAGGGTGACCAAGCCGATAATGAAGAAAACGAAAAAGAAGAAGAAAGGGCCAAGCTTTCGGACGTGCTCCAGAGGCTTCGTGCGATCGAGAATCATGACCCGGGTGAACTGGAAAATTCCGTAGGCGATCACGCCGGCCAGGAGTGGGGAACTCACCCAGGAGACAACAATCTGGCCGACCTTGCTCCAGTTGACCGCGTCCACCCCAATGCCCACCGCGCCAAATCCGACGATGGCTCCGACGATGGCATGGGTTGTGGATACGGGTAGGCCCAAGCGGGTTGCGCCGAGAAGGAGGGTGGCCGCCGAAGCCAGGGCCGCCAACATCCCGTAGATGAGTTGGTCCTGGCTGACCATGTCCATGTCGAGCATGCCTTTGCGGACAGTGTCGGTGACATGACCGCCCGCAAGGAACGCGCCGAGGAACTCCAATAGAGCGGCCACGACGATGGCGTGGCGAATGGTCAGCGCCCCCGAGCCGACACTCGTCCCCATGGCGTTGGCTACGTCGTTGGCCCCGATCGCCCATGCCATGTAGAGCGCGAGAACTGCCGCGATCCATAGCTCCATGGGAATCGTATCAAGACTCGGCATAGTGGCTTTGACTACTCCCGTGTATCCCCAGTAGATGGACGTACTTGGCGACTCGGCCGATCGTAAGCCTAAAAAGCTCGTCGGTCGTTCAAGCTTGGAATTTGATGGGTAGATTTCCAGAAAAAATCAACGGGCGAAAGCCCGACCGGCTCTATTCCTAGAATTCATAGAAAAAAGCAGGCCGGGGAGCAAAATGCCCTGATCCTGGGGACGGGTTCAATCCGGCCGAGAGGAGATCCGCCCCGAAATATCGAACGCGGGTATTCCACCCCCTCGGGTTCGGGTACGAATTGGAGCCCGCTGATCCCCACCGTGGCGCCAGCCACCGTGGGCCGGAACTCGACGACAATATCGTCCCCGGAAAGGGTCTCGAAGGAGACCCTGTTCTCCCGAGCCGCATTGGTCCCGCCGGCCGGGGTGAATGAAGCATTAAATTCTCGGAATACAAGGATTCCCAACCCGGTCTCGGGACGTTTTCTCAACGGTCAATTCAGGGAAGTCTCGTAACGAACCGTAGGCAACTCGCCTCTGTAGTGAATAAAGGCTCGGCGAGTCGGCCGGGGGGATCCTCCACCCTCGATTTTGAGCGGCCCCAGGCGCGCGACTTCTTCGATCAGCAGCCGGGTGACGTCGATGATGGGTAGACGCAGGGCCTCGCCGAGGGGGTACCAGGCCAGATCCAGCAACTCCTCGTTGGCATTGAGGCTGCCTCGGACCCCCGCCGCCGAGGCGACGAAAAACCGTGCGTGGTAACGCACCGGGCTCACGCTGGGGGTGATGGCTCGACCGATCATGCGCAGGGCTGCGTGATCCGGGGCCAGTCCCTGGCGCTCGAACTCGCGCCAGGTCCCGGGCTCCTGGGCGTGAAAATTGGCGGGGCGGGCCAGTAGCAGCCCGGTTTCTTCGTAGGTCTCGCGAATCGCCGCATTGGCCAGTGCTCGGGCGGTGCGAGCCGTCACTCCCGCGCCGCTGCGTAGGCCGCGCTCGGTTTCGGCCTCCAGGGGAAACGGGCACTCCACTTTCCGATCCTGGGGATCCACCTTGCCACCCGGGAAGACGAAGGCGTCGGGGATGAAGGATGAGGTCGGGGGCCGGCGTCCCATGAGAATCGCTGCCCCCAGGCCTTCGGGCTTGAGGAGCAATAGGCTGGCGGCGTCGCGGGGTCGAACGGGAACGGGCATGGGTCTCCGGGAGGTCGAACGGGACTTTATAGCCCAGGGGTCTGGCTTTCGAGGTGCGTCCGGGCGCGGCCCAAGCCGCTTGCTCGGCCGAAGGCCTTCGGCTACTCAACCGATCATGTCGTACGCAGCAGAGCGCCGGATCGCCCTCGAGGCGGTGGAGAAAGCTAGTTTCCTTTGTCGCACGGTTCAGGCCAATCTGGTGGCCGAAGCGTCCATGGACAAGCGGGATAAATCGCCGGTCACCGTGGCGGACTTCGGCGCCCAGGCCGTGGTGACCCACATTTTGCGGGGCGCCTTTCCCGACCTGCCCCTGGTGGGTGAAGAGGACGCCGCCGCGCTGCGCGACCCGGAGAACCACGCATTGGCCAGCCAGGTAGTGGCCCATGTGCGCGACACGCTGCCGGGTCTCGGGGCGGACGAGGTTCTCGATCTCATCGACTATGGGACATTCGAGGGCGGCAGTTCGGGTCGCCACTGGACCCTGGATCCCATTGACGGCACCAAGGGTTTCCTGCGCATGGACCAGTACGCCGTCGCCCTGGCTTTGATCGAGGACGGCGAAGTGGTTCTCGGTGTGCTGGGTTGCCCGAATATGCCCATGGGCGGTGATCTGGGCGGGGATCCCGACGGCGAGCCCGGTTGCCTTTTTATCGCGGTTCGCGGTGAGGGCGCCTTTCAGCGGGCTCTTTCGGGGGGGGATGAACAGCCGGTCCGGGTCACCGATATCAGCCGGACCGAAGCGGCGAATTTCTGCGAGTCCGTCGAGGCCGCGCATTCCTCCCAATCCGATTCCGCCCAGGTGGCCCAGCGGTTGGGCATTACTGCGGAACCCTTTCGGATTGACAGCCAATGCAAGTACGGCGCGGTGAGCCGAGGGGATGCTTCGATCTATTTGCGTCTGCCCACGCGTAAGGACTACGAAGAGAAAATCTGGGACCACGCCGCGGGGGCCATCGTGGTCAGTGAGGCCGGGGGAAAGGTCACCGACGTGATGGGTCGGGATCTTGATTTCTCCCTGGGGCGAACCCTGCGAAACAACTCCGGGGTGATCGTGACCAACGGGGTGCTCCACGATCCGGTAATCGCTGCGGTGCGCGAGGTCCTGGGCGTTTAGCTTCCGTTCTCTCTGGCTCGTTCTCTCCGATCCGTTCTCTCTGATCCGGGTCCGTCGGTCTGGGGTTAGCCGGCTTGGGCCAGTAGGTCGGCGACCGCGTCGAAGACCGCCAGGGTTTGTTCGATCTCGTCGTCGCCATGGGCGGTGGAGATGAAGAATTTCTCGTGAGCTTTGAGGATCCCGTGGTCTACCAGCAGGGCGCTGAACCGCGCGCCCATAGCCGGGTCCGCGGTGATGGCCTGGCGAAAATTCGTGACGACCTCGGCGCTGAACCAGGGCTGAAAGGCCGGGGGTTCGCCGGTGATCTGGTGGGGAATTCCGGATCGGGTGAGGGAGCGGCCCAGGCCTTCCATCAGCTTTCTTCCCTGGGCAAAGAGTCCGGGGTAGACGCCCTCCTTGCGGAGTTCGCCGAGGGTGGCCAAGGCGGCCGCGCAGGCGATGGAGCCGCCCGAGAACGTGCCCGTCATGCGGACGTGGTCGCCCTGGGCCAGGTGCCGTGGGTCGGCCAGGTCCATCATGTCGCTGCGGCCGCAAAGCACCGAAATCGGGTAGCCGCTGGCGATGCCTTTGCACACGGCCGCCAGATCGGGGACCACGCCGTAGTATTCCTGGGCGCCGCCCAGGGCCAGCCGAAACCCGGTGACCACCTCGTCGAAGATCAGGACGATTCCGTGTCGGTGGGTGAGGTCGCGGAGCCCCTCGAGAAAACCCGGCGCCGGGGGGAAAGTGCGCTGCATGGGTTCGACAATAATTGCAGCCAACTCGTCGGCGTGTGCTTCGATTATTTTCTCGGTGGTTTCCAGATCGTTCCAGGGGCCGATCAATACCTGCTCCTGGACCGCGCGCGGGATCCCCGCCGAGTTGGGCACGGGGTGGGGGAAATCGACGGGTGGGCTGGTCCACTGGTTGCCCATCAGGGCGTAGTCGTTCATGCCGTGGAAGGCCCCCTCGAACTTGAGGCACTTCTCGCGTCCAGTGAACGCCCGGGCGATGCGCAGCGCGAAGAACGTGGACTCGGAGCCGCTGTTGTTGAAGCACACCTTTTCCGCGCAGGGCACGGTGTCGACGATGCCTTGGGCAAGTTCGATGGCGTTTTCGTTGACCAGTAGATAGCTGCTGCCCAGTTCCGCGCGCTGGCGAACGGCTTCCACCACCGCGGGATGGGCGTGCCCGAGCAGGAGCGGGCCCGAGCCCATCAGGTAGTCGATGTATTCGTTGCCGCTGGCGTCCCGGATCCGGCAGCCCTGGGCGCTCTCCACCACCATGGCGTGCTCCGGCGAAAAACTGGAGGCCGTGACCGCTGCGGGAAGCAGGCGTGCGCTGGCCTCTAGCAGTTCGCTCTCGCGCTGGCTTCGGGGTTTGCGCACGAATCCGTGCATTCAGGGGCGCTCCTCGGGCTGCATCCCGAAGTGTTCCATGTAGGGGCTGAAGCGCTCAAGGATTTCGCCCCGGGAGATGCCCATGTCCTCATCGGCGCGGCTGTACTCGTGGCGGCCGTGTTTGTGTTGGGGGTTGTTCGTGTGCCAGGCCCGAAGTCGTGTTTCGCCGTCCTCCGAGAGCTCTCTTCCGAAGTACGCGTGGATCTTCTTCACCGCCTCGATGGGGTCGGTCATGAAATCCGCGAAGTGCAGATCGTAGAACTGCTTCGGATTTTTTTTGCGCCGGACCTCGATGGCGTGCTCGGCGCCGCGGGCCCAGAGATCGACTTGGCGTCGCGCGATTTCGCCCGGGTCGATATCGCGTTCGGCGAGGGCGCGAAAGCCGGTGATCAAGCTGAGATACGAAGGAAAAACCGAGAGGGGATCGCGGTGGGTCTGGACGATGCACGCATCGGGGTAGACCTCGAGGAAAGTGTCGAGGTAGCGCATGTGAACGGGATACTTGAGCAGCCAGGGTCTTGTCGGATCGCCGGACCCGATCAACCCCAATAGGTCCCGATGACGTCGGTAGGTGGGCAGCATGTCGGTCTGCTGGTACCAGGACGAATACGTCGGCATGTGGTTGTTGACCTCGAAGCCGTCGTCGGTGAATTGCTGGACCATCAGTTGTCGGCATTCCTCGGGGAGGTCCGGCATCATGAAATGCACGGCTTTGAGCGAGGGATCCGCATCGTACATGGCGCGGATTTGCGCGTCGGCGCTCCGGAAGTCGGGATGGTCCTTCCATTCGTCTCGAGGCGGGCGGGGCTGAGGGCTGCAGCCCAGCCAATACTCCAGGGCTTGCAGATCGGGGTCCTGACCCATCAGGTAGTGGAGCGCCGTGCTCCCGGTGCGAATCAGTCCGCAAATCACAATGGGCCGTTCGATGGGATGCTCAAGCCTTTCTGGAATGGCCCGGAGCCGTTGCTCCGAGCGCAGGCGCCCGACCAGAATGCCCAGGATCATTTGCCGCGCCATGGTGTGGCCGTGGTCGTTGAACCGGGCCTCATGGTCGTAGCCGTCCAGCAGGATGCGTAGGCCTTCGAGGTAGCCGGGGTCGCCGAAATCGCTGCACCCCGCGATCCGGGTTGCTTCTTCGTGCAGGGCGTCTTCGGAATCGGCGAAACGAATCGGTGTGGGTGAGGTCATGGCCGAGCAGGGTAGGCGCTCGCGCGGGCGTGTCCAACTGCGGGCGACTTGCTCCAGAGTTGCTCCAGACCACGTTCTGAGGGCTCTTGAGGACTCCCCGGTTTGCCACAGAACGCCGTTTTTGGTAATTAAATTGGTCTTATGGAGATTGGTCGAGTCGGTTTTGTTGGGTGGCGCGGGATGGTGGGATCCGTCCTGATGGAACGCATGGTCGCCGAGGGCGATTTTGCGGGCATCGAGCCCGAGTTCTTCACCACTTCCCAGGTGGGCGAGGCTCCGCCCGACGTGGGCGTGAGTGCGCCGCCCCTGCGGGATGCCTACCAGATCAGCGAGTTGGCCCAGCACGATGCCATCGTGAGTTGCCAGGGTGGGGATTACACCAAGCAGGTCCTGCCCCAACTGCGCGAAACCGGTTGGCGCGGCTATTGGATCGATGCGGCCAGCGCCAAACGAATGGACGACGACAGCGTGATCGCGCTCGACCCGGTGAACCGGGCGGTGATCGATCGTGGCATCGCCGAGGGCTACCTCAATTACCCCGGTGGTAACTGCACCGTGAGCCTCATGCTGATGGCGCTTCATGGACTTTTTGCCCAGGGCTGGGTGGAGTGGCTTTCGGCCATGACCTACCAGTCCGCCTCGGGGGCGGGGGCGCGCAATATGCGCGAACTCGTCGCTCAGATGAAAGTGCTGGGCGACGATGCGGCCGGCTTGCTGGAAAATCCCGCCAGCTCCGCGCTGGCCTTCGACCGCCAAGTGCGCGAGAGCCTGAACAGCGATGCCTTTCCGACCGAGAGCTTTGGCGCGCCCCTGGCCGCGAGCCTGATCCCGTGGATCGACACCGGCATGGAGGGCGGAGAGACCCGGGAGGAGTGGAAGGCCTTTGCCGAATCCAACAAGATTCTCGCGACCGAGGCCCCCATTCCGATCGATGGCATCTGTGTGCGCGTGGGCGCCATGCGGTGTCATAGCCAAGCGTTCACCATCAAGCTGAAGCAGGACATTCCTCTCGACGAAATCGAAGAGGTCATGGGCGCTGCCAACGACTGGGTTTCGCTGGTGGCCAACGATCGCGCGAGCACCCTGGCCGAGCTTTCGCCGGCGGCGGTGACCGGGACCCTGAACGTGCCCGTCGGGCGGATTCGCAAGCTCCGCATGGGGCCCGATTTTCTCGGCTGCTTCAGTGTGGGCGACCAGTTGCTTTGGGGCGCCGCGGAGCCCCTGCGTCGGGTGCTTCGGATTCTCCGCGAGCACGCCTGAGGGCGTGTTCGTCCCTGTCCTCGCGCCCCTGTCCTCGCGCCCCTGAACCCCTGGATCCCGAGTCCCAGATCTTGAGCCCCAGGTCTCAAGCCCCAGGATCAGATGCAGAGTTTGGTTTCGCGCAGCAAAGCGTCCACGGTGTTCTGCACGTTCGGATCCATCCGGAAACTCAGATGCCCGCCCGGGTACCAGAGGGTCTGGGGATTTCCCCAATGCGCGGAGAGATCCCGGATGTGGTCGGGGGTGACCAGCCGATCCGCCGTCCCTCCGAAAATCAACCGCCCCTCAAAGGGGACGCACGGCTCCAAGGCCAGGGGCGAAACCACGGTGAGCAGTTCGGTGACCCGGGCTTGATCGATGCCCAGGTGGGCAAGGTACTCGAGTTGCAGCGGAGGCCCGTGGCGCCAAAATATCCGCGCCAGGTCGGCCACAGGGATACCCGCAACCACGCACGCCAGGTCGGGCTCCACACTGGCGAGCAGGGCGGTGGTGTAGCCGCCGAGGGAGAGGCCCGTGACGCCCACGGAGGGGGCTCCCTGATCCCGGACCCAACCGATCATTCGCCGAATATCCCAAACCGCCTGGGCTTCGCCGTGGAGGGTGTCCAGCACTTCTCCGCCCAGGAAGCCATCCCCCGAGCGTCGCCCGGTGCGCCGGGGCCCGTGCAAGGGGAGCACCGGGATCAACACGTTCAGACCGAGGTGGTTGTAGTAATGGCCAAAGGCGCGCAGGTCGATGCCCGCCAGGCCCATTCGGTACCCGTTGGTGCAGATGATCCAAGGGCGGTTGCCCGTGGGATGGCGCAGCAGGTAGGCATGGGCCGTGCGCGCCGGTTCGAGGCCCAGCCAACGCTCTCGTCCGGGTTCGTCGTCATGGGGGGCGTAGCCACTTTCGAAGCGCAGGTGCTCGTAGGCAATGCGGCCCGATCGGGCGGCTTCGATCTGTGGGTCGAGTCCCGGGGGCGGGTCCAGGTGGTAGCTCCGGGGATCGTCCAGCCATCCCCGGCTGCGGTAGAGGTCCATGGCCTCCTGGACTTCGTCGGCCATGCGCCGGGCCGCGCCGCCGGCGGGGAGCCCGCTGGTGAGTTGCTCGGCGCCGAGCACCATCTCGTCCAAGGCCACCGAGGCCCAGAGCCGTAGGTTCGGCTCGGGTTCGGGGACGCCCGGGATCGCGGCGGTCTGGTGCAGCGCAGCACTTCCGGCGCTGAGCGCCGAAGCGGCCGCAAGGGCGCTCAAGAAGAGCCCACTCCCCAGGCCCAGCCCAACCACCAGCAGCGGCAGCGCCAGGGTTCCGAGCAGCCCCGCCAGCGCCATGATCTGGGTGATGCGCCGGTCCCCCGCCCACAGAAGCAGGGCGAAACCCGAAGCAAAGAGGCTCGCGCCCACGGGCAGCATCAGGATGAAAGCCAGGGCCCCGGCCGTGCTTCCGGTCCAGAGCCAAGCCCCTCCCGCAAGCAGAGGGATACCGGCCACGGGCGGAAAGCGGAGTTGTTCGTTCATGGGATTTGTCTTTTCTGGTGAGGGGACGGGCTCAGGCGCGGAGCCCCGTGGCTTCCGGACAGCCGAGCATCAGGTTGAGGGATTGGATGGCCACCCCCGAGGCGCCCTTCCCGAGGTTGTCGAGTACGGCAACCAGCAGCACATGGCCGGCGGGATGGGGCACGACATGCAACTCGATCCGGTTGGTGTCGTTGCACGCCATGGGGTCGAAGGTGTGTTCATCGCTCGCTCCGGGTTCGGCCAGCGGATGAAGACGGACGAAGGGTTCGTCGCGGTAGCGTGCCTCCAAGGCTTCCCAGAGGTGTTTGGCCTGGGTCCCGGATTGCAGGCCGTCCGCATGCAGGGGAATCTGGATCCGCATGCCGCAGCGAAAGGGGCCGACGGCTGGGAGGAATTGGGGTTCGCACTTGATTCCGCTGTAGCGAACCATTTCGGGCACGTGTTTGTGGACCTGGTCCAGGGCATAGGGGGCCGCATAGGCGAGCCCGTTCAGGGGGGCCGCCGGGTTCTCCCACTTTTCGATCATTGGTCTTCCTCCCCCCGTGTACCCCGAAAGGGCATGGAAGGAGAGGGGGGTGGCCGGGGCGAGCAGTCCGGCGTCGATCAGCGGTCGCGTGGCGAGGATGAAGCCCGAGGCGTAACAGCCCGGGTTCGAGACCCGCGCCGCTTGTCCGATGGCCTGCCGCTGCTCGGGACTGAGTTCGGGTAGGCCGTAGACCCACTCGTCCGCCACTCGGTGCGCGGTGCTGGTGTCGAGAACCCGGGTGCCCCCGTCGCTTGCCCACTCGGCGGCTTCCCGCGCGGCGTCGTCGGGCAAGCACAGGAGAGCTATATCGGCGGCGACAATCTGCTCGCGCCGGGCTTCGGGATCCTTCCGTTGCGCTTCATCCAGGGTGGCGAGGGATAGATCCTCGCGATCGGCCAGCCACTCCCGAATCCGCAGGCCCGTTGTCCCCGCATGTCCGTCGATGTAGACCCGGTGTGCCATTGGGGCGAGAGTAGCGCGGGGCAGACGCGAACTCGCGGCTTACCCTTTGCTTTTTTGGGGGCTCACCCTTCGTCTTCTTGCGGGCTTACCCTTCGCTTTTTTTGCGGGCTTACCCTTCGTCTTCTTGCGGGCTCACCCTTCATCTTCTTGGGGGCTTACCCTTCGTCTTCTTGCGGGCTCACCCCTCGTCTTCTTGGGAGAGTGGGAGGGGCGGGGTGAGGATTGTGATGGCGGCCTCGGGGCAATTGTCCGCTGCCCGGCG
>DUCT01000252.1 GCA_012959665.1 Myxococcales bacterium | reverse complement strand
CGAGGCCTGACCCCCTCTCCACTGCTCTCGCATACCCTGGCAGCCACAGCGATCCTGGAGGCGGGCAGCGAGGAACAGAAACAGCGCTGGCTGCCGGATCTTGCGCTGGGGCGCCGGATTGGCAGCGTGGCCCTCGTCGAAGAAGACGGCCTGCCCTCCAGCGCTGGGATACAGCTTGCGGGCCAAGCCTGCGCCGAGGGTTTCCAGCTTTCGGGTAAGAAGTGCTCGGTCGCCGACCCCGAAGCCGCGGATCTTTTTGTGGTCGCCTTTCGCAAAGGTGGGGCCTCCGGCCCAGTGGCCCTTGGGGTGATCGATGCCCAGTCGCCGGGAGTCGACGCCCGGTCCTTTCCCATGATCGACGCCACCAAGCGCATGGGGCACCTGAACCTGACCGATGTTCTCGTGGCGACCGACTCGGTGTTGTCCGGAGAAGGGATGGGAGCCGGCTCCGTCGATCGGCTTCTGGATGCGGGCGCCCTCGCGGTCGCGGCGGAAATGGGGGGCAGCGTGGACGAAGCCCTGCGAATCACCGTCGAGTATGCGAAGCAGCGGATTCAATTCGATCGGCCCATTGGGCAATACCAGGGAGTCAAGCATCCCCTGGCCGAGATGTACGTCGACGCCGAGTCCTTCAAATCCCTCGTCTATTACGGGGCCTGGTGCTTCGATAGCCGACCCGAAGAATTGCCCCGTTACGCCTCTCTCGCCAAGGCGTACGCCACTGAGGCCTTCGTCCGGACGGGCGTCGAGAGCATTCAAATCCACGGCGCCATGGGCTTTACGACGGCTCAGGATATTCAACTCTATTTCAAGCGCTCGAAATGGGCTCGCCCCATGTTTGGAGATGCCGAAACCCACTACGAGCGCGTCGTCGCCCAGCGAGGCTACTGATGGACTTTGATCTGACGCCCGGGGAAGAGAAATTTCGCGAGGAGGTTCGGGCCTTTCTCGCTGAGCATCTGCCGTCGACCGAGGCGCGAAAGAAACTCGGCCCCTCTTTTCTCCCCGAGTGGTGGCGACTGATCCGCGAGAGGCGCTGGGTCGGCTTCGACTGGCCGAAGGAATGCGGTGGTGGCGGTGGCAGCATCATGGAGCAGTACATCCTGAAGCAGGCGATGCTGACCGCCCGAGCCCCCGCGCTCGGACGCGACTACACCGGCCTTGGCTGGGTGGGTCCCGCGATCATTCAATTCGGGAACGCCGAACAACGGGCCCGCTACCTGCCCGATATCCTCGACAGCCAGTCGGCCTGGTGCACGGGCTACAGCGAACCCGGGGTGGGAAGCGATCTGGCCGCACTGGCCTGCCGAGCCGTACGCGACGGCGACACATACGTCGTCAATGGCCAAAAAACCTGGACCTCCATGGCCCATTTTGGAACCGGTCTCATCTGCATGGTCCGCACAGACCCGGATGCTCCCAAACACGACGGGATATCCTGCTTGCTCATCGACCTCGCCAGCCCGGGGATCGAGGTTCGACCCATCGAGAGCTTCGCTGGGGATCATTTCGCCCACCTCTACAACGATGTCTTCTTCCGGGATGTCCGCGTCCCCGTCGCCAACCGGGTGGGCACCGAGGGCCAGGGCTGGGAGATCATCTGTTCGGCCCTGCAACGTGAGCGCTCGGGCATCGCCGAAGTGAACCGCCACCACGAAGCTCTGGAGCGTTTATTCAAGCTCGCGGCGGACTCGCGCATCGCCGGCAAACCCGCGATTGAGAACGGCGCGTTGCGACGCAAGCTCGCGGCCTTCGACGCGCGGATCGAGGCTGCCCGGCTCAACGGCCTTCGCAGTCTCACGCGACAGGTTCGAGGGGAGAACCCCCAGAGCGACGCATCCATCAACAAGCTGCACAACTGCGACCTGCTGGTGGAGATGGCCGAAACGGGTCTTCAACTGCTCGGTGATGCAAGCCCCTACCTGGGTGACACCGACGCATCGCTTTACGGTGGGCGATGGCAAGTGAGCGCCTTGGGCTGGCCCACCACTGTAATTGGGGGCGGCACGCCCAACGTTCAAAAAAATATCATTGCAGAACGCATGCTCGGTCTCCCCAAGGATTGACCTGGGGCGAACCCGGCGCCGCGCCTGGCGCATGAAATCAACACGAAACCAATGAAGGGGAAACCATGAATACCGATGACACGAACCCGGACGTAGATAGCAATGGTACGGTCAATTCCGCGGTGGGCGAGACGACAGCGGGCAGCCCAGCCGACGCCGGAATCGTCTCCCGGATGCTGCGCGCCGCCAAGCTTGAGCCTGAGCTCTACGAGGAAGTGGAGGCCGACAAAAGCTCGCTGGGCCAAGCCACCGCCGTAGTCGTGCTCTCCTCGTTGGCAGCCGGTGTGGGCAATTTTACAAACGGTGGCATGGGAATGCTGATCGCGGGGACCCTGGCAGCCTTGGGCAGTTGGTATATCTGGGCGTTCCTCACCTACATCATCGGCACGCGGCTGTTGCCCGAGCCACAGACCCGAGCGGATCACAAGGAACTGCTTCGCACCACGGGATTCTCGAGTGCACCGGGACTGATTCGAGTCCTCGGCGTGATCCCTGGAATGACGGGCATCGTCTATTTCATCGCCAGCCTGTGGATGCTCATCGCCATGGTCATCTCGGTCCGCCAGGCACTGGACTACACGGGAACCGGGCGTGCCCTCGCCGTCTGCGCCGGGGGCTGGGTGGTTCAGGGTGCGGTGATCTATGTGGTCCTCCAGGCCTTTGCCTTGCCCGAAGGCGCCTAGCCGCTTCCGGCGGACGGCCTGCCCCCTGGAAATTCCTGCGTTCTTTGTCTCCGAGCCTGAGCCTCGCCGCTTCTGCTCCGGTGGGTGCAGTGAGTCAATCGAAGCAAGGGCCGGGGGCCCAAATGGCTCCCTAGCCTTCCGCGCCAAAAATCTTCACAATTGATTTGACAGACACCCGGTCAGATGAGACACAAGAAGACTCAACGGCGAGTATGAGCAAACCCGGATGCAGGCACGGATTCAGGCAATGGGGAAGAGCATGGGATACGGAGCGGACCTCTACCAGCCAGCCCAGGGGCCGACAGCCCGGCGTTACTTATCCCGACTCGCCACGCTCATTGCAGGCTTGAGCCTGCTCACTGTTGCGGGCTGCGGGGATGGCCCGGCGCGGGTCATCATCTTCAGCCCACTGCAGGGCACATTCACAACCGCTTCCAGTGTTCTTGTCCAGGGAGCGCTCGTGGATGTCAACCTCGACGCCGTGGCCGATGTTCAGGTCAACGGCGTATCGGTGATGCCGCTCACCGGCGACGGGCTCTTCAGCGTCACCGTTCCCCTGGATCCCGGGACGATCGAGCAACCCATCACCGCCGAGGTGATCGGCGAAAGCGGCGGAATCCTGCGCGACCGGATCATGGTCCTCTACGGTGACTCGGTGGCCGACGGCGATTTTTCGCCCGAGGGCATCGCCCTCCGCCTGACCGAAGCCGGCCTCGACGAACTCGAACCTCTGGTGACCGGGCTAGTGCCCTTGGACCTTGCCACCCTGGTTCCCCCCGGCAGCCTCGTCATCGACAACTACTGTTACCAGGACTCCATCTTCGGCTGCCTGGGGCGAGTGGACGCCACGATTTCCGGATCGCCCGCCCCGAGCCTGAGTGGGTTCGATGTGGCCATGGACTCCATGACGGATTTCGTAGCCGGCGACGTGACACTCTTTGATCTTTTCTTCAAGGTCGATGTCTTTGCGGTCACCGGAATCGGCTTTACCTGTCACATCGATGTGAATGCGGCGACCACACTGATCCTTGGCGACTACTCCCTGTCTCCCCTCGCCGCGGACCCCGAGCAAGTGGATGTCGCTCAAATCGGAGGCGTTGCCGTTCAGTTCGGAAGCTTTTCGGACAGCACCGACTGCGATGGTTTCTTTGGATTCATCGTCGAGGCGTTCATCGGTTTGGTCATCAGCGACTTGCAGAACGACTTCGTGAAGCCCGGCCTCGAGGATTTCCTCAACACGCCGGATCTCGCGGGTAATACGCCCGTAGCCGGGGCCATCGAAGGCGCCCTGGCGGCGGTGGAAATCGCCGGGCCCATCGGCACGGCCTTCGGGGTCGATCTCGAAGCCCCTCTCTTTACGGTCCTCGAAGATCCAGGCGGCGTTACGTTGGGAAGCGACGTCCGAATTACAAGCACTTTTCCCGACCCCTCCGCACCCGATCTCATCGCGTCGTACGATTTCCCCCAAACCTTTCCGAGCTTCGGGCCGCTGGCCCCCAATGGACTCGCCTACGAGTTGGCTGTCAGTATCTCGACCTCGACCTTCAACCAGCTGCTCCGAGCGGAAGTCGAAGGCGGGCTGCTGGCCAGCACGATTACGGAATTCGACTTCGGGCTGGGGCTCCAACCGATTACCGCCGGGCTCCTTGCCATTCTCCTGCCCCCCTTCGCGGCGCTCGATCCTGCAGAGCTGCTCCAATTTGACATTCGCCCCGCCGCCGCGCCGATCTTTTCGGGAGATTTAGGGCCGGCTGGTGAACTGGCCACGGTTCACCTGCCCCATCTTCAACTCCTACTCGTACCCGCCAGCGACCCGTCCACCGTTCTCCTCGCGGGATCCATCGATGTGATCGTAGGCGTTGAGCCCAGCTACGGGATCGACGGGTTGGTTTTCGATGTGACCCCGCCGTTGCCGGCCAACTTGACCGTCACCCTGCTTCAAAATCCACTCTATATCGACGTAGCCACCCTGGATGTCCTGCTGCCCAACCTTGTGGGCCTGGCGGTGCCGCTGATCGCCGATTCTCTGGGTAGCTTTCCTCTCCCTGATTTTTTCGGCCTGCAGCTCAGCGCCGTGGATATTGCGCGCAGCGGGGACTACATCGGGCTCTATTTCGACCTGTCGCCGGTACCCGTGCCATGAGGGAAGCAGCCACCATGAGAAAAGCATTATTCACGGCTTCCCTTGCTCTCCTTCTGCCCGGCTTGGCCTCCGCCCAGGTGGGCACGTGGACAACCGACGCCGGCGTCGGCCCCAGCACCCTGGGCGTCACGATCCAGATCAGCTGTCCGGCGATCAGCTTCATTTGCAGTACGGTGAACGGCTACGCGGATTCCCAGAACTCTACGCTCAGCGGCAGCGGAGGCCTTGAAGTGGATACGCTCGCCTCGACCTTGCGCTTCGAGACCGATGGCAACGAGGATTGGGGTCTCGGGCCCCAGCCGGTCTACAACCTGCTCTCGGGCACCGGCATGACTTTTGCCAATATTCCCTTCGCGGGTGTCCCCGAAATCGCGAGCCTCGTGGTCTTCGCCACCGCCGATTCCCTGATCGCGGTGCCCGGGTTCATCGATCTTTTACCCGGTGACTACGCATTTTCCCAAACCATCCCCTACGCGTCGCTGGTGGACATCATCGGCGACCTGGAGCTCAACCTCCCGGACATCGTCATGCCCCCCCAGAACGTGGTCGTCACCGGTAGCCTGCACGTGCTCGGGGATATCGATCTCGACACCCTTGTCGAGTACGAATTGAGAAACCTTTCGGCAGTCCTCACCGTTCTCCAGCCCGGCAATATAGGAGGCGAACCCGTGGCCATCGCCATTACCTCGGCGCTGAATGCCAACCTCTCGGGCGAGGTAGCGGGTCCGGTGGCAGTCCCCGCCCTCGGCAGCGCCGCGACTCTGCTGCTTGCCGGTGGCCTCGCCCTGATGGGTATCCGCAAAACCCAGGTCCGGTGAGACCGTCCCCGGGCGCGTCAGTCGCGTTAGTCGCGCCGGGCCTGTCGAGCAGGAACCGGCACAAAGCCTCTCGCGCGGTCCTGCTCCATCAGAAAACCGAGTAACGCGTCTACCTCGGTCTGTTCCAAGCGAAGGTTCGGCATGGCGAGTTCCCGGTATTGGACGTAGAGCGCCAATGCCTGGGGGTCGCCCTCCTCGATCATCTTGTCGGGCTCCCGAATCCAGCGCGCCAGCCAATTGCGCTCGCGCCGCGCCGTGACACCGATCAGGTCGGGGCCCAACCCCTCGCCCCCGCCGAGGGTGTGGCATGACTCACAGCGGGTTCGGAACAAAAACGCACCCTCTGAAAGCTGAGGTGCTTCAGGGACTTCCGAATAACTCTTGACGTCGCTTCGAGCCACCATCCCATCCGAGAGCCGGTAGCCCAGGATACTCGCCAAGGCCCCCGGGTTGTCAAAGGGCGATCGCTTGATCCACTGCCCTGTGCGCTCGTTGCCCATCACGAGGCTGATGTTGTGATCCTCGGGATCGTCGTACTCGTCGGCGTCCAGATCGAGCCCAAAGCGCTCTTCGAGTCGCTTGACATCCTCTTCCTCGGCCCTGAGAAAAAGCCAACCTGGCCCGGTCTGGAATTTGTCGGCGAATTTTTTTAGGGCCTCGGGTGTGTCGTGTTCCGGATCGATACTGATGGAGTACATGAAGATATCGCGACCCACCCGGTCCCCGAGGCGTTCGTAGACTTCCTTGAGCTTCGCGGTTTCTGCGGGGCAGGAATCCGAACAGCGCGTGAATATAAAATTGATCGAAACGACCTTGTCCTGGATCAGGTCCTCGTAGAATCGGACCCGCTTTCCCTCGTGCGTGGTCAACTCAATCTCAGGGAAACGCCGGTGAGGAGCGCGTGCGCCCGCACTGGCTGCCACCCCGATCAAGGTCAGAACCAGAACAAGGGCGGTAAGAACCCTAGGGGCGGGGCGTGCCATCTGAAAACGAATGTGGAATCTCTCGAGCATCGATCGCTCCCCCGGGAGGTCAGTGCAGAAACTAGACCCTTTTCCTATTTCGCTTCCGTCGCAATTTCAGGGGCAGAAGAACCAAAAAGGCCTCCAGTCCCAACAGGCCACAGCTTTTTCCTGTTCTCGCACCCATCGAACAACCGCGGTACGTGCACTTCGAAAGACAGTTCGACAACTGATCCAGGGCGGATCCCGCTCCATTCAACGGAGGATTCTTAAGCATGTTCAGAAAATCAAGGGCATCGATCTGCCCGTTTTGATCGACGTCGCAGCCGTTTTTCGAATCCCTCTCCAGCGAATCCTTGTCAACTTCCCCCGGGCAGCCTCCCGTTACACCGGCAGGGCAAAGCATTGCAGCGATATCTTCCTGGTTGAAGCTTCGCTTGCCCAACGCATCTCCTTGGCTATCGGAACGCTGACTGGCATGGTCTTGTTCGTAGCTCTCGGAATAACTCGTCCCATTCCATTGGGGCTCCGGAGTCAAAAAGTTTCTGAGCTGGCCCGGGTTTTCGATATCGAAACGCATCAGCATCGCGTGATCTTCGTGAGTCGTATTGTGACAATGGGTCATATACGTTCCAGCAAATTCCCGGAACCTCACAGCAATATCGATGCTTGAACTGCTGTCGTCCATGTTTCCCAGGCGGTAGACGTCCTTTCGGGCCCATTTCTCCCACTCGGGAGGGGCCTTCCCGTCACGCCTGAGAATTCGCCCTTCCTCAAAATGGATATGAACATTGTGGCTCCACATCGAGCTGTCGTTTTCGAGATGCCACACTTCGAGACCGCCCATGACAGGGGCGGCTGCGACCCGGTGCATGTCGGCGGCATAGGGAAGACCACCGTCCGCACCGATGCCCCAAATCGGGTCCGGGTGAAATTCCAGGATTGCGGACTCTTTTTCACCGATGGAGAAGTTGGGAACATCATTTATATAACCACTGAAGTCGAGTCCGATTTCAAGCATGTGCGCATCTGTCTCTTCCAGGTCGTACGCATGGCAGCTCTCGATGAACTCAGCGAGCCCGTTCTGCCCAGTCGGCTGATGAGCCAAAATTTTCGGAAATTCCAGGCCGAGACCTTTTCCACTGGGCGCCTCGAAATATCCCTTGTCGTGAGGCGCCGGGTAATAATCTGAAGAAATTCCACGCGGCCTCGAATCGGTGAGTCCGCCCGGACCAAACCGAAAGGTGTGGTTGACAGCAGACCTTATTTCCTCCTCGGAAACCCCAGGAAGCGGGATCATTGTCTTCTCTCCGGGGACGTAATCCCGGGGATCCATGCTGAGGTCCTTGGACGAATATTCGTGAACTCGCATTTCGAAAAACTTGCCCACTGCCGAGTCGCACGAGTCGCTGATTCCGCGAAGAATGTCTTTCAGTGCCACTGCACGCTCTGGACCGCGTCCGTCCGTGTGCTCCAGAAGGTTCACCATGTAGATTTTGTCGCCGGGATCAAATTCGCTGAAGTCGACGATAATGTCGTAACGCTCGGCGATAGAGATCGTCGGCATGATCCCGTGGTGATCGTCTTTGTTCCCGTCGCCGTTCAGATCCATCGTTCCGTCGAAGGGAACCGCGTGCTCCATGACGTTTCCATCATTCGCGATCATATAAAGAGGAACGCGGTCGTAGGAAACACTCGAGTCCTCTCCTTCGAATTCCCCCATCCCGGGTTTACGCGCAACCACCAGCGCGAGGCGCATGAAACGAGAGACATCCGCATTCAGCACCCGGAATCGATACCTACGCGCCCGGACGTTCAGGTAGGGCTTGTACAGCCAATTCACCGTGAGCCGGTCGCCCACAAATCCGTCTGAGTTGAAGGTGGCAAACCACAATTGGTCATCCGCAATATTTCCTTCGATTGGGTCAGTGCCGGTGACCACTTTACCGCCCTCATAGGTCGTATTGTCCTGACCCCATGCCTTGCTTGCGATGGCAAGCTGAACATCGTAGTCGCGTACGCCCCAGGTCCGCTTGGACTGCTGAAGAACTCCATTATCGCCTTTGGGGAGCCCGTATTTTCCCCCACAACCGCTGGGAAGCCGAAGGTTCACTCCGTCATTCCAGCACTCGTTTCCCCGGTCCAGTCCGCTGTAGTAATTCATCATCGCCGCATTGCCCTTGTAGACATTCTGAGCGGTGTAATCGAGCATGTGGTCATGAAACCAGTGGGTGCTCATGATTTCGCGTGAGTCACCTGAAATATTGACACGGCCTTCAGGTGGACACGTCTCCTGAACGAGACCGAAGGAGTTGAGCTTTTGCTTGATCGTGCCTCCGACACCGGGGACCGACACCGTCACTCTTTCTCCCGGATCACAAGCCATCGAGGCCCGGTTGTCCGAGCGATCTGTATTGATCGAATCGTGTCCCGCAAGGGCCATGGGCCAGCGATAGTCGAAATACTGACCCGGCAAAAAATAGGCTTGAGCAAAGCCGTCGCTCTCCGCAGGGTTGTGCCCATTGTGCTCATGGGTCGAGATAAAATGATTGCCGAAACCCCGGTTCGCCTCGAACTTGATGGGAAGTCCATTGTGGTTTCGGAACAGGATCGGCTCGCCCACTCGCGCCATTAAGAGTTTCGGCGGAAGGGTGCCATCAAAGGTCCAGACCGACTGAGCATCCTGAATCGGAAGATTGGGATGAAGCGCAATCGGAATGCCCGCGGTGGTTCCCCTAATATCAATATCGACTTGACCCGTTACGGGATCCGCCGATCCGGCAAGAGGAGAGGACGGGTGAACGGGCCCCAAGTATTTATAGACTCTGTGGTAGAGGCCATCATCGTCGGTACCGGACATATTGTCTGGCCCCGGACCAAACTCCCCGAAGAAGAAAAGATGGCTCTGGCCGGCATCCCGGAGTCCAGTATTGACTCGGGATCCAGTAATAACGGTTTCGACGTAAACTTGCGGAAAGAATTCGGCCCAGCGCTGATGACCGAAGAAAACGCCCGGCGGGCGTCCGTCGGCGAAGCTCGCAAGGGTTTTGCCCGCGATCGGGCTCAATGTCCCGGTATGGGTCGCTTCGATGACACTCTGCCAGGGGTTCGGCCTGGCTTCGTTCGCATCCCTTAGAGGGAAGGGATACAGGGGCCTCGACAAAAAGTCGTCGAGTTTTCCTCCGTTCGGAAAGTCATAGGCCGACTCGGGGCCGGGCAGATCTTTCGGTGGGACTTTGGCCCCGCCGCTCTGATCCAGAGTCCGGGTCGTAAATTCTTCGAATCGCAACAACTGCTGCTCGAAACTGCCGGCGGCTGTCACCCGACTCGCCGCTCCGTCGGTGGGAACGTTGCAGATCTTTTCTCGCGTAGAGCCGTTGCTGACGGGTGCGCCGGGTGCGGTGCGCCCTCCCCCATAGGCCGAGCCAGCCACCAAGCCGAGGCTCAGCCCAAGAAATAAAAAGCGAAAAAGTCCCCTATAAAGCTCCT
>DUCT01000251.1 GCA_012959665.1 Myxococcales bacterium | reverse complement strand
CCCCATCATCCAAGGAGGCATGCACCATGTGGGTCTGGCCGAAATGGCTTCTGCGGTCTCCAACGCCGGCGGACTGGGGATCATAACGGGGCTCACCCAGCCCTCCCCCGAAGAACTCGCCAACGAGATCGCGCGTTGCCGCGAAATGACCGACAAGCCCATTGGCGTCAACCTGACCTTCCTTCCGGGCTTCGTGGATCCCGACTATCCGGGCTACATCGACGCCATCATCGCGGGCGGGGTGAGGATCGTAGAGACAGCAGGGCGCAGCCCCGAGAAGTACATGCCCCAGCTCAAGGGGGCGGACATTGCCGTGATTCATAAGTGCACCTCGGTGCGGCACTCCCTCAAGGCCGAACGCATCGGTTGCGATGCAGTGAGCGTGGACGGCTTCGAGTGCGGCGGCCACCCGGGCGAGGACGACATTCCCAACATGATCTTGTTGCCGCGTTGTGCCGAAGAGCTGAAGATTCCCTTCGTGGCTTCGGGCGGGTTGGGAAACTCCCAGCAATTTGTGGCGGCGCTTGCCATGGGGGCTGAGGGTATCAACATGGGGACGCGCTTCATTGCGACCCAGGAGGCGCCGGTGCATGACAATGTCAAGCAAGCCATCGTGAACGCCAGCGAACTCGATACCCGGCTCATCATGCGCTCCCTGCGCAATACCGAGCGGGTGCTGAACAATGCCGCAGTGGAAAAGGTCATCGAAATCGAGCAGGCCAAGGGCGATGAGTTGGGAATCGAAGACATCGCGCAACTCGTGGGCGGGGTCTACCCCAAGATCATGCGCGAAGGCGATCTGGATGCGGGCCCGTGGAGTTGCGGCATGGTGGCGGGGCTGATCCATGATATTCCCACCTGCCAGGCGCTGATCGACCGGATCATGAACGAGGCAAGGGAGTCGATCCAGGGTCGGCTTGCCGCCTTCGCCTGAGGAGTCGTGTGCCCGAGACCCTGGCTCCCACTGGGCCTTGAGCTTCGGGCTTTGCCGTTCTTTTTCCCGCCAGCGAGGATTTTCCAATGATCAGCAGTTATGAAATTCAGGGCCAGACGGTGACCCTTCCCGTGGAGGTACGCGATGCCTCTTCGGGTACGGTGATGTACATGGTCGATCATCAGGCGGCGAGCCGGATCATCCCCCCCGAGTTCGAGGCCGACGAGGTGGCGCCGGGTAAGACCCAGCTCTGCCTTGTGGTCGTGGACTACCGGGACAACGATCTGGGCGACTACGACGAGGTCGGGGTGGTCTTCTTCGTTCGGCCGAAGGGGCAGCCCGAGGCCGAAATCGGCGCGTATATTCATCACTTGCCGGTCAATCAAGCTTTCACCCAACAAGCCGGTCTTGAGATTTGGGGCTTTCCAAAGACCGTGGAGGAGATTGATTTTTCTGTCACTGAAGGTTCGGCGACCTGTGCACTCCGCATGGGGGGAGAGCCGGTGCTGACCCTGACCCTGCCACGCGGTGGCGGTTCTGAAACACCCGAGACTCCCGCAGTGGGTTATACGCTGCTCGAGGGTGCCGCCCACCGGATTGCGTTTAGTCGCGGGGGCAAAGAGGAGAGCACGCGTCCCGGTGGCGAGGGTGTCTCTCTTGAACTGGGCAGGCACCCCATTGCCGACGAATTGCGGAGCTTGGGACTGCCCGATCTTCCGCCCCTGCTTTCGAGCTGGAGCGAGCATTTCTTCGGCACATTCGGCGAAGTCGAAAAGCTCTAGATTTCGCTTTGGGATCCATACGAGTCCGGCCCGCTCTTCCCCTATCTTCAGGGCTGGAGGAGTTGGGATGAAGAGTATGTGGCTGAATGGTGGCCCCGGGGATTCGGTATCGGGTGCGCGGACCGAGGTGCGCGACCCGGCCAACGGTGAGATTCTGGATACGGTGCCGGCGGCGCGGGCCGAAGATGTCGATGTTTTCGTGGCCGCCGCCGCCAAGGCGTTCCCTCGATGGTCCGGGAGTGTGGCCAATGAGCGCGCTGAACGGCTCCACCAGATCGCCACGCGTATGCGGGAGCACCAGGATGCGCTCATCGAGTTGCTGACCCGAGAAGAAGGCAAGCCCCGGGTGGAGAACGAAGAAGAAATCGAGTGGTCGGCGAATACCTTTGACTACTACGCGGAACTCGGTCGCCACGAGGTGGGTCAGGTACTTCCGCCGGGCGCCTCCACCCAGTTCAACTTCACCCTCAAAGAACCCTACGGCGTGGTGGCCTGCATTACGCCCTGGAACTACCCGATTATGCTGCTGGCGTGGAAGCTCGCCCCGGCCTTGGCGGCGGGCAATACCTGCGTGGTCAAGCCCTCGGAACTCACCCCGCTCTCGAGCCTCTACCTAGCGGAACACTGCCTGGCAGACTTACCCCCGGGCGTGGTGAATGTTCTGACCGGGACCGGACCAGAAGCTGGAGAGCCCTTGGTGGCCCATCCCTCGGTCGCCGCCATTGCGTTTACGGGCAGCTTGGCAACGGGCCAGCGCATCGCTTCCCTGGCGGCGCCCCAAATGAAGAAGCTGCACCTGGAACTCGGAGGTAAGGATCCCATGGTGATCGCCGAGGACGCCGAGCCCGAGAAAGCGGCCCGTGCCCTCGCCTATTCGGCGCTGCTCAATTGCGGACAGGTATGCACCTCGACCGAACGGGTCTATATCCCCCGCTCGCGTGCGTCGGAGTTCACCGAGGCACTTGTGGAGCACGTTCGTTCGCTCCGCCTGGGCCACGGCCTCCAGGCGGGAACGGACATCGGTCCGATGATCGATGAACGCTTCCTTGCCAAAGTGGAAGCCCATGTCGAAGAGGCTACGGCTCAGGGTGCCCGACTGCTAACCGGCGGCCAGCGGCCCGAGTCGCCCACGGGCGGTGCTTTTTACGTCCCCGCTGTGCTGAGTGGAGTGGATCACTCCATGCGGATTATGCGGGAGGAAACTTTCGGCCCGGCGATTCCCCTGATGGAGTACGACGCTTTCGACGAGGCCATCGCCCTGGCCAACGATTCGCAGTTCGGCCTGGGCGCGAGCCTTCTCAGCAGCGACCCCCAGCGGATCAAGCGCTTCTTTCAAGGGGTTCAGGCCGGGACCATCTGGATTAACGATCCGCTGACGGATAACTACGCCGGGCCCTTTGGCGGCATGCGGCTCTCGGGAGGTTCGCGGGAACTGGGCCAGGAGGGTCTCGACGAGTTTCGCACTACCAAACATGTCCATTGGGATTTCAGCACCGAACCCAAGGACTTCTGGTACCCCTACGACTGAGCTGGGGCCACGAAAACTTTCTGTGTATGCGTGCCCAGTCACCAGAAGGTGTTTCACAATGACCAGGAAATTTGAACCCAGGAAAAATTAAAAGAGGAAAATATGGACTGGTACCTTGAAGCGCTCAAGAAATACGCTGTGTTCGAAGGACGGTCTCGTCGCAAGGAGTATTGGTTCTTCGGCTTGTTCAATGCGATCTTCAGCGTTGTTCTCGTGATTGCGGATGTTCTGTTTGGGACTTCCGGAGGCCTTTCCAGCCCGGGTCTTTTGAGTGGCCTCTATACCCTGGGCGTATTCCTGCCCGCGCTTGCTGTTCTTGTGCGGCGGCTGCACGACACGAATCGCAGCGGTTGGTGGGTTTTGATCAGCTTCCTTCCGCTGATCGGCGTCCTGGTGCTTCTGTTCTTTAGCGTGCAGGAGGGTCAACCCGGGGAAAACCAATACGGCTCCAGCCCCAAGGCCTACGCCGCCTAGGCCCTGCGCGGGCTGTCCCCAGGGTCTGCATTTCTGGAGCGCGAATCGCTCCAGGCCGCCTATTGAACAAAATCAAAATTTTGTACAATCGCTGCTGGTTCAATCGAGAGGAGTCCAACTGTGTCGAATCCGAGCCCCCAGGATCCGCCCATCGTCTTCGAGCCCCGGAGCGGCGAGGGGTGGCGGGATCCCTTTCCCATGTACCGGGCCCTGCGCGATCTCGATCCGGTTCACCGCTTCGAAAATGATCGGGGTGAATTCTGGGCGCTTTCGCGTTTCGGCGACGTGCTCGCTGCCGCGGTGGATGCCGAAACCTTTTCCTCGGCCCGGGGGCTGACCATTGCCTACGGCGAGATGGAGGAAATGGATCTCGAATCGCCCATCGTGATGATGGACCCACCGGATCACACCCAGCTCCGAAAGCTGGCCATCAAGCGTTTTACCCCGAAGCAGGTGCTGGCGATTGAGCCTGCCCTTCGAGCTTTTGTTGTGGAGCGGGTGGAGCGACTCCGCGAGGCGGGGGAGGGCGACATCGTCGTGGACCTCTTCAAGCCTCTACCGAGCCTGGTCGTGGGCCACTTCCTTGGCGTTCCGCGGTCCGATCAGTCGCTCTTCGACGGTTGGACGGACGCCATTGTCGCCGCCAATGCCGATGGGGATATCACTTCCTCGGGTGCCGCCCTGGGAGAACTCATCGGCTATTTCACCGAACACATGGAGCGCGTTAAGAAAAACCCAGGCGAAGATGTCATCTCGGCGTTGGTCCAAGCCAGGCCAGGGGGGCAGGAAGTATCCGCCGCCTGGATACTCGGCTTTGCGTTCACCATGGTGACCGGCGGCAACGATACAACCACGGGTCTCCTCAGTGGAGCCGCCGAGCAGATGAGCCGGCACCCGGATCAGAAAAAATTTCTCGCCGAGGACCCCGGGCGTATCCCGGCCGCCGTCGAGGAGTTCTTGCGCATCAGTTCACCGGTCCAGGGTCTTGCCCGGATGACGACTCGCGAAGTGACCATCGAGGGCGTAACGATTCCGGCGGATCGCAAGGTCATGCTCCTCTACGGGTCGGCGAATGTGGATGAACGGGAATTCGGTCCAGATGCGGGTGTTTGCGACGTGACACGCAAGATCCGTCGCCACGTTGCCCTGAGCTACGGACCCCATCATTGCATCGGTGCGGCGACGGTCCGCTTGCAGTCACGGATTGCCTTGGAAGAATTGCTTGCTCGATGTCCGGACTTCAGCGTCGACTATGCCAAGGGTAAATTCGCAAAGGGCAACTACGTTCGGCGCTATGCCTCCATGCCGTTCACCGCGAAGGCTACCGGATAGTGCCGGGCGCTTGGATGCGCGAGGACCAAGCGGATCTCGCGATCGCCAAAATTCTCGATGGCGCTGGCCAGGCCTTTGTCGATCTGGGTGTCTCCGGGGCGGGTATGGGCGAAATCGCACGCTATTCGGGTTGCTCGCGAGGCACCCTCTATCGCTATTTTCCGAACCGGCACGCTCTCCACCTGGCGTTCGTCAACGATCGCGCGGTGCGCTTGGCCAATGAACTCGAGGCGGAACTCGAAGGAATCGCCGATCCCTCCGAGCGCTTGACTCGATATATTCTCTGCGCAGTTAAAAAAGTTCGCGGTAATCCGTCCATGGTGGCTTGGTTCGCGCCGACGGAATCGGGATTCACCGCGCGTATGTCCAGAGGCTCCGAGGTGATCGGGTTTCTGGCCGACGCTTTTGTATCCAACCTGCAGCGCGGTCGGACGAAACTCGGGCCGAGGGGTTTCGCGGCGCGCTGGATGGTGCGTGTCATCCTTTCGCTGCTCACCATGCCGGGAGAGAGCGAAGAAGAAGAACGTATTTTGATCGAATCGTTCGTGGCGCCCGCGCTGCTTGCCGGTGCCGCGCCGGATTTCCCAAACCCAAGGGGATGAAAAGCCCGCCAGGCGAATACGGGCGGACGAATTTGGGCAGGCGAATTCGCCGACACTTCATGTAGAAGTCACTGCAAGAGGAGGACGCAGCCATGAATTCGGTTGCAATTTTCTGCACTGCTATGGGCATTGTCTATGTGGTCTCTCGGCTGCCCATGGTCTTCGCCCCGAAAGCGACCCTGCGCCGGGGTCGGGAACTCGTTTTTTCGAGCAACTCAAGAGTCCGCATATGGAGCCTCTCGATTGCCCCGATTGCCCCCTGTCTGCTTTTTCTGCCTTTCGGCGAGGGCCTTATTCCCGTGACTTTGTACTTTCTGGGGTGGCTTCTCACTCCCCTGCTGATTCTCGTTTTTTTGGCTCCGGGTCCTGCCCGGAAAATCGTCAGCGGTCTTTACGACTTCCTGGAGGAAGCCATGAGCGAAAGGCTCTTGCGTGGCCTTGCGAGTTTTGGCGTCGCCTTTGGTTTGGGATTGATCTATTTAGGGCTCTTTGTTCTCTGACCTTTTCGCCGGCGTACGCAGCGACCTCGAGAACTTCTGCTACTCGTTCTCATCCGAAACTCAGCACCAGTGGGAGCGGAGTAGTAAGTACCCGGCTCAGTCGGAGATCCTGGGCCACGTGACATTGGTGAAGGATAGGCTTGACCTACGCGGGAGCATGGAATTTGAGAGCCAGGGTCGAGGGTGTCCATTTCGATCAAGCAGGCGACCACTGGGAAGTCCACACTGATTCGGGTCGGTCGGCTTGGGAGTTCGACGCGATTTGCATTGCGCTTAAAAAGGAAGCAAACCATTGATCCAGCTGAATCCTGTGAGTGATTCGGCGCAATCCCGTAACAGTGAATGGGCCAACAGCCTCAGTCACGGTGTTGGGTTGTTAGCCTGCCTAGCGGGAGCCCCATTTCTCGTGGCGGGTGCGCTGGCCCGGGGCGGAACGGCCGATCTTGTCGGAGCGAGTGTTTTTGCGTCGGCCGCGTGTATTGTGTACGCGGCATCGGTGATCTACCACGGACTACCCCCGGGTCGCTCCAAGCAGTTTTTTCAGATAGTCGATCACTGTGCGATTTTTCTTCTGATCGCGGGCACCTATACCCCGTTTATCCTGGGCGTCCTCCAAGGGGGGTGGCGATGGGGCCTGCTGGTCGCGGTATGGAGCCTTGCCCTTATAGGCATTCTTTTTAAGATTTTCGTTGGGGTGGGCCACGAGAGGATTTCAACTGGGTTCTACCTGGCTACGGGCTGGGTGGGAATCGTTGCGCTGGGCCCACTTTGGGCTGCATTGTCGGGTCCAGGAATTTTCTGGCTCTTCTCCGGTGGCCTGGCGTATACCGTCGGTGTCTTTTTCTTTGCGGCCGAGCGGATCCCTTATAATCATCTCATCTGGCACATTTTTGTCATTGCCGGGACAGCGTGTCACTTTATCGCGGTATTGGGTTATGCCCATTGAGGATTCACTGCCCTTCAAGAAAGGAGGAAGTTCAACCAATGAGTGATTCCGATAAAATCCCCTATCTCGACCCAAGCCCGGAAACCGGCGCGGCCTTTCTCAAGCGCGACATCCGGGGCGAGATTGTGATGTTGAACCTCCTGCGATTTCGAGAAGTGGCGGACTATGAAAATTTCCCCCAACTCGCTCCGCCCGCGCCGATCTCCGGGCAGGCGGCGTACGAGAAATACATTGAACACACCCTCCCCTTTCTTGAGGCTTCGGGTGGTGAACTCACCTACGTGGGGACCGGGGGCGACTATATGATCGGGCCCCCGGGCGAGGGTTGGGATATGGCGCTACTGGTTCGGCAGAGTTCGGTGGCATCCTTCATGGCGTTCGCGTCAGATGCTGCCTACCTGGCGGGGATGGGCCACCGCATCGCCGCGGTGACCGACTCGCGGATGCTCCCTTTGCAGGACGCCTCGAAAGCAAAATCCGGATAGAGGTCGCAGTGCTTCGGATCTCCGCTCAAGTGGGCTGGTGGGGTATCTTGCGGATTCGGATCGTGATTGCAGGGAGAGAGCCGGGAAGGCCCGCTGCCCATGCGGACACTCAATTGCGGCCAGCGAATGGAGACAAGCGCGATGGAAAATATTACGAGCGACTTCTTGGTTTTCCTCGCAACCATCGATCCCGTGGGTACCCTTGCGCTCTTTGTCGGTCTGACCGCGGGAATCAGCGCTCAGGAGCGCACCCGGGTAGCTTTCCGCGCCATCGGGTACTCGGCCGCGATTTTGCTTGTCTTCGTCGTTGTCGGGCAACTCGTTCTCGGCTCCCTGGGCATTCGGCTCGAGTCCTTCCAGTTGGCGGGTGGCATCATTTTCTTTCTCTTTGGTGTCCAGATGGTGTTCGGTACGGGGGCCGCTTCGGTCGATTCCAAGTCAGAGCCGGGTCACGATGTGGCGGCATTTCCGCTCGCCGTTCCCTCTATCGCCAGTCCCGGGTCAATTCTGGCGGCGGTGATTCTGACGGACAACCGGGAATTTTCTTTTGGCGAGCAAGCCATCACGGCTCTTCTGCTGATGGCCGTGCTTGGTTTGACCCTGCTTTTGCTCCTGCAGGCGAATCGCATCTATGCCTGGATCGGAGACGCCGGCTCGGCCTTGATGGTTCGGGTCCTGGGTCTGGTACTCGCGGCGCTCGCGGTGGAAATGATTCTGGGTGCCGGTGCAGAACTCTGGCGGGAGACGTTCCTCGAAATTTCTTGACGTCTGGAGCCTTGCGGCCGCCCAGGCTAATTTGTCTTCTAACTCCATGGAGAAGGGAGCCCCCATGCCGAAGCGGCCGGATTCGAATCCGAAGCAGTTCATCCAGGGAGCGCCTGTGCTTCACGTTCTCGACGTGGAGGCAACGGCAAAGTACTACAGGGATTTTCTGGGTTTCCAGTGGGATTTTGGAAACGAGGACTACGCCGTGGTCTGGCGGGATAATGCGGCGATTCACCTGGTGAAGGGCACGGAGAACCCGGCGGGTGTTCACTTGTTTCAGTGGGTCGCCGATGTTGACGCCTATTGCCGTGAGATTCAGGAGCGTGGAGTCGAATTGCTCGTGGCGCCCGGGGATCGGGATTACTCCATACGTGATTTTTCAATTCGGGATCCGAATGGAGTCGAGATCGTGTTTGGGCAGGACATCTAAACCTCAGGCCGAGTGGGCGAGTCTGGTTTTTCCAGACAGAGCGACTTCGGGAAGAGTGTCCGCGGCGAGTCTAAGGAGGAAGAATGAACGAAAAAAGAATCAAGCTTGCGAGGCTCTTGGTGACTGCCCCCGCCCTTTTCCTGGCGGTGGTCCCCCCCCTTGTGGATTTCAATTCGACCCATGTGACGAATCCCCTTTGGACCGGTCACGCACGGCTGCATACGGTTTGGCTCCTTTCCACAAATTCGATCATCGCGGTTCTCGCGCTCGGACTGATGTGGCGCGAACTCAAGATCGCTTCGGTTCGCGCGGGTGCGGTTCTGACCGCGGCCCCTCTGGTGGGCTTCTTTGTCGCGGCGGCGACGCGCTCGCTCTACGGGGGTGCGTTCACCGACCCCAATGGGGTCGCTCAGCGCGTTGGCTTTCTGGATGCCAATTTGGCGATGTTCAGCCTTTGGGCTCTTGTAATTCTCGCGGCTGTTGGGCTTCTCTGGAAAGTGGACCGCTGAGGCCGGGCTCCCGGAAAGTTTCAAATTTCGGTATGCTCGACAGGTCAAACCAAAGGCCGGCTTCGGCAAGTGAGTGTGCCTTGTAGGGGGAAACCCAATGTCCGTTGATCTAAGGACGCGCGTCGATAGCGAGCAGGCTCCGGTGGAAGCGGGTTCGTTCTTCCTGGAAACACTGCCCGCTTTGCTGGATGCCCACCAAGGGTTCATCGCGCCCGGCGCGCGCGAACTTTCCATCACTGACTTTTGCGTCGAATGTGAAGGCGAGGCCTGGACCCTGACCTGGGCCGACGATCGGGTTGCCGTGACCGAAGGGCATTCCGGTGGCCCCCGGGTTCGCCTTTCGGATGAGCAACTGATGGATCTCGTCAACGACCAGAGCACCCCCATCGCACTCATGAGCAACAACCTGCTGGATATGCCCGAAGGCGGGCTGCCCGATTTTCTTAACTGGTGGCTCGTGCTGCGAGCAGCTCTGGACGGGCGACGTATCCATGCCCCGGGTGACGTGACCTTTACCGAAGCAGAGCGTCGAAGTTTTAGCTTGGACGATACCGATGAGACCATGCGCGGGTTTCTCGAAGAGTACGGGTATCTCCACATCCGGGGGATCTTCAGCGCGGCCGAGATGGCCGCAGTGGAAGCCGACTTTCCCGTGGCCGCACCTCATTTCGAGAAGGGGGACCCGAGGGCTTGGTTTGCGACCACCAAGGACGGCCGCGAAGAATTGGTGCGCATGGAGGGTTTCGACCGCTATTCGGAGGTGAGCCGGGAACTCATCGACAAGCCGGGTTTTCAGCGCATCGGCGGGATTCCGGGTCTTTCTCACAGTCAGGCCAGCCGCAAGCCGGGCACCCGGATTGGCGCGCTGAGCAAGCCCATTGGCGTG
>DUCT01000250.1:325-1742 GCA_012959665.1 Myxococcales bacterium | reverse complement strand
ACGCCCGCCAGGCCGGCGCAGAAGACGCGCCCCAACTCTCCCGAGCCCTGTGGTCCGAGCTTGCCGAACTGGGGGTTTTGGCAGCGGGCGCCCCGGGCGGTGAGGGCGGGGCGCTGGAGGTCTGCGCGGCGATGGAGGCCCTGGGGCACGCGGTGTTCCCCGGCCCCCTGGTCGCTTCTTTTCTCGCCCAGCAGGTGCTCCCCGAAGACGAGGCCCGGTCTGTCGGGGCTGGGGACCGCCTGGTTGCCTTTGGCGACCCCCCTCTGCTTCCCTGGGCGGCGGATGCGGATCTTTTCCTCGAGTGCGCGGGGGGGCAGATTTTTCGGGGGGAGCCCCGGGGCCCGGTGATTCCCCAGGCGTCCCTGGGCGGCGAGGCCTGGGGGCGGGTAGAACTCGACCGGGGGCCCGGGTTGCCCGGCGCCAAGCGGGCCCTGGCTCTGGGCGCGATTGCCGGAGCCGCCTACCTGGTGGCAGCCGCAAACCGACTGATCGAGGACGCCGCGGTCTATGCGACCCGCCGACAGCAGTTCGGCCGGACGATCGGGGAGTTTCAGGCCGTGGCCCACCCCTTGGCCGACGCGAGTATGGGGCTTGCGGCGGCACGCATGCTCACCCGGGCCGCCGCGTGCGCGTTCGAAACCGACTCGCCGGGTTCCCTTCAACGGCGCACGGCGATTGCTCGGTATTCGGCTCACCGCGCCGCCCTCGATGCGGTGCAGACGGGCCACCAGGTCTTTGGCGCCGTGGGCATCACCCTGGAGGGGCCGGCTTTTTTCATCACCCGGCGCATCCGGGGCCTGGCCGCACAGTTGTTTCCCATGGTGGATCCAGGGGACGCGCTCGGGGCAACCCTCGGAGGGGCCCGTTGAGGGCGGCTCCCGGACAAGCAGAAAGGTTTTCATGACGCCGAGCAAAATCGATTTAGACCAGCCCCTGGACGGCGTGGTTTACGAAAAGCGCGACGGCATCGCGTTCATTACCCTGAACCGGCCCGAGCGCGGCAACGCCTTGACGCCGGCGATGCACGGAATTTTTCGGGCTCTGTGGGCCGACGTGCGCGACGATCCCGGGGTGCGCGTGGCGATTGTCGGCGCCCGGGGTGAACGGCATTTTTGTACGGGCTTCGATGTGGCCGAAGCCGAGGCGGACGATGCCGGGGATGTCTTCAGTCCCGGGCCCCTGAAAGACTCGGTGCGCTGGTCCTCCTACCAGAACCAGGTCTGGAAGCCGGTGATCTGCGTGGTGAATGGACTCTGCGTTGGGGGAGGGCATCACTTCGTGGTGGACGCCGACCTGGTGGTGGCCAGCCGGAACGCGGCGTTCATGGATAGCCACGTCAATGTGGGCATGGTGGGCGCCATCGAGAACATCGGCCTGGCCCGGCGGCTTCCCTTGGGCTCGGCTCTGCGCATGACTC
>DUCT01000250.1:0-271 GCA_012959665.1 Myxococcales bacterium | reverse complement strand
CAGTTGGGCCTGGTGGACGAACTCGCGGACTCCCCGGAAGCCGGCCTCGCCCTGGCCCAAACCTGGGCCGAGCAAATGTGCGCGAACTCCCCCGCCGCGATGGCGCGCTCCAAGCAGGCCATCTGGGGCGCCCTCGAGCACGGCTATACCGACGCCCTCGAGCGGGGCTGGTCCTTGCTTCAGGGGCACTGGAGCCACCCGGACTTTGTCGAGGGGCCCCGCGCCTTCGCCGAGGGTCGCCCCCCAGTCTGGAATCCCGATCCCGAAGCTC
>DUCT01000249.1:48965-55661 GCA_012959665.1 Myxococcales bacterium | reverse complement strand
CTCCTCGTCTCGAGCGGCCAGAATCGAGGCCACCGCCCCATCGCCCACATTCTTGATTCCCGCGAAGCCAAAGCGAATGGCAGTGCCCACCACTCCGAAATCCTGGGCCGAATCATTCACATCGGGCGGAAGCACATCGAGACCCGACTCGCGCACATGCGCAATATAACGGGAGAGTTTGTCGTGATTGCCCGCTTCGATGGTGAGCAACGCTGCCAGGTACTCGGGACGATGATTCGCCTTCAGATAGGCGGTCTGGTACGTGATGTAGGCATACGCGGCGGAATGGGCCTTTGGAAAACCATACCCCGCAAACTCGACAATCAGATCAAAGACGTCAGCTGCCTCGGTTTCCTCGATTCCGTTGCCAACGCATCCCTCGACGAAGCGGTCACGTTGCTGCTGCATTTCCTCGGGTTTCTTCTTGCCCATCGCTCGGCGCAGAATGTCGGCTTCGCCGAGACTATACGAGGCCATCCTCTGGGCAATTTGCAGAACCTGGTCCTGGTACACGATGACACCCAGGGTCTCATGAGTGAGGTCTTCGATGCTCGGATGCAACGGTTCGACTCGAACCGTGCCATTTTTGCGTTCAATGAAATCGTCCACCATCCCCGACTGCAGCGGGCCGGGGCGATAGAGGGCAACGAGTTGAATAATTTCGCGGAACTCTCTGGGCCCCGTCTTCACCACCAGATCGGTCATACCCGACGATTCGACCTGAAAAACGCCCTCGGTATCGCCACGACACAGAAGGTCGTACGCCTGTTCGTTGTCGATCGGAATTTCATCCAGTAGAAAATCTTCGAAGCCGGGTTTCTTTCGGATCAACTTCTCGGCGTCAGCCATCAGAGTGAGGGTCTTGAGGCCGAGAAAATCAAACTTGATCAGCCCCACCTTCTCGACGCAGTTCATGTTGTACTGCGACATCACATCGCCGGACTTCGAATCACGATAGAGAGGCACCATCTCGATCAGTGGTTTGGTGCCAATGACCACACCGGCTGCGTGCTTCGACGCATGCCGCGTCAATCCCTCGAGCTTACGCGCAGTTCCCACCAACTGCCCCACCTGCACATCGGATTCCATGCGCGCGCGCAGTTCCGGCGACTGGTTCACCGCCTCCTCGAGGGTAATCCCCAACTGCTCGGGGATCAGCTTCGCGATCCGATCCACATCCCCGTAGGCCATCCCGAGAACTCGCCCGACATCCCGAATCGCAGCCTTGGCCTGCAATGTCCCAAAGGTGACGATCTGGGCCACCTTCATTCCGTCGTACGCGCCCTCTCCCGACTCGCCCCCCTCGGTGACTTCATCGTAGCGATCCGCCACATAGCGAATCACCTGCTCTCGACCGCGCATACAGAAGTCAACATCGATATCCGGCATCGAGAGCCGCTCTGGATTGAGAAAGCGCTCGAAGATGATGTCGAATTCCACGGGGTCGATATTTGTGATGTTCATCCCATACGCCACGAGACTGCCCGCGGAGCTCCCTCGACCGGGCCCAACGGGAATGCCGCTGCGTTTGGCATAGTTGATAAAATCGGCAACGATCAGAAAATAGCCCGGGAAGCCCATCTGGTTGATGACTCCGAGCTCGTGATTCATGCGCTCGGCATAGATCTTCCCGTCGGGTGTATCGAAGGGTTCGTCCGCGCTCATCCCGAGTTTTTTGCGCAAACCATCCCACGCGTCTTCCGCCATGACCTCTTCAAGATTCTTGCCAGCCGGAACCTGGAACTCGGGCATATGGTAAGTGCCCATGGGAATTTCCAGGTTGCAGCGTTCGGCGATCAACAGGGTATTTTCCACGGCCTCGGGATGATCGTGAAATACCTCACGCATCTCATCACCATCCTTGACGAAGAAGCCGTGCCCGTCGAAGCGAAAACGCTTCTCATCGCTCAAATTCGCAGCGGTACCAATGCACAACAGGGCGTCGTGATGTTCGTGGTCGTCCTCTTCGAGATAGTGGGCATCATTGGTTGCCACTAACGGGATATCCATGTCGATACCCATTTTGATGAGTTCCTGGTTGACCACCTCCTGGTCCGGGATACCGTGGCGCTGCATTTCCAGGTAGTAGCGATCGCCAAAGAGTCCGCGAAAACGCTCGGCGACGGACCATGCCCGATCCACTTCGCCGTGAGTGATGGCGCGCGGCACCGGCGCTGACAGGCATCCCGAAGTGCAAATCAGCCCCTCATGCCTGGCCTCGAGAAGGGACCAGTCGACCCTGGGCTTGTAGTAGAAGCCTTCGAGGTAGGCCTTGGAGACTAGATACATCAGGTTCTGGTAGCCGACTTCATCCATCGCCAGCAGCAGGAGGTGGTTGATGGCGTCATAGCCTCCCTCTTCCCGAGCGCGTTTTTCCTTGTCGAAACGCGACCCGCCCGCGAAGTAGATCTCGCAACCGATTATCGGCTTGACGCCGTTCGCCCGAGCTTTCTCGTAAAACTCGATGGAGCCAAAGAGATTCCCGTGATCGGTCTGCGCCACCGCCGGCATGTTGAGTGCGTTGGCGCGCTCAAAAAGAGGATTGTGCTTGATAGCCCCATCGAGCAGGGAATACTGGGTATGGAGATGAAGATGAACGAAGGGCTTCGGCACTCTCTACTCCCACTCAATCGTAGCCGGAGGCTTGCTCGAAATATCGTAAACCACGCGGTTGATTCCCTTGACCTCGTTGATGATTCGATTTGAGATGCGCCCCAGCACCTCCCAGGGGATGTGCGCAAAATCTGCCGTCATGGCGTCAACAGAAGTCACGCAACGGATCGCTACCGCGTTCTCATAGGTGCGTGCATCCCCCATGACCCCCACGCTGTTGACGGGCAGAAAAACAACCAGGGCTTGCCAAATCGCGTCATAGAGCCCTGCACGGCGAATCTCCTCGGTCATGATGGCATCCGCGCGCCGGAGAGGAATCAAACGCTCCGGACTGACCTCGCCCATAATCCGAATAGCCAGGCCGGGCCCGGGAAAGGGGTGACGCCCCACCGCCCGCTCGGGAAGTTCGAGAGCATGGCCCACTTGCCGAACCTCGTCCTTGAAAAGTTCGCGCAGGGGCTCGACGAGTTCGAGCTGCATATCGTCGGGCAGCCCCCCCACATTGTGATGGGTCTTGATGGTCACCGAAGCGCCCTTGACCGAAACACTCTCGATGACGTCGGGGTAGAGGGTGCCCTGCACAAGGAACCGCGCCCCCCCCAGCTTGGCGGCTTCCTCCTCGAATACATCTATAAAAAGACCTCCGATAATGCGCCTCTTCTTCTCGGGATCGGAAACCCCCTTCAGGGCCTTCAAGAAACGATCCTCCGCGTCCACCGAGACAAGTTTCACGCCGAGGGACTCGCGAAAGAGACCCTCGACTTCCGCTCTCTCGTTCTCGCGCATCAAACCGTGATCCACGAAGATGCAGGTCAACTGCTCGCCGACCGCGCGATGAACCAGCGCGGCCGCCACCGAGGAGTCGACTCCACCCGAGAGGCCACAGATCACCGAGCCATCACCCACCTGGGTTCGGATGGCGGCAACCGAATCGTCTATGAAGGCATCCATAGTCCAACTCGGTTCGCACCCGCTGATCCGGAGCACGAAGTTCTCCAGAATGCGGCTGCCGTTTTCTGTATGCGCGACCTCGGGGTGGAACTGCAGGCCCCAGATGGGCGCATCGCAGCTCCGCACCGCCGCGAAGGGCGAATGGCCGCTACTCGCCACGACTTCAAAACCCGCTGGCAGTTCCAGCACCCGGTCGCCGTGACTCATCCAGACCACGTGCTCTGATTCGCTCGCGAGTCCCTCCAACAACGGATCTTCGCGCTCGATCTTCAGATGCGCGCGGCCGTACTCGCGATCGTCCGCGGACTCCACCCGGCCGCCCAGTTTCTGGACCGTGAGTTGAAGCCCGTAACAGATGCCCAGAATGGGCAGCCCCAATTCGAAGATTCCGGGATCCAGATCCGGCGCATCGGCGTCCAGAACACTGGATGGACCGCCCGAGAGAACGATCCCGGATGCCCCAAAATCGCGAACCGCCCCAAGGGAGAGATCGCTTGGATGAATTTCGCAGTACACATGGAACTCGCGAACACGCCGAGCGATCAACTGGGTGTACTGGGAACCAAAGTCGAGGATAAGAATCCGGCTGGCCTGGGAGCTACTCGACGACATGGGGGGTGGACTTTCCTTCGGCTTGATCCCCTTCGCCCGGCTCCCCCGGGCGGCCTGCGGGTGGGTGGCCAATGACCACCCGGCAACCCGGACCCTCAGAGTTTCCAGCGAAGGATCTCGTCACCCCGCCCTACGCCCGGGGGCCTGTAGAGAACTACCCGGTGCCTAGGTGGAGTTTCGAATTGACTGTTCTTTGATTAGGGGGGAGCCGCGGCAAGTGTACTCGATTCCCCGGTCGGGCGGGAGCGCTTGCCCCTAGTCGATTCGATAATTGGGCGCTTCCTTGGTGACGATCACATCGTGGACGTGGCTCTCGCTAAGCCCCGCCGACGAAATACGCACAAAGCGCGCCTTCTCCCGGAGTTCGGCCAGGCTCGCCGCCCCGCAATAACCCATTCCCGATCGGAGACCGCCACGCAACTGATGGACGCTGCTCGAGAGACTTCCCCGGTAGGGCACTCGCCCCTCGATGCCTTCGGGCACCAACTTGTCGGAACGCACATCGCTCTGGAAATAGCGATCGCGGCTTCCCTGGGCCATGGCGCCCAGGGAGCCCATCCCTCTGTAGACCTTGTAGGAACGCCCCTGAAAGAGAACCACCTCGCCGGGCGCCTCGTCGGTACCCGCAAACAAGGAGCCGATCATGATCGAGGAGGCACCCGCGGCCAGCCCTTTGACGATATCCCCTGAAAATTTGATGCCGCCGTCCGCGATCAACGGGATGCCGCTCCTGGTCGCCACTTCCGCCGCCTCGCGGATCGCTGTGAACTGGGGCACGCCCACGCCCGCGATCACCCGAGTGGTGCAGATGGAACCCGGCCCCACGCCGATCTTGACCGCGGAGACCCCGGCCTTGATCAGGGCTTCCGTCCCTTCGGCGGTGGCGACATTTCCGCCGATCAGGGGGACTCCGGGGAAGGTTCGCGCCAACTCCTCGATCGCGTCCAGAACCATCCGCGAATGCCCGTGCGCGGTGTCCACGACCACGACGTCCACACCGGCGTCCACCAGGGCTTGAGTACGCTCCAGCCGGTCAGCCCCCACCCCCACCGCGGCTCCGCAGCGCAGGCGGCCCAGGGTGTCCTTGCAGGCGTTCGGGAAGCGTTCGGTCTTCTCGATATCCTTGATGGTAATCAGGCCACAGAGCGTGCCCTGTTTGTCCACTACCAGGAGTTTTTCGATCCGGTACTTGTGCAGGAGTTCCTTCGCCCGCTCCATGCTCGTGCCCGGGGGAACCGTCACCAGTTCGTCTTGGGTCATCACCGATGAAATCGCCTGACTGTGATCCCGGACGAAACGCAGGTCTCGATTGGTCAAGATCCCGACGGCTTTTCCATCCCGGGTGACGGGCACGCCGGAAATTTTATAGCGCTCCATCACTTCAAGGGCCTGGTAGATCAGCTGTTCGGGTTCCATCGTGATGGGGTCCACGATCATGCCGGATTCCGATCGCTTCACCTTGTCGATCTCCGCCGCCTGGACGGCTGGAGGCATGTTCTTGTGGATGACCCCTATCCCGCCATTCTGCGCCATGCTGATCGCGGTTTCGTGTTCGGTCACCGTGTCCATGGCCGCCGAGATCAACGGACAGTTCAGCGCGATCTCCGGCGTCAACTGCGTGCTCAGGTCCACATCGTTCGGAAGCACCTCGGAGGCTCCGGGAACCAACAGCACGTCATCAAAGGTCAGCCCTTCGGGAATTTCCCTCGGCACAGACGGCGGTCTCGATTGGCTGTTGCTCACTCGGCGGATCCCCTCCGGTGCATAATCACGTATTCCACTAGCGGTCGGCCCAGGAGCGCAGATTGCCTCGCCAACGAGGCACCCAGGCGAGCATTGCTCGCAAATTCACCGGTCCCTGGGCGCCGAGGATAATCCCGGCGCCCGGGCCGGTCAAGCAAAGACGGTCCCCCCAGAATTCCCTGGGTCAATTGGCAGCCGGGCCCTGAGGCGTGAGCGCGGCATCGATCACTTGCACTTCGGCCCCGCTGGGCAGAAGCGTCCCAATCAACGAGTGCGGAGTGGCCTCGACGATCTCTACAGCGTGGATCTCGCCCGGGCGAGCCCGGGGGGCTACGCCGCTCTCTCCCGGAGCCAAGTTGACGAGCCGGTGGTGGAGATCTCGTCCACACAGCTGGCCCGCACCCCGCCGGCTCTCGCCGTGGATGAGAACGGACACCCGCTCCCCCACTCGAGCTCGATGGTGGGTCAGGGTCAACTCCCGCTGGACAGACTGCAGTGCCTCCAGCCGTCGCTGGGCCTCGCCCGAGTCCACGGGGTCGGCAAGCTCAGCCGCAGTGGTACCCGGGCGGGGCGAGTACTTGAAGCTGTAGCTATCCACGAAGCCCACTCGCTTGACGAGATCGAGGGTATCCAGGAAATCGGCTTCGGTCTCGCCCGGAAAGCCCACAATCACGTCGGTGGTAATCGCCAAGTCGGGAACCGAATCCCGAAGGGCGCAAATAATCGCCCAGTACTCTTCTCGGGTGTAGCGCCGACGCATTCGCTCCAGGATCGTGT
>DUCT01000249.1:36930-48908 GCA_012959665.1 Myxococcales bacterium | reverse complement strand
GGCAGAGATGCTTGAGCGAGGCATGGGCCTCGATCAGGGCCGCGTCAAAGAAGAGCGGGTGAGGGCTCGTGTAACGAATCCGTTCGATTCCCGGCACCGCGTCCAATTCAGCGAGTAGGTCGGCAAAAGCCATGGTGCCCATTTCCTCGGATCGATCGCGCCGTACGGCGTGTCGTCCGTAGGCATTGACCGTCTGTCCGAGCAGGGTGATCTCCCTCACCCCTTCCGCGGCGAGGCTCCGGGCCTCCTCCACAATCATCGAGGCCGGGCGGCTGATCTCCCTTCCCCGGGTTTTCGGCACGATGCAGAAGCTGCAAAACATGTCGCAGCCCTCCATGACCGTGACGAACGCCCTGCCCTGGCCGACCGCGCGACTTTCGGGATGCAGGGTCGGCAGATCGAAGCGATCGAGGGAACGTGTTTCTCCGGTTTCAGCGCGCCGCTCCCCCTTTTGGGCCGCCTCGAGCATGGAGGGGACAAGGCGAAGGTTGTGAGTACCAAAGACGAAATCCAGGTGCGGAAACCGCTTCAGGAGCGAGTCCCCCACCTGCTGGGCCACACAGCCGCCCACACCGATGACCCGACCCGAGCTCGCAATCTTCCACTCCTTGAGCGCGCCCAGATCGCTGTAGAGCTGATTTTCGGCTTTGTCGCGGATCGAGCACGTATTGATCACGAGAATATCCGCCGCATCCGCCGTCTCCACCGCCTGAAGGCCACTGTGGTAGAGCAGATTCGCCAGCTTGTCCGAATCGTGAACATTCATTTGGCACCCGTAGGTGCGTATGTGGAAGCGATCAGCTGACAACTTCTCGCGGCCTCCCTAGACCCTGTCAAAGGCAACAATCCATACGGACAACTCCGCCTGGCACCGGCCTAATATGTTCCGCCAGCAACTCCCCAGAGGGCTCGTGTCTCCTACCCAAGGAAATCTTGGAAAACTTCAATTCAGGAAAGAGACTATTCTTGCAAGTATCTATTTTTATTGAATTTTATTCTACTTGACGAATAGCGTTCTAAAATGAGATTGACAACGGTTTGTACCCCGCCATAATAAGCTCAGCTCAAGTCTTAGGTCCCTAGAGCAGCCAGCGGGTCCTACCGGATCGAGCCGCAAGACATTGTGTCATAGCAGATGCACACGAGCCGGAGCGAGTCTTAAAAAAGGTATTTGCAGTTTCGGAGTGGCGGTGGATTGGTTGTTTCTACTCGGAACAACCAACCTCTCACCCCCCAAAATGAGTCCACCGTCCCTCCCCCTGTCACGTCCCGTCGGCCTCAGCCGGCGGGACGTTTTTTTTGAGGGACGATTCTTGGGGAAAGGACTGGTCTTGGGAAAGGGCTTGTCTTGAGAAGGGGCTCGTCTTGGGCAAGAGCTTGCCAGGCTGCGGAACTTGCCCAGGGCACACTAAGACTCAGTCCACGCCGACGACGAAACTCACACTTGTCGTTCCGCTTCCACCGATATTCAGGGTCTGGAAGTTCTTGGCTCCCTCAACCTGATACGCGCCGGCTTCGCCGGTGACCTGAAGACAACTGTCGAGAACCTGGCGCACCCCGGTCGCCCCCACTGGGTGACCAGCCCCTATGAGGCCGCCACTGGGGTTGATGGGATGCTGACCGTCGATTTCGAGCCAGCCCTCTTCGATGGCCTTCCAACTCTCTCCGGGTGCCGTCAGCCCGAAATGATCGATGGCCATGTACTCAGAAGTGGTAAAGCAATCGTGGGTTTCGATCCCGTCGACGCCATTCACGTCCTCGAGACCCGCGCGCTGCCAGGCACTGGTGATGGTGCTTCGCACATGGGGCAGCACATAGGCATTCCCCTTGCTCTCGGCCACCTTGTCGTCAAAGCGCAATCGCGCCGTATTGTGCCCCCAGCCCTTGAGCCTCGGAATCTCCGACAGCTTCTTGCCCATGCCCTTGGCATAGCGTTCGGCATATTCCCGAGAAGCCAGGAAAACGCATACGGCGCCATCGGTGACCTGGGAAGCATCGGCGATACGAATTCTGCCCCCGATCGCTGGATTGTCGTCCGTCCGGCAGAGCGCCTGCTCCTTGTTCATGTACCAGGTCCGTGTCTGGGCATTCGGGTTCAGTTTGGCGTTGTCGTAGTTGAGCCGACTAATCTCAGCCAGATATTCATCCTTCAAGCCATATCGCTCGTCGTACTCGTCACCCAACCGGCCGAAGAGCTTGGGAAAGGGAAACTCAATGCCCTCGGCCTCCTGGTCATACCACGCCGCGGTTCCCAGGTAGTCGCCGCCCTTGTCCGCAGCCACCGTCTTCATCTGCTCGATGCCGACAACCGCCTGAAGCCCATAACGCCCCGCCTCGATCTCCGCCGAGGCCGCCAGCAAGGCGATGCTCCCCGAGGCACAGGCCGCCTCATGCCGTCCCGTGGGCAGGCCGCTGAAAGCCGGATGGACCTCGGTGAAAAAAGCGCCCAAATGTCCCTGCATGCAGTAGAGCTCGGCCGCGAAGTTACCCACATGGGCGCTTTCGATTTCTTCGGGCGCAATATCGCATTTTTGCAGCGCGCCGAGCACGCTCTCCCGCATCAACGCCGAGAAATGCTTGCTCTCCTTCGTCCAGTTGCGAGCAAAGTCCGTCTGATACCCGCCCAGCACATATACTTCAGAGTTGGCCATTTCTATTCCCCTGGTCGGATCAGTGTGTGAAAGAAATCCTTGCTCCCTTAGGAAGCGACAAAATATTTTCCCACATTGACCTGTTCATGGTTGAAAAACTTCTCGGTGCGCCCTGCGGAAGCGGCTTCCGCGAGATTCGCGGGCACAGGAATTCCGGCTTGCTCGATCATCGCCACGGCGGGACCGACACCCATGGTGTCCACAAGAACACTCGGCGGGGCCCAATTGAATCCGGCCCCCATAATCATATCGATGCCCGTGATGCTTTCTGTCACATCCCCCGCGCGATGGAATGCGTAGCTGATGTAGCCCGCGATGACTTTTCGTGCGATGGCCGCTTCGTCGCCCTCGGCGGCGAGGAATAGCGCCATGCCCTCGGCATAGCGGCCCACAGAATGCTTCTCAGCCACCGCATCGATATAGGACAAATCGGGCAACTTGATCTCCGACTCAGGAGTGTAGTCCCCCGAACTCGGATCGAGGGCCAGGCGTGTTTTACCGTCCTTCTTGAAGAAGCCCGCTCCGGTCTTATTCCCGAGCACTCCCGCGGCCATCATGTTGGCCATGTAGTCGGGCATTTTCAGAGTCGCGTGGGCTTCGTCCGTAGTATTCGCGTGAATATTGTCGACGATGGCCCGGTGAATATCCCACCCCACGAGATCAATCGTTGCCAGGGGAGTCAACGCCCGCCCCGTATAGGGACCGATCAGGCGATCAACCAGGACCGGGCCCAGCTGTTCGGCCAACTGGGCCGCTTCATTCAGAACCTTGAATCCAACGCGGTTCCCAGCGAAGGCAGGGCTGTCGGATGTCCGGACCATTTCCCTTCCGAGTCGGACCCGGGCAAAGGCTTCGACAAAGGCGACCAGTTCCGGATCCGTGTCTTTCCCGGGGATCAGTTCGGTCCCCACGATGACGTTCGGGGGGTTGAAGAAGTGAAGGCCCATGAAGTGCTTGCGGAACGAGTCACTCCGCCCCTCGCAGAGCTGATTGATGGAAAGACCCGAGGTCACGGTGGCGACAATGGAGTCTGCTCGCCTGCCCTTCTCGACCTTGTCGAAGATTCCCCGCTTGATTTCGAGGTCTTCGGTCAGGGCCTCAAATACGATGTCGGCGGTTTCCAGCGCCTTCTCCAGATCGACCCCGTAGTCGCCCACATCAGAACGGGTGGCCACTGTCGGAGACCTGACCTGCTTGATGGCTGCGGCCAATCCCTCCTCGGCCTTTTCCCGGGAACGCGCCAAAAACGTCACGCGCGGAACAGCCTGGGTAAAGAGCGCAGCGCTGCCATATCCCATGGTGCCATTGGCACCCAGGACCACGACGTGCTGAATATCTCGGCTCGCCAAAAGCTTCCTCAGTCTAGACCCGCTCGCGGATGCGGTGTTTTCGGACATTTCTCTCCGGCTCCTAACAGGTGATCGCGGACCGTGGCCCCGGAGTGTCTCCTGGGCCCGACCCGGATTGTACTTTAAAAAGGGTTTTTTCAAGAGACCGGCTTTGGATATGGCTTTGGAGATTGGAGCCGGTCTGACATTCAGGCTTGCCTCGCTTCGCTGCGCTCTTACCGAACTCAGATCAAAGCATTACATCGTCGACGATCTTGGACAGTTGACGCAAATTACGACATTCCTCGACCCGATCGCAATACGGTGCGTAGCGATCCATCACGCTGTCGCCGAATCCCCAGGCGCTCGGACTCTCGGGGTTCAGCCACACCACATTCTTCGCCTTGTTGTGCACATCCCGCAAGCACCAAGCCATGGGATCGTTGTAATTGTTACGCGCATCACCGAGCACGATGACCGTTGTCCGGTTGTCAATGCTGGAAAGGTGATCCTTCCAAAAATCGTGGAAGGCCTTCCCGAAATTCGAACGGGTATAGACGTTGATCACATCCCCCCCATCCAGGGCTTGTTCGATAGCGGTATTGACGTCTGCGTCCTTGAAGACACTCGTCACTTCGCCCAAGTCAGACACGAAGACGTAGGACCGGATCTTGGTAAAGGCCTCCTGCAACCCGTACATGAACTGCAACATGAATCGGGAGACATTCGCTACGGATGAAGAGACATCGCAAAGGATCACGAGCTTGGGACGGTCCTTACGTCGGTGCTTGTAGATCACCTCAAAGGGAATTCCCCCACGCGCCATATTCCTGCGAAGAGTCTGATGAAGGTCGAGCTTGCCCCGCTTGATTCGCTTCTTCCGAACTGAAAGAACATTTTTGATGCGCTGGGCCAGTCGGTTGACGACCTCTCGCATACGAGTGATCTCTTCTTCCGTGAGGTGGTAGAAGCTCTTCTCCTGGAGCATTTCCTTGCGGAACTTCTCCATGTAGTCGTGGTTTCGCGTTTGCAGCTCACGCTCGACAAAATTCTTGACCGAGCGACGCATGTTCTCGAGCAGCTTCTTGATCATCTGCCGAATACCTTCGATCTCGTCGCTTCCCATCCCCATCCCGGCAAGCTTTTCCGCGAGAGCCTCCAACTCTCCACCCGCCCCATCCAAATCGAGTTGTTCGTTGGTGCGACGACTGAAGAAACCCACCTGAAGCATGTTCTCAATCCGGTCGGTCCCCGCCTGCTCGGCCGCCTCCCGAATCATATTCTCAAGGGCAGCCAAGTCCTGGGTGAGCAGCGCCTTAGCGAGTTCGCCCAGATCGACGTTCCCGTCCATCCCCTCCATCATTTCGGCCATCTGGGCCAGGAGGGAATCTAGGTCGAGCCCCATGTCGCCCATCTGGTCGCCAAGATTTCCAAAGGAGTCACGAAGATTGTCATAGAACCCCGACCAGTAGAGATCGAAGAGCTCGTCGAAGGTCGCAATCTCGTCGCCCCGCTTCACCATCGACGCCCGCAGCGCGTCCCTGAAAACGACGCGGTCCTCAATGGAGAGCACATCGAGCGCCATAAAGGCGTCGATTCCCTCCGCGACCGACACGCGGATCCCGCTCTTGCGAAGCAGGTTGGTGAATTCGATGATCCGCTGCTGCATTACTAGTGGAGGATGCCCTTCTTGGAGGCTTTAGGATCGGGCTTCGAAGCCACGGGATTGGACGGCTCGGGGGCGGGGGCCTTCTTCTGAATCAGCTTTGAAAGCTCACTCTGGGCTTTGGCCACATCACCTTCATACTTGAGGATCACGTTCAACGTATCGTTGACCACCTCCTCTTCGATCGAATCCGCATTCAGAGCCATAAGCGCTCGGGCCCAGTCAAGGGTTTCGCTGATTGAGGGAGTTTTCTTCAGATCCAGGGCGCGGATTTTCTGCATCATGGCCACGACTTCCTCGGCCAACTGCTTCGCGATATTCGGCACTCGGGAATCCAGAATCTTGATTTCCAGCTCCTCGGTGGGGTAGTCGATCCAGAGGTGGAGACACCGCCGCTTGAGTGCGTCGCTCATCTCGCGTGCATCGTTGGAAGTCAGGAAGACCAGAGGTTGGCTGGTCGCCTCGATGGTCCCAATCTCCGGAATGGTCACCTGGAAATCAGACAGTATTTCCAAGAGAAATGCTTCGAATTCTGGGTCCGACTTATCGACCTCGTCGATCAACAGCATCGTGGGTTTCTCGGCTGTAATTGCCTGCATCAAGGGCCGGGGCACAATGAACCGACTCGAGAAGAAGACCGAGTCCTCAGCGCCCACCCTATCCGCGGCTTCCGTGAGACTCCCTGCTCCGGCAATGGTCTCGGAAACCTTGTCCTTGAGGATCTGGGTATAGAGCAGTTGCTTGCTGTACTCCCATTCGTAGAGCGCCTTGGCCTCGTCGAGCCCTTCGTAACACTGGAGCCGGATGAGCTCCCGACCCAGAGAGCGGGCGACCACTTTGGCCAGTTCGGTCTTGCCGACACCGGCGGGGCCTTCGATGAGGATGGGCTTGTCCAACTCCTGGGCCAGAAATACGACGGTAGCGATACGCTTGTCGCAGATGTAGCCAAGATTGCCTAAGTCATTGATAACGGATTGAACTGAATCGAACATGGTCGGATCCCTTCACAGGCCAGGGTTCATGGCGCTGACCCTGGCAAACCAGGTCGTTAAACCCGGGCCATCCCGAAATGCTGCACGCTGATGGTGCAGAGCGGGTTCATCGGGCTTCAGCCCATCAAATTGAGAACGTGTCCGAGTTTCTCTTTCTTGGTTCGTAAATAGCGAAGGTTGTTGGAGTTCGGCTCAATCTCGAGAGGGACACGCTCCACGATGCTGATGCCATAGCCCGCTATCCCGGCGCGCTTGCCGGGGTTGTTCGTGATAATCCTGATCTTCCGAACTCCGAGATCTGAAAGGATTTGACTCCCCACCCCGTAGTCCCGCAGGTCCGCCTTGAATCCCAGCCGATGATTGGCCTCGACGGTATCCAGACCCTCTTCGTCCTGAAGCGCATAGGCTCGCATCTTGTTCTTCAGCCCGATGCCCCGACCCTCCTGTCGCATGTAAAGAACGATGCCCGCGCCCTCTTCCTCGATCATCCGCATGGAGGCCTCGAGTTGCTCGCCGCAGTCACAGCGCATCGAGCCGAAGGCATCTCCGGTGAGACACTCACTGTGGACCCGGACAAGAACGGGGACATCGCTGTCGATCTCACCCTTCACCAAAGCCATATGGTCGACATGATCGATATCATTTTCATAGACGATGCACGTAAAATCACCACCCGCCCGAGTGGGCATTTTGGCCTTAGCCGCCCGCCGCACCAAGTTTTCGTTGCGCAGGCGATAGCGAATCAAGTCCTTGATGGTGACGATCTTAAGATCATGTTTTTTAGCGTAGGCGCCCAAATCACTCATGCGTGCCATGCTGCCATCTTCATTCATGATCTCGCAGATCACGCCAGCCGATTTCAAACCCGCCAGTCGGGCCAGGTCCACCGAACCCTCGGTCTGGCCCACGCGCCGAAGCACGCCGCCCTCTCTGGAACGGAGAGGAAAAACGTGCCCGGGCCTCACGATCTCGGTCGGCTTGACGTCGTCCTTGATCGCCACCTGAATGGTGTGGGCGCGGTCGTGGGCGGAGATCCCCGTGGTCACCCCTTCCCGGGCCTCAATGGAGACCGTGAAGGCGGTGCCGTACGCGGCGGTGTTCTCGTAGTCGGGCACCATCATCCCGAGGTGCAGCTTTTCAAGCTGGCTTTCGGTCAGGGCTAGGCAGATCAAGCCTCGCCCATGGGTGGCCATGAAGTTGATGGCCTCGGGCGTCACCGCTTCAGCGGCCATGCAGAGATCGCCCTCATTCTCTCGGTCCTCGTCGTCGACGAGGATCACCATCTTCCCCTCGCGAATATCGGCGACCGCTTCCTCGATCGTCGAGAGAAGCGATCCGGGTTCTCCAGGGGCTGATCTGAGATCTCGTTCGGGGGGCTTAGTACTTTTGGGCATTTTTGAAACCACCTTCGTCCGGACCACTCTGGGGTTCCGGCGTGTAATTACGAAGAATATTCAACGCTGACACCAATGTCAATTGAGGCCCCGAAGAGGCCTCACGGCTCGCCCTCACCGGATTCGCCCTGGCGGAATATCGCCAAAAGAGCCTGAGCTGCGGCTGCTGGGGTGCGTTTTTGCGACTGGACGTCTTCCTCAAATTCCGCCACGCGCCGGGCCACCGCAGCATCCGCATTCATAGCATGGCGAAGCCCCTGATCGACCAGGGACCACATCCACTCTCGGTTCTGAGCGCGTCGCCGGGTGTCCAACTCGCCGCTGGCCTCCAGAGCCGACCGATGCTCGCCGATTGCTGCCCACAGTTCCCCGACCCCCGTCGCCTCCAGGGCGCTCACCAGCAGTGCCCTGGGCAACCACGATGCCGTCGTCGGCCGAATCAACTGCAGAGCCCCCGCGTATTCGCCCCGAGTTCGCTCGGCCACGGCGCGCATGGCCCCGTCGGCCTTGTTCACCGCCAGACAATCGGCCAATTCCATCACCCCGCGCTTGATCCCCTGGAGTTGATCCCCCCCCCCAGGCAGAAGCAGAACCAGAAAAAAATCAACCATGGATGCAACAGTCACCTCGGACTGGCCAATTCCCACCGTCTCGATCAGGACGACGTCGTAACCGGCGGCCTCGCACAGCAGCATCACCTCCCGGGTTCGGTGCGCCACTCCTCCCAGGGAACCGCCCGAGGGCGAGGGACGAATATAGGCCGCGGGCGACGACGCAAGGCGCTCCATGCGCGTCTTGTCGCCGAGAATGCTCCCCCCGGTCACGGGACTGCTGGGATCGACGGCCAGGACCGCGACGCGATGCCCTTGCTCCACCAACTGCAACCCGAGGGCCTCGATGAGCGTACTCTTGCCGACTCCGGGAGGGCCGGTGATGCCCACGCGTACCCCCTGGCCCGTATAGGGGACCAATTGTTCGAGGATCGACTGCCCCAGCGCCGCCTGCTCGGGACGCGTACTTTCGATTAACGTAATTGCCCGGGCGATTGCCCGTCGATCCCCCTCGCGAATCGCCCGGCAATAGCTTTCGGGTGATTCCCGGGAACCAGAAGTGGCTCCTGATTCGGGGGAATGGGGCCGCATGGCCCTCCCCAGGCGGTCAGCCAAAGAACTCATACCCTGCGCTCGCGCAGCACGCGCAGGACCTCGCTCGCTGCCGCGGGGATCGCAGTCCCCGGGCCGAAGATCGCGCCCACGCCCTTGCTCTCAAGGAACGCATAGTCCCTTGGCGGGATCACGCCGCCCACCACCACCGCGATGTTGTCCGCCCCTTCGTGGGCCAGAGCATCGATCAACTCGGGGACGAGGGTTTTGTGCCCGGCCGCCTGACTGGACACCCCCACAACGTGAACATCATTGTCGATTGCCTGGCGCGCAGCTTCCTCCGCGGATTGAAAGAGAGGCCCGATATCGACGTCGAATCCGATGTCCGCAAAAGCGGTCGCGATCACTTTCATACCCCGGTCGTGACCGTCCTGGCCCAGCTTCACGACCAGCATCCGGGGTCGGCGCCCCTCGTCCTTTGCAAACTCCTCTACGGACCGACAGGCCTTCTCGAAATCTGGATCCTTCGTATCCACGGCGCCATACACCCCCGAAACCGATTGTACCGTGGCGCGGTATCGGGTGTAGACCTCCTCGAGGGCATCGGAGATTTCACCCACGCTTGCCCGCACCCGAGCCGCTTCCACCGCGGCCGCCAGCAGGTTGCCCTCGCCGCTCTCCGCCAGGGCGGTCAGATGGGCGAGCGCCTTCTTTACCTGTTCGGAGTCACGGGTCTGGCGAATCTCCTCGAGTCTCCGCATCTGGGATTCACGCACCGCCGTGTTGTCGATCTCCCGAACATCAATCTCGGGTTCCTCTTCGAGTCGGTACTTGTTGACACCAACAATGACATCGAGACCACTGTCCACCCTTGCCTGTCGGCGAGTGGCACATTCCTCGATCCGCAATTTGGGCATCCCATTGACGATGGCTTTGGTCATTCCACCCAGTTCTTCGATCTCGGCGATCACCTTCCGAGCTTCAGCGGCTACCTGGTGGGTGAGAGATTCCATGAAATACGAACCACCCCACGGATCCACAACAGCGGAAATACCCGTTTCTTCCTGAAGGATCAGCTGGGTATTTCGGGCGGTACGAGCCGCCGCATCCGTGGGAAGGCTCACCGCCTCATCGTAGCTGTTGGTATGCAGGGATTGAGTTCCGCCAAAAACCGCCGCCATGGCCTCGATCGTTGTTCGAACCACATTGTTGAACGGATCCTGCTCCGTCAGGCTTGCACCCGAGGTCTGACAGTGGGTCCGCAGCATCGACGAGCGAGGGTTTTTCGGTTGGAACTCGCTCATCAACTCGGCCCACAGCAACCTCGCTGCCCGCATCTTGGCCACTTCCATGTAGAAATTCATCCCAATGGCCCAGAAGAAGGAAAGTCGTCCCGCGAAGAGGTCGACATCCAGGCCCTTGGAAAGCGCAGCACGCACGTATTCCACCCCATCGGCCAGGGTGAACGCCAACTCGAGAACCGTGTTCGCTCCCGCCTCCTGCATGTGATAGCCGCTGATCGAAATCGAATTGAACTTGGGCATCTCCTGGGCGGTGTGCTCGATGATATCCGCGACGATTCGCATGCTGGGCTCGGGAGGATAGATATAGGTGTTGCGAACCATGAACTCTTTGAGGATGTCGTTCTGAATGGTGCCAGCCAGCTTGGACTGCGCGACTCCCTGCTCCTCAGCCGCCACGATGAAACAGGCGAGAACCGGCAGCACTGCCCCATTCATGGTCATTGACACCGTCACCTCGTCCAGGGGGATCTGGTCGAAGAGGATCTTCATGTCCTCAACCGTGTCGATGGCCACCCCAGCCTTGCCCACATCGCCCGTCACTCGGGGGTGATCCGAGTCGTAGCCTCGATGGGTGGCGAGATCGAAAGCCACCGAGAGCCCCTGCTGACCCGCTTCGAGGTTGGCCCGGTAGAAGGCGTTGGATTCCTCCGCCGTGGAAAATCCGGCGTATTGGCGGATCGTCCAGGGACGATTCGCATACATCGTGGCCCAGGGGCCCCGCAAGAAGGGAAACATCCCCGGCAACGTATCGATGTCGTCCATTTTCTCGAGATCATCCGCCGTATAAAGAGGCTTGATCTCGATTCCATCGGGACTCGTCCAGACCAGCTTGTCCAGGTCCTTCCCGCGCAACTCTTTGGCGGCCATCTCGCGCCATGCCTCTAGATCCGGACCCTTCCCGGAGTGACTTGCCATCGGAATCTCCTGCGTGATTGTTCCCGTTCCACCGTCGACGGACGGCGAACTCTAGCCTGTCTCGCCCCCCTCGTGGGAGCTACATGGAGCGCCTGTAGCGCCCCCCAACGGCAAAAAGTGCCTCGGTAATTTGGCCCAGGCTCGCGACCTGGACGGTTTCCATCAACTCCTCGAAAACGTTGCCATCGGCCAGGGCAACCCGCTTAAGACGCTCAAGTGCCGGTTCGGTTTCCAAGCTCCAGCACGACTGGAAAGCGGCTAGGGATGAGAGCCGCGCGTCCTTCTCCGCGACGCTCGAGCGCATCAACTCAGTGGGCTCGGGTGCGGCCGCCACGGCCTCGGGGGCCTGGAATGTATTCACGCCCACTATAGGAAGCTCGCCCGAGTGTTTCATAGACTCGTAGTGAAGGCTCTCGTCTTGAATTTTCCCGCGCTGATAGAGCGTCTCCATCGCTCCGAGAACTCCACCCCGATCCGATAGTCTCTCGAACTCCTGCAAAACAGCCTCTTCAACTCGATCCGTCATTTCATCGATATAGTGCGAACCCTGAAGCGCGTTCTCCGACTTGGCCGTGCCCAGTTCACGGTTGATCACCAACTGGATCGCCAACGCCCGGCGAACCGA
>DUCT01000249.1:0-36745 GCA_012959665.1 Myxococcales bacterium | reverse complement strand
TTTTGACTGCGCTCGGAGGCCTCATACCTGTCGCGCATAGCTATGGCCCAGATTCGCCGAGCCACCCGACCGATCACGTCGTATTCCGCCTCCAGGCCATTGCTGAAGAAGAATGAAAAATTGGCCGCGAAGTCGTCGATGTCCATGCCCCGAGCCAGGTAGTACTCGCAGAATGTCAGCCCGTTCGCGAGCGTAAACGCCAGTTGCGTAATCGGATTCGCACCCGCCTCCGCCATGTGATATCCCGAAATCGACACCGAGTAGAAATTTCGAACCGAATGCTCGGAGAAGTACTCTTGAATATCTCCCTGGAGTTTCAACGCGAAATCTGTGGAGAAGATGCACGTATTCTGGGCCTGGTCCTCCTTCAGAATATCCGCCTGGACAGTCCCCCGAACTCGTCCCAGGACCTCGGCCTTGATGCGTTCGTAGGTTTCGGGGTCGACCGCGCGCCGGCCGGGAATGCCCAATAGTCCGAGACCCAGTCCGTCGTGACTCGGGGGAAGTTCCTCGGGACCCTCGGGCAGCGGGGCTGCGCGCTCGGCAAACTCGGCCGCCATGCTCCGGCGCACCGCATCCAATTGCCCCGCCTCGCGCAGGTGTCTCTCCACCTGTTGATCGATGGCGGCGTTCAGAAAGAAGGCCAGCACCATGGGGGCCGGGCCGTTGATGGTGAGCGAAACCGAAGTGGAGGGCCGACACAGGTCAAAGCCCGAGTAGAGGATCTTTGCATCGTCCAGGGTACAGACAGAAACGCCCGAGTTTCCCACCTTGCCATAGATGTCGGGCCGATCCTCAGGGTCTCGGCCATAGAGGGTCACGCTGTCGAAGGCCGTCGATAGCCGAGCGGCGCCTTGATCCGACGCAAGGAAGTGAAACCGCCGATTGGTTCGCTCGGGACCCCCCTCACCCGCAAACATGCGTGTGGGATCCTCTCCCTCCCGTTTGAAGGGAAAGACGCCCGCGGTGAATGGGAAATAACCGGGCAGGTTCTCGAGGCCCAGGAAGCGAGCGATTTCTCCCCAATCCTCGGTGGCCGGAACCGATACCTTCGGGACGGGCGTTTCCGAAAGGCTCGAGACGTGGTTGGCCACCTCGATGGACGCACCGCGAATGGAATAGGTCTGGGACTCGGCCCTATAGCGCTCACGGATATCCGGCCAGGCTGCCAAGCCACGCCGCAGATCCCCGGGCAGAGCCTCCAGGCGTGCGTTATAGAGCCTCCTGAGTTCACTGGCGGTATCTTGGGCTTCGCCCTGCCCCGCTTCAGTTCCCACGGTGAAGGCCTGGGCCATCCCTGGCGTCTTGTGACCCATGGCTCCCAGGGCCCGGGCAATCCCATCCGCCTCGGAAGCCTGACGAGCCGATTCCGCGGTCCGGGCCTTGTAGCCCCGAACGCACTCGGCAATTTCCGCAAGATAACGGCTACGCGCCGGGGGAATCGCCCCAGGCAGATCGAAGGCTTCATCCGGATCGGCCACACCGGCGAAGGCTTCACCCTCAAAGCGCCCTCCCGTGAGATCCGAGACCCGTTGGCGCAGTACTGAGTACAGGCGATCGGTTCCGGAATCGTTCCAGTTCCGCGCCAGAGTCGGAAAGACGGGAATATCTCCCTCGTCGAGATCAAACTGCTCGTGATTGCGTCGCCACTGTTTGCGCACATCGCGCAAAGCATCACGAGCGCCCTGCTTGTCGCACTTGTTGAGCACCACCAGATCGGCGAGATCCAACATGTCGATTTTTTCCAACTGAGACGGCGCACCGAACTCCGGCGTCATGACGTAGAGCGAGAGATCCACCAGGTCCACAATCTCCGAATCGCTTTGGCCTATCCCGGCGGTCTCTATCAGAATCAGATCGAAGCCTGCCGCCTGGAGAACCCTCAATCCATCGCGCACCGAATTGGACAGGGCGAGATTGGCCCGGCGAGTCGCCATGGACCGTACAAAAACGCCGCTGCCGTGGATTGCATTCATGCGGATCCGGTCGCCCAGTAGCGCTCCTCCCGAGCGCCTGCGAGTCGGATCGATCAGCAACATACCGACCGAGCGACGGGGGAACTCCTCCCGAAATCGGCGCACCAGTTCGTCCACCACGCTGGACTTGCCCGCACCGCCGGTCCCGGTAAAGCCCACCACCGCCGTGGGTGCTCTTTCCCGAGCCCGTTGGTCCAAGCGTGCGCGCAAGGCTGCACCCGGGGCGGTGGGCTCCCCCGATTCCTCCTCGAGAAAGGTAATCAGGCGAGAAATCCGGGCCTCCTGGTCCGGCTCCAAGCCGTCCACGAGGTCGTCGAGTTCATCGGTCCCGGCTCGGCGAGCGGCTTGCACCGACTCGGACGCGCAATCCTCCAGAATAATCCGGATCATGCCCAGGAGACCGTGATCCCGACCGTCGTCGGGACTGAAGATTCGTGCCACCCCGTAGGCGTGGAGTTCTTCGATTTCGGACGGCGTGATCGTGCCTCCGCCCCCTCCGAACACCCGCACCCAACCCGCCCCCCGAGCCGCGAGCCGATCCACCAGATAGCGAAAAAATTCCATGTGCCCGCCCTGGTAGGACGAAACCGCCACCGCATGGGCGCCTTCACAGATCGCCGCTTCGACGATTTCATCCACCGAGCGGTCGTGCCCCAGATGAATGACCTCGGCTCCCTCGGCCTGGAGAATGCGGCGCATGATATTGATGGCCGCATCGTGTCCGTCAAAGAGCGAAGCGGCGGTCACCACGCGAACCCGCGCCCCACCCATAGACTCTGCGATTGAGGTCTTCACCGCTGTACTCACGAATCGTCCTCCGATGGATGCGGCTTCGGCGCCGCGCTGGCCTTGGCTTCCAGAATTTCAATGCGGCTTCCCACGTGTTCCCGGTAGCTCCCCATCTCATCGCGTAGATCGATCAACTCGGCGATTCGGCCGTCTAATTTTTTGAGATGGGTATCGAGCAACCCGCCCAGGTAGGCGAGCATGGCCGCCGTCGATCCCTTGATCGCGTAAAGGGCATTGAGCTGTTTGATCTCGCCCAGGGACAGCCCGAGTTTCTTCAGCCGTTCGATGAAGCGCAGTCGCTCCAATTGGTCGGCGCCGTAGACACGGCGCCCGGCCACCCTGCGACGAACGCCGGGCAGGAGCCCCAGTTCTTCGTAATAGCGGATGGTTCGGGCGGACAAGCCAATCAGCGCACCGACTTCCCCGATAGCCAGATCGTCTTTAGAATCAGAAGGTTGCCAGTTCACGTTAACTGTATACCACATCCCGAGGATCACCGACGGATTCGGGGTTCATTCTTTCCCCCGGGGAACGAGAAAGAGGGGAGGAGGCCGTATTCGGTCCGCCAGCCGCCCGAGTCGCGCCTAGCGGTAGCCCAGTTCGTGGATCCGCTTGGCGCTCTTGAGCCACTTCGGATCGACTTTCACGAAGAGTTCCAGATAGGTCCCCGTCCCGAGTAGCGCTTCGATGGACTTCCTTGCCCGAATCCCGATGCCCTTGATGGTGCGACCGCCCGCCCCCACCACAATCCGCTTCTGGCTTTCGCGCCCGACCAGGAGGTTGGCGTAAATCATCACCCGGTCCGGATTTTCCTCATCGAAGCGCACGACTTCCACCGCCATCGCGTAGGGGAGTTCCTGCTCAAGACATTGGAAAACCGATTCCCGGATCAACTCGGCACAGAGCCAGCGCACCGGCCGATCGGTCAGTTCATCTTTGGGATAGAGGGCGGGCGATTCGGGAAGAGCGGCGACCAAGGTCTCGAGCAACGCGGGCACGCCCTCCCCCGTCAGCCCCGAAATGGAAACCGAGATCTCTTCGGCACTCAACGCCGCCGGGGGCCAGACCAGTTCGACATGATCGTGCAGATCGGACTTTGTCCCGAGTACCACGAAGGGCTTTCGACTCGCCCGGAGATCCTTCAGGAGCCGCTCGTGAACCGGTATCCAGCCCTGCGCGCGATCCACCAGCAGAACCCCTAGATCACAGGTGCGAAGCGCCTCGGCGACGCTTTCGTTCATCACACTATTGAGCCGCGAGCCGCTCTCGTGCAGGCCGGGGGTATCCTGGAGCAAGAGTTGGGCGTGGGGAAGAGTCAGGATGCCGAGGATTCGGCTCCGTGTGGTCTGGGGTTTGTGGGTCACAATCGCCAGCTTCTCCCCCAGCAGACGGTTGAGCAGAGTGGACTTACCCGCGTTGGGTGGCCCGAGCAGCGCGACAAAACCCGCCCGATGGGCAACCGCCGAAGAATCGTTGGAACGCAGTTCAGCCACTTTTGCCCACCTCCTCCTCCACGCGCCTCAAGCCCTCGACAGCCGCAGCAAATTCGGCGGCCTGCTTGGTTCGCCCGGATCCCGCCCCCCAACACTCGCCCCCGACCCGGGCAACCGTGGCAAAGCGGGCCTCGTCGCCTTCGACGCCGCTATCGCTCTCCAGTTCGTAGCTCGGAAATTCGCCGCGCAGCGCCATGATCGACTCCTGAAAGCGCGTCTTAGAGTCACCTTCGACCCGGGGCGTGCTCTCGCGCAGGAATTTGGCGTACACCCGCTGCACGAAGCCCCTGGCCGCATCCAATCCTCCGTCGAGATAGATCGCCCCCACCACGGCCTCCATGGCGTTGGAGAGAATTGAATCCTTGGCGATTCCCCCGGATTGTTGTTCGGTGCGCCCCAGCCGAAGATGCGGCGCCAAGCCAAGACGGCGGGCCAGTGCGGCGAAGGCCGGACGATCCACCAACGTCTGAAGCGCTCGGCTGAGATCGCCCTCCTGCCAATCGGGATGCGCTTCATAGAGCAGGTGCGCGACCACCAGCGCCATCACCGCATCGCCGAGAAATTCCAGGCGCTCGTTGCTCTCGGCCCCCGCGGTTTCGTTGGCGCTGGAGGCGTGACACAGGGCGTTTTCCAGGTGCGTGCGATCCTTGAACCGGTAGCCCAGTTGGACCTCAAAGAGTCCCAAATCGAGAGCGGCGCTCTCTCGCTGATCCACGCTCACCCCCGAATCCATCCGCCACCCAGGACGCGTTCCCCTCGATCGCCATCGCTCGGGGGTGCCTCGTAGAATACTGCGGCCTGGCCCGGCGACACCGCTTTGACGGGCTCGTCGAATTCGACACGCACGGTGTCCTGGGGCAAGGGATAAAGGGTCGCCAGAGCCCCCCCGTGGCGATAACGGATCTGCACCTTGGCGCGAATCGGTTGCCTGGGCGGCGCACCCGCAATCCAGTGCACCTCGGAAACCTCGGCACCCTCCGCCGCCAGTTCCGACTCGGGGCCAACTACTACCTGGCGGGCTTCGGCGTCGAGCCTAATTACGTAGAGACGTTCGCTCGAACTGATCCCGAGGCCATGCCGCTGGCCCACGGTGAAACGATGAATCCCGGGATGGCGCCCCATCACGAGCCCCTGACCGTTGACGATCTCGCCACCCCTCTGGGCGGCTTCCGGACGAATCGTTTCGACCACCTCGGCGTAATCCCCCCCGGGCACGAAGCAGATCTCCTGGCTCTCGGGTTTATCCGCGGTGCCCAGCCCGAGACCTCTGGCGCGCTCCCGAACCTCCTCCTTGGTCAGTTCGCCCAGTGGAAAGAACGTCTTCGACAGCTGCGCCTGATCGAGTTGAAAGAGGAAATAAGTCTGATCCTTTTGAAGATCCCGGGGACGACGGAGTTCAAAGAGTCCGCTGGCCGGATCCCGGGAGATACGAGCGTAATGACCCGTGGCCACCCCCTTCGCCTGGAAAATTTCGGCACGCTCCATCAGATAGTCAAATTTGAAACGCTTGTTGCAGGCCACGCACGGAATCGGGGTTCGGCCGGCCAGGTACTCGTCGGCAAAAACATCGATCACCTCGCGCTGAAACTCACTGGTGTAGTTCGCCACATAAAACCGGATCCCCAGGTTCTCGGCGACCCGACGGGCATCGTCGGCGTCCTCAAGCGAGCAACAGCGGGAGGCATCCCCCGCCAGATGCATGGTGACTCCGACAACCTCGAAGCTTTCCTCGGTCAACAGGGCCGCAGCCAATGACGAATCCACCCCCCCAGACATCGCGACGATGATCCGGGGCGAGGCGGGCGCCCCAGCCTCGTCTCGGGCCTCTTCCCTGGCCGGTTCAAGCACTGTCATCACGCCGGTCCAGCCCGGCGAATCCGAGCCACGAGTTCGCCGAACAAGTCGACCGCCGCGTCGATCTGCCCGGTGTCCACCCCGTGCCCCACGGAGATCCGCAGGCTGCTGCGTGCCTGTTCCGGACTCAGCCCCATGGCGGAGAGCACGTGAGAGGGCGAAATGGATCCCGAGTGGCACGCAGCACCGGCCGAGACGGCCACGCCTTCGAGATCCAGCGCCTGGAGCAGCACCTCGCCGGCCGTCCCCAGGAATTCAACGTTCAGGGTGTTGGGCAGCATGTGCTCGACGGATCCATTGCGACGCACCTCACCCACCTTGGCCTCCAGGCCCTCCCAAAGACGGTCCCGGAGACGAGCGTACTCGAGCATGCGCTCGGCGAGTTCCTCCGAGACCAGAGCACACGCCCGACCGAAGCCCACGATCCCGGCCACATTCTCGGTTCCTCCACGCACCCGCCGCTCCTGGGGCCCGCCTCGAATCAACGGGTGGAGGGGAGTTCCTGCCCGGGCCACCAGACAACCGCTTCCCTTGGGTCCGCCCAGTTTGTGGGCCGAACAGGAGAGGTAGTCCGCGGGCACCCGGCTGAGATCGACGGGCCACTTTCCCAAGGCCTGGGTCGCGTCCACGTGCAACCGTACGCCTCGAGATGCCAGACCCTCGGCAATCGCCTCCATGGGCTGAACCACCCCGGTTTCATTGTTTGCCCAGATTAACGAGACCAGTCGTGTATCGGGACGGAGCGCCGCGAAGATTGCCTCAGGGGTCAGCAGGCCTTCTTCGTCCACGGGAACGCGGGTCACCTGCATGCCGGCGCTTTCCAGGCGTGCAGCGGGTTCCTCCACCGAAGGGTGTTCGACGTTGCTCGTGACCAGGTGGCCGGGCCCCTCCTCGAGCAATCCCATCAGAACTGCATTATTGGCTTCACTGGCGCCGGCGGTGAAGTAAACCCACGAAGGCGACGCGCCCAGGCAGCGCGCCACCGCGTCTCGAGCAGCCTCGATCCGCGCACGCGCCGCATCCCCCTCGGCATGACCGCTCGAGGGATTCCCGTAGACGTCGGTCAGTGTCTGGGTCATCGCCTGGACCACCTCGGCCCGCACGGGAGTCGTCGCATTGTGATCGAGATAAATACGCATCGGGACGAAAGCTGTTCCTCGCTGGGGTCATGAGGCCGCATAAGGCCCCTGGAAGAGCCAGCTCGAAATCCGCGCCTCATCGCGCCGGGAAAGTTCGATGACCCTACCCCCCGGTCCGACGGGGGTCAAGCGAGCCCTCGCGCTCCGGGCAACGCTTGCTCTAGCCCAGGACGGAGCAACGAAAGAGGAAGCGCAAACCGAGCCCCCTCGTCATTCGGGCCTCGAATCCGCCCGGGGGCAGACGGGTGCAGACTCGGCCACCGCCCAGCCCCTCAGCCCCTCCACCGTGCGCCGCCCGATCCCGTGGACTCGGACCAACGCCTCGAGGTTCTCGAATCCGTCCCTGCACCGCTCACCCACGATCGCCCCGGCCCGGGCGGGCCCAATGCTGGGCAGGCTCTCCAGCGCGATCGAATCCGCGCGGTTCAGATCCAGAGGCAAGCCGAAGAGCAATCGAGCCGCGCCCTCCAGCGCCGGGGCCTGACCGTGCGCCTCGAAACACGTCACCTCAACGAGGCCCCCGGCTCGCCGAGTGCCATGGCCCGGAAATGCGCAAGCCGATTCCTGCACACAGCCCGTGCCGCACTGGGGACCGAAGAAAAACGCCATCCCCCAGAGCACCAGGGCTACAAACAAGCCGGAGCCAGCGCGGCTTGCGCCACGCTCGCCGCTTGAGGATTCAGTCTTCGGCCGATCAATGGAACGCAGGAAAGTGCCTGACCGGGAACCCTGGGCGGGGGACTTAAAGGGGCGCTGATGGGCAGCAGCGGGTAATGGGCGTTGGGAATTATCGGCAGTGGGCGTGATGGCGGCGCGGGGGACGTGGCAAGAAGCGATCCGCCTTGGGCCCAGGACGGGCTCGCCCCTCCACCAAAGCCCGGTCAATCCTAGGCGGACTCCCTCACCAGGGCTTCGTGAAGCGCCTTCACGGCGCCGTCGGCGAACGCCTCGTCGATCACCACGGAAATCTTGATCTCGCTGGTGCTGATCATTTGAATATTGATGTTCTCACGGGCCAGGACATCGAACATCTTGGTGGCGACACCGGCGTGATCCTTCATCCCGAGCCCCACAATGGATACCTTGGCGATGGAGTCGTCCCCCTCCACCGACGCCGAGTTCAACTCTCCGCCCACGCGTTCGGCGATCTCAAGAGCCCGGCGATAATCGGCCCGCGGGACTGTAAAGGTCATGTCCGTCGTTCCGTCGCTGGCAAAATTCTGCACGATCATGTCGACCACAATGCCGGCCTCGCCCAGGGGCGTAAACAATCGAGCCGCAATTCCGGGCTGGTCGGGTACATGGCCGACTCGAATCTTGGCCTCGTTCGCATTGCAGGTCACTCCAGAGACGACCAGACGCTCCATGACATCCTCCTCGGGCACTATCCAGGTCCCCTCATCCGATACGAAACTCGAGCGCACATGAATCGGCACCCCGTATCGCATGGCAAACTTGACCGAACGCGTCTGGAGCACTTTCGCGCCCAGACTCGCCAACTCGAGCATTTCCTCAAAAGAAATCTTCGAGAGTTTTCGCGCATCTTCGGCAACCCGGGGATCGGCGGTATACACGCCATCGACGTCTGTATAAATCTCGCAGACATCCGCGCCCAGAGCTGCCGCCACCGCCACCGCCGAGGTATCGGATCCGCCCCGGCCCAGGGTTGTAATACTCCCCTCGGCATCGACCCCCTGAAAGCCGGCGATGACACAGACAAAGCCCCGCTCGAGGAAAGAGCGCAGACGGTCGGTGTCGATGCTTAGAATCCGAGCGCGGGTGTGGGAGGAGTCGGTCTCCATACCCATCTGCGCGCCGGTGAACGATCTCGCCGGGTGGCCCATTTGCTGGATCGCCATGGCGAGCAAGGCAATGGTTTTCTGCTCACCCGTGGAAACCAGAGCATCGAACTCCCTGGGCTCCGGGCTCGCGTCGTCGCAGATCGCTCGGGCGAGCGCATCCAAGCTGTTGGTCTCCCCCGCCATAGCAGAGACGCAGACCACCACCTGGTGACCCTCTTCCTGGCATGCGACAACCCGGCGAGCGACGTTCCGAATCCGGTCCACGTCCCCCACACTGGTTCCGCCAAATTTCTGGACAATCAGTGCCATCTCGACCTGCATAAGGTTGCCCGACCACGCTTAGCCGGCCAGGGCGCGCTGACTTTAGCCTGTCCCGTGGAGTCGGGTAAGGGTATCGGGCAGTTCACCGCTGTCCTCCTGGAGCCCGACCCTCACTTTCCAATCAGCCCCTCGCCGGGCGACGAGTCGGCGTCGGGATTCGGGTCCGGGGCGGGATTGGCGTCGAGATTGGCGTCGAGTAGGGTCCGCCCCGGGACCGCGCTCAGCCGTCGCCCCCATTCCTCCGCCACGCCCCGGGACTCGGGCCCAGTTCCCCGAGCACGAAAAATGCGTTCTTCGGGTCCGCGGCCGGGCTCGACGTCGATGGTCACCTCGAGGCGATCCTCAGGCATTTCCTCCAGGAACTTTGAACCCCACTCCACGACCAGCAGAGTCCCGGGTCCCATCATGTCGAAAAAACCCATGGATTCGAGTTCCCCGGCGGCCTCCAGCCGATAGAAGTCCACGTGGTGAAGCACAAGGCCATTGCCGGGCGACAGGTATTGATTCGCCAGCACGAAGGTTGGACTCGAAACCAGTTCCTCGTCCACCCCCATGCCCCGGGCGAGTCCCTTCACGAAGACCGTTTTGCCCGCGCCGAGTTCGCCACAGAGTGAAATCACGAGCCCAGCCCGGGCACCCGACCCAGACTCGCCGGCCCGGGGTCCCCGCCCCTCGACCCATCCCCGGGAGAGAAATTCCCCAACCTCCCGGGTATCCTCAGGAGCCTGGGAACGGAAGCAGAGTCGAAAGTCGATCTCCTTTTGATTGAGCACCCCTCCTCCCTTCTTCGCGCAATTCCTGCATTGTCCCGGGCAGTTCGTCGGCGAGTTCTCCCGCCAGCAGACCCGCATCCCCTCGGCGAAGCGCGATGCGATCCCCCGCTAGCCCGTGGACATAGGCCCCCAGCGCCGCAGCGGGCAAGGCCTCCAGCCCTTGGGCGACCAGGGCAGCCACCAATCCGGTGAGAACATCGCCACTCCCCCCCGTCGCCAAGTTCGGCCCCCCGGTCGGATTCACAATCACACGCCCATCCGGGCTCGCCGAGATGCTGGCCGCTCCCTTCAAAAGAACGACGGCGCCCGTGATATGAGCCAATTCGCGAGCCGCCCCCACACGGTCCCGGTTGACCTGGGCCGCCGACCGGCCGAGCAGGCGTCCGGCCTCGCCGGGATGGGGCGTGAGCAGCGTCGATTCGCAACGTGCTTTCAAGCGTTCGGGGTTGCCCTCAAAGGCATTCAACCCGTCCGCATCGATGACCAGGGGAAGGTCGAGTTCTACGGCCAAATCCCGCAACAATGTCTGGGTCTCGGGGTCGCGCCCCGCCCCTGGGCCCATTGCCACCACATCCCGCTCCGAGGCCAGCCCCCTGGCTTCAGCCAAGCCCGAAAGGGCCAAGCCCCCCGCCGACGTCCCCGGCAAGGGCGCGGTCATCGCCTCGGTGCATTGCGCCTCGACCACGTCGTTGAGTTCCCCTGGACAAGCGATCGTCACCAGACCCGCCCCGGAGCGGAGGGCCGCATTGGCCGCGAGGGCCGGCGCACCGGACATACCTCGCGCCCCGCCGACAACAAGGATGTGGCCAAAGCTTCCTTTATGGCTCCCGGCTCCCCTTCTCGGCAGTGCATCCGAAGCCCCTCGACGCGACCAAAGACTGGCCGCTTCAACCCCTTGATTGGGCTCTTCGCCCTCGATCACCTCGGCAATTCCGATTCGCGCCGTCACCACGCTTCCCGCAAGGCTCCGCCCCGGCTCCAGAGTAAGACCGATTTTGGGGCTGCCCAGGGCAAGGGTCGCATCGGCCCTCACCGCGTGTTCAAAAGGCTGTCCCGTATCCGCATCCAAGCCCGAGGGAAGGTCCGCGGCGATCACCATCACCTCGGAGACGGATGCCAGCTCATTGATGCACCCGATGAGCTCGGCGGAATCGCCCCCAATCGCTCGGTTCAAGCCCGTGCCATAGAGAGCATCGACAACGACGCCCCGGCGCGGAAGTGGGCGCGCCAAAGGCCAGGCAGCATCAACCGAGACCCCAACAGCGCGGGCGCGCCGGTAGTTGGCGGCGGCATCTCCAGCCAGACCCGCCGGATCACCCAGGAGCACCGCCCGGGTCGAAAAGCCCAGCAGGGCCAGGTGCCTCGCCACCACAAACCCATCGCCCCCGTTGTTGCCTCGGCCACAAACAACCACCGTCTCGGCTCCGGGAAGCGCAAGCAGGGCTCCAGCCCGCTCAAGAACGAATTCCACCAGCGCGCGACCTGCACTCTCCATCAGCAGTGCACCGGGAATGCCCCACTCCTCAATGGTGTACCGATCCAGGGCCCGCATGCGGTCCGCGGATGCCAGCGACCAGATTCGATTCTGCACCGTCCTCCTTCCCCAGCGAAAACCTTCGGTCGATGCCTCAGAACACGACATGCCCGCTCCCGATACCGGGCATCCCCAGCTACACGAAACCGATCTGGATCTCGCCTCGCCGGGCTGGCTTCAGTTCGCCAGCGCATCCGCCAAGACACGGGCCAGGTGGTTCGCAAACTCCGAGACCTGGGTTTCGTCGTCGCCCTCCACCATCACTCGGGCCTTCAACTCCGTCCCGCTGAAGCGAATCAGAACCCGCCCCTTTCCAGCGAGCTTCTCTTCCACCTCGGCAATCGCGGCAGTCAGCGAAGGCAGCTCGTCCAGATCTCTTTTCTGGGACACCGGGACATTCACCATGACTTGGGGATAGTGCTTGAATCCCGTTGCCAATTCCGAGAGGGGCACCTTTTTCTCGGCCATGATGGCCAATACCTGAAGCGCCGTGAGCAGCCCATCCCCAGTGGTCCCGTGATCCAAGAAAATCACGTGGCCCGACTGCTCGCCACCCAGGTTGTACCCGCCCTCTCGCATGGATTCGACCACGTGCCGATCACCCACCTGAGCGCGCACTAGGTCGAGACCGTTTGCAGCCAGGGATTCCTCGAGCCCGAGATTACTCAGGACGGTGGTCACCACCCCACCCCCTTTCAGCTTTCCACTTTCGGCCAGGGCGTACCCGCACATCGCGATCAAAACATCACCATCCAGAAGGTCGCCCTTCTCGTTCACGACCATGAGCCGGTCACTGTCGCCATCGACCGCGATCCCGATATCTGCGCCCACTTCCCGAACAAGGTCTGCCATGCCTTGGGGATGCAATGACCCACAATTCTCGTTGATATTTCGACCTGTGGGATCCACACCGAGAGTAAACAACTCTGCCCCCAGCTCTCTCATGACGATGGGACCTACTTTGTAGGCAGCCCCGTTCGCGCAATCAAGCACGACCCGCATCCCGTCCAGAGTCAGGTCTCGTGGAAAGGTATTCTTCAGGAAGACGACATAGCGGCCGGCCGCGTCATCAATTCGGGCGGCTTGCCCCACTTCGTGAGCCTTCGCTCGGAATTCCGCCAGGCGACCCGATTCGATCAGTTCCTCGATCTCGTGTTCGATTTCGTCGGCAAGTTTGAAACCATCGCTCCCAAAGAACTTGATTCCATTATCCTGGTAAGGATTATGGCTGGCGGTGATCATTACCCCCGCATCGCACCGCATATCCCGGGTCAGGAATGCGATCGCGGGCGTCGGCATGGGGCCGACGTGCAGAACATCCACCCCCATAGATGAAATTCCCGCGGCCAGTGCGTCCTCAAACATGTAGCCCGAGAGCCGAGTGTCCTTACCAATTAGGATACGGCGCTGTCGGTCCCCCTCCCGACGAAAAATATGCGCAATCGCCTGGCCCAGGGCCAGGGCAACTTCAGCGGTCATCGGATGAACGTTCGCCGTCCCTCTAACACCGTCAGTCCCAAAAAGTTTTCGGTTGACGCTCTTCATATTATTGTTTCAACCCCTAGAATTCCCCGTTCGATTCTTCAATGAGAAGGACCGGGGCTCCTGTTTACGGTATTTCATTCGGTTGAATCCCGACTCCATCGGCCTCGGCTGGCGCCTCCGGGGGCGTATCCGGTTGGATTTTAATCCGCACCTGCACGGGTCGGTCGTCTTCCATCCAAACCGTCCCGACCCCCGGATTCACTCGTACTTCGACCACGTGGTCTTCGTTCAGGCCGCTGAGGTTGACGCTCTCAGTCACCACCTCGTCCAGACGCATCACCTGGCTCCGTGCCCCAACAAGCCACACTTTGGCGGGCTCCGTGGAGACCGAGACAAAGTGAAATCCTGCCGCTGGGCTCCCCTGGATATCGGCGCGAACCTTGACCGCCTTTCGACCCCGCTTTTCGAATCGAACCTGAACACGCGACGGAGCATGACTCACGAAGCGAGCCGCTCGGGGCAACTCGATCTTCGAGAGATCGACGTCATACACCGCGACCCCGGGCTTCGCGCCGGAGACGTCGATCTCCAGCCTGTAGTCGGTGGGGTTGACGCTGCGCAAAACGGCCTGACTTGCCATCACCCGCACATTGACATTATCGATGCTTTGGTCCGTGATGACGAGATTCTCAGGAAGTCGGTCCAGAACCACCGGAATATCGAATCCCTTCTCCGCATTACTGGTGCCCGAGGCAATCCCCCAAAGGACAACCGCGATGGCGAGCGCCAGCACGAACATGCCGGGACGCACTGAAGGATATCGACGCATCTCGAAATTCTTCCTCTTTCTTGTTAAAAAAACCGCGAACTCAACCCCTGGAAGCCGAAATGCCGGCCACCGTCGATTCGACATCCGAAATCCGAGACTCTGAATCTCCGTCCGGCTCCGAGCCAAGTTTCTGGGTTTCGCCAGTCAGGATTTCGTGCAGCATGACCCGTAGCCTTGGGGCATCCAACTCCCGGACCATCTCTCCCGCCATCACCACGGAAATCCCGGCGGTCTCCTCCGAGACCACGACAACCACCGCGTCGGTTTCCTCGGTGATCCCCACCGCCGCACGATGGCGAGTCCCGATCCCGTCGGGGAGATTGTCGCGCTGAGCCAGGGGCAGGATACAACCCGCCGATGCCACCCGGCCGTCCCTCACGACAACCGCTCCATCGTGCAAGGGCGACACAGGCAAAAAGAGCGCCACGAGAAGGTCAGCACTCAACACTGAATCAATCACTCGACCCGCCTCGATCTGATCTGTCAGTGCACTTTCGCGCTCCAAGACGATCAGCGCACCTACCCGTTTCTGCACCAGACTCTGGGCCGCCCGAACGATCTCCTCCAGCATCTGAGATTCCTGCTGAGCAGAAACCGCCGGAAAAAATCCCCGTCCTACTTGAGCCAGCGCACGTCGAATATCGTTCTGAAAGAGCACGATGATGATCAGAACGGCGGACCCCAAAAAGTTCTGAAGGATCAGGCGAACTGTCGGAAGCTGAAAAACTTCGGAGGCAAGACTCAGACCAATCAAGACAATTAGGCCCACAAGGATCTGAATCGCCCGTGTGCCCTGGATCAACAGGAGTAGCCAATAGATACCGATGGTCACAAGAAAGATGTCAATACTGTCGCGCCAAGGGTCGAAGTTGGCGGCGAAGAAATCACCGATCTCACTCAAGAAGGTCCAAATTACCTGGATCACGACAGGTCTTTCCGACGCGCCTTCATCAGGGCTCGGCCTACAGCAGCAGCGCGGCGCGCGCCCGCCGCATCGTGAACTCGCACGGCGTCGGCGCCCGCATAACTCGCCACAGCACACGCTGCGTGACTTGCGATGTCCCGATCGCCCACAGGATCCCCCGTCACCAATCCGAGAAAGCCCTTGCGCGATGCACCCACCATGATGGGAAGCCCCAGACGTCCCCGCAGCCAGCCTAGATTCGCAATCAGCTGCAGATTATCCTCCAGCCGCTTCCCAAAGCCAATCCCAGGGTCCACCACGAGGTTGTGACTGGGCACGCCCGACTTGCGGGCCAGCCCAATGCAGGCCTCGAGTTCGGTGGCAACCTCCGCCAGAACGTCTTCGTAATACGGCTCGTCCTGCATGGTTGCCGGCGTTCCCCGGCTATGACCCAAAATAAGAACCGCATCGTATTGCGCCGCAACTTCTGCCATCGTGACGTCGTGAGAAAGGCCCGAAACGTCATTGACGATGCGGGCACCGGCACTCAGGGCCGAATTCGCGACCGAGGCTCGACGCGTATCGATGGAAATGGGCACGTCGAATTCACGAACTAGCATCTCTACCGCGCTTGCGGTGCGCTCGATTTCTTCTTCTGCTGAAATCTCAGAAGCCCCAGGCCGTGTGGACTCACCGCCCACATCCAGAACATGGGCCCCGGACTCAACCAGCCCCCGGGCTGTCGTCAGCACTCGATCCAGCGACACCGCACCTGAGTCATCCAGCAAGACCCCTCCGTCGGAGAAGGAATCCGGTGTAACATTCAACACTCCGACGAGCGTCACTCGCCCAGGCGGGAAAATTCCGTCGCTACCCACTCAAGCCCTCCTCGCGCTTGGCCTCAACTGGGAAAGGGCTCGGGATCCGGAAGGTCGTCGTCCTCAATCCCCTCACCGGAATTCGATCCATCGGAATTCGTCGAATTCCCGGACTCGTCCACACTTGGCGCTCTCATGGGCGGGAGCTCCTGACCGTTCACCAACAACGCGAGATCGCTGGTTTCCAGGGTCTCCCTCTCAAGGAGCGACTCGGCGATCGCATTCAACTTATCGCGATTGGCAGTGAGAATTTCCTGAGCTTCATCGTACATGGTGACAAGCGTCGAACTGATCGCTTCATCGATCTGCTTCGCCTTCTCCTCGCTGTAGTCCTTGCGCGCCATCATGTCACGCCCAAGAAACACATCACCCGAAGAGTTCGCATAACTCACCGGACCGAGCTTCCGATTCATTCCAAACTCGGTCACCATCCTCCGGGCCCAACTTGTAGCCTGCTCAAGATCATTCGACGCTCCGGTCGAAAGATGGCCAAAGACCAGTTCCTCCGCCGCTCGCCCGCCCATGGCGTACCGAATGATCGCGAAGATGTCGTTCTCCGTATAGTTCAACCGGTCTTCGACGGGCAAGGTCTGGGTAAGCCCCAGTGCTAGCCCGCGCGGGATGATGGTCACCTTATGCACAGGGTCCGAGTGCTCTGGCGTCATCAAGGCAACCAGGGCATGACCGGCCTCATGAAAAGCCGTGATCCTCCGGTCTTCATCGCTCATGATCATGCTTCGGCGCTCGGCCCCCATGAGCACCTTGTCCTTCGCATTCTCGAAGTCCAAGCGAGCCACTTGCTCGGCGTTGCGCCGCGCCGCCAGCAGCGCGGCTTCGTTTACGAGATTCTGAAGGTCCGCCCCCACAAAGCCAGGCGTGCCACGCGCCTGGAGTTCCAGGTCGACGTCGTCGCTCAGGGGGACCCGGCGTGTGTGAATCTTGAGAATCTGTAGGCGACCTCGAAGATCCGGCCGGGGCACAACCACTCTACGGTCGAACCGACCGGGGCGGAGCAGAGCCGCATCCAGCACGTCCGGGCGATTGGTCGCCGCAATCAGGATCACACCCTCGTTTCCCTCAAAGCCGTCCATCTCCACTAGGAGTTGGTTGAGAGTCTGCTCACGTTCGTCGTGGCCACCTCCCATTCCTGCCCCCCGCTGGCGACCCACCGCGTCGATCTCATCGATGAAAATAATGCACGGTGCTTGCTTCTTCCCCTGCAGGAACAGATCTCGAACGCGCGACGCACCGACGCCAACGAACATCTCGACAAAGTCCGAACCCGAGATCGAAAAGAAGGGAACCGACGCTTCCCCTGCGACAGCCCGGGCGAGGAGGGTCTTGCCCGTACCAGGCGGGCCAACGAGCAGAACGCCCTTGGGTATTCGGCCCCCGAGGCGAGTAAAGCGCTTGGGCTCCTTCAGGAACTCGATGATCTCCTCAAGTTCCCTCTTGGATTCCTCGATCCCCGCGACATCCTTGAAAGTCACAGCCTGCTGGTTTTCCGATTGCAGACGAGCCTTGGACTTGCCAAAGCTCATCGCCTTGCCGCCCCCGGACTGCATCTGCCGAATAAAGAAAATCCAGATTCCGACGAAAAGCAGGAGGGGAAACCACATGACCATGATCTGCCGCCAGAAGCCGCCCTCGTCCTTGGGCTGGGCTTTGACCTTGATCTGCTTTTCCTTTAGCAGCGCCAGTAGATCCTGGGAGATGGTCGGCGCATAGGTGGTAAACTCTCCGCCATCGATCTGAATGCCGCTGATGCTGCCCTCCTCGATGGTGATCTCCTCGATCTGCCCATCTTCCACGGCAATCACGAAGTCGCTATACGCGAGGTCGGGCGGGGTCTCCTGATCTTGGCGCAACATCGTAAAGAGCATCAACATGCCCACCAGGATCACGACCCAGAGCGCCATATTCTTGTAAAACTGCTGATTCACTGTGCATCCTCGTGCTTAATTCGTCCAATTGCCGAAAACCCGCTGGCCTCCGGTCCTCCTCGCGCCCCATCGCGGTAGTTTCCCACCGCCGCCACCCACCGGATTGCACTCAACCGGGTGAGAGACGCCAGCCCCCGGCTCGCGGTTCGGCCGAGAGTGATTCCTAACGTGCTTTTTCTCTTATTTTTGCCTGGACCCGTTCGGTCCCAGGCCAGGATCCCCAAGGGGATCGCGATTGGCGAAAGAGTCGAATCCTAGCATGGACCCTACTCATCGACCCCAATGCGTCCCATCCTGAATCCTCCGCGCACGCGGACGATGCGCAACCCCCTCGGCAATTCCAGCGTCGCCCCAGAAGCCGCTTCACTCCGGCTCAGAAAGTGCCAAATCCGCCCCAGGTGAACCCGGTTCACATCCCTGCCCGCCCCCATCTCCTGCATGGCGCGATTCGCCAACCTAAGCGCCAGGGCCTCGGGAAGCTCCGCCCACCCCGATTCGGTCATTTCCAGATACGGTGCCTCCAAGGCCCCGCCGGGAATCTCGTCCTGCTTCAGGGCCCAGAGCCTCGCCGAGGCCGTGTCCACCAGGCCGCCAATCCACTCGGCATCCCTTCTCTGGCTTTCGGCCAAGCGAGCGATTGACCTGAGTAGACGCGGATTGAATTCCTGTGCGAGTTGGGGAATCCAGTGACGCCTTAGTCGGTTTCTCGTGTAGGCATCACTGGCGTTGGACCGATCCTCCCGCCAATCCAGGCCGAGTTGCTCGGCGTAGGCCTCAATCTCCAGGCGGGTCACCCCCAGCAGGGGCCGAACCACGAAGCCATCAGCCGACACCTCGGGAATCCCGCCCAACCCGCTGGGCCCCGTGCCGCGCAACAGGCGCATCAGGACCGTCTCCGCCTGGTCATCCAGATGATGTGCGGTGACGAGATGATCCGCCGAGCCCTTTCGCGCAATTTTCGTCAGAGCCTCGTAGCGCAGGGTTCGGGCTGCCTCCTGAAGGGTCGGCCGCTCGCGGTTGGAAGTCCCTTCTCGCAAGGCCTGAGGATTGATGCGCTCGCTCGAACAATCCAATCCGAGACGGGCCGCTCGCTCAAAAACCGCGTGCTCATCCGCATCGGCCTCCTGGCCTCGCAATCCGTGATGAACGTGGCCCACCGAAAGAGTGAGCCCGCACTCGCCGGCCACCCGGCTCAAGCCCTCCAACAGGACCGTCGAATCGATGCCCCCCGAGACGGCAACCAGCAGGTGGCGGCCTTCCAAGCCGAGTTCCGTGATGGCTCGATGAAGTAGAGCGCCCAGCATCTGCCCACAATAACCCGCATCGAGGCCCGGATCTCCCCTTCTGGCAGCGCCGGACCGATTGGAGTAATTAGCTCCCGTGCCCTTTCCAAATAGTCCCCCTTCTCCCCCCGCCGCAGAGGCTTCGTCGCTCCACAATATCGGAGACTGGCCAAATCATTGGGCGTGTATCCAACCGGGAGAGTTGGCCGTTCACGACGGCGATACGCAGTTGGACTGGTCGACGTTCGCTCAACGCGTTGCCCGGGTGGCCGGCTGGCTCACCGAAGAGGGGCTCGTTTTCGGCGACCGCGTCGCGATATTACTTCGCAACCGCAGCGCCTACCCCGAACTCGCGTTCGGCACGGCGCGCATGGGGGGGATCTGCCTTCCCATCAACCTGCGGCTAACACCTAGGGAGATCGCGTTCCAACTCGACGACGGCCGCCCCGCTGCGATTTTTTTCGAGATCGATCTGCGTGAAGCAGTCCACGAAGCCCTGGCCATCGCCCGGCACCAACCCGCTCTGAAGGTCCCGGTGGGTGAGGAAAGTGATCTCTATGCACTCGGTCTGAAGCGGGCTACTCCCCTTGAGAAGGCGGTCCCGGTCCACGCCGACGATCCCGTCATCCTGATGTACACCTCGGGCACCACGGGCGATCCCAAGGGCGCCCTTCTCCCCCACCGCAAAGCCCTGTTCAACGCCCGCAACGCCGTGCTCAATTTCCAGACTCACCCGAAAGACCGCGTGCTGGTGGTCGCGCCCCTCTTTCATTCTCTGGGATTACAAATTCTGACCATCCCGCTCATCTACGCAGGGGGCAGTCTCTTCCTCCAGGATCGCTTCGACCCCTCCCGAGTCTGGCGTGCCGTGGCGGATGAGAAAATCACCTACTTCGGCGGAGTCCCCGCCATGCACCAGCGCCTCTTTGATGCCCTCGGGACTTCGGCCGAATCTGGATTCCCGGACCTGCGTTTTATCTTCACTGCGGGCTCCGCGATTTCCACCGAGCTCATCCGCGACTTCTCGACCCGGGGGATTATCGTAATCCAGGGGTACGGCCAGACGGAGACCTCCACCCTGTGCTGCCTCGACCCCGAAGATGCACTCCGCAAGGCGGGCAGTGTCGGTCGCCCGGTGCACCATGGCGAGGTTCGAATCATCCGGCCCGAAAGCATCGCCCAAAACCCGGCGCAGTGGCGGAACGCCGACGTGGGCGAAACCGGTGAAATCGTGGTCAAGGGGCCCATCACCATGGTCGGGTACTGGGAAAGGCCCGGCCCCACGGCGGAGGTCCTGCTCGGGGGGTGGCTGCGAACCGGCGATCTCGCCCAACAGGATCAAGAGGGGTTCGTGACCTTGGTAGGGAGAGCCCGGGAAATGCTGATTTCGGGTGGCGAAAACGTCTACCCCGCCGAGGTGGAAGCCGTCTATCGGGAGCACCCCAGCATCCGCGAAATTGCGATCATCGGAATCCCGCATCCCACCTGGGGTGAAACGGGTCGAGCCCACATCCTCCTTGAGCAAGGATACACCCACGACCCCAAGTCCTTGGAAGCATGGGCACGGGAGAGGCTGGCCCCGTTCAAAATACCTCGAGAAGTCGTCATCGAGGCCGAACTTCCTCGGACCGCCAGCGGAAAGATCAGGAAGCATCTGTTGCGCGGCGCGAGTTAGCCGGGTTCGCCCCCAGGTTGCTCGGCACCCTTCTCAGCCTCAATCGCCCGTGTCAAGCAAATCCGAAACCTTCCGCAGCAATGAGGTTCGATCGAATGGTTTCTGAAGAAAGGGCATTTCCCTGTACTCGGTGCCTAGCATCTGGTTGTCGTAACCGGAGACAAGCAGGGTCTTGATATCAGGCCTGTGCTCCTCAATCGTCTTACTGAGAGCGCTCCCCGACATTCCCGGCAGAACCAAGTCCGTCAGCAGCAGATCAATCCGCGCAGAATGGCCTTCAGAGACTCGGAGAGCCTTCTCCGAATCCTCTGCGACCAATACCCGATATCCCTCAGTCTCCAGAATTTCCTGGGTTAGGGTCCGCACGAGACCCTCATCCTCCACAAGCAGAATCGTCGCGCCGGGCTTTCCATGCGAATGAACCACACTGAGTTCCGGCGACTCCAGAACCCCATCGACCTGAAGAAGATAGACCAGGAAGGTCGTCCCCTCATCCACTTCGCTCTCCAAGTCGATGAATCCGCCGCTCTGACTGATAATTCCATAGACCATAGCCAGGCCTAGACCAGTGCCCTCCCCTGACTTCTTCGTGGTAAAGAACGGTTCAAATATTCGCCCCTGGGTCTCCCTATCCATGCCGGAACCATTGTCTTGCACCGACAGCACAATGTAATTACCCGGTGGAACGATCGGCGAGACGCTCGTTGCAGAAGAGACACCGACCTCGACGGTCTCTGGGTAGAGGGCGAATTTCAAAACACCGCCTTGCCTCATGGCATCCCGAGCATTCACGGCAAGATTCAAAATGACCTGCTCGAACTGAGTCGGGTCGATACTCACCAACCCCACTTCCCCCCGTACATCGACCTTGATTTCGACCAGTTCGCCGATCAGTCGATCCAGCATCTGCTCCATTTTCTTCAGCACTTCGACCGGGTCGACCAAACTCGACCGCATGACCTGCTTTCGGCTGAAGGCCAACAATTGCCGGGTTAGGGCCGCGGCGCGCTCACCGGCGGAAACAATCTGACTCGCACTATTTCGGCCGCTCTTGCCCAGGCCCGGATCCTCCATAAGGGTCTCGGCATAGCCCAGGATGACCGTCAGTAGATTGTTGAAATCATGAGCTACGCCCCCCGCAAGCCTTCCAATTGCCTCCAGCTTCTGGGATTGCTGCAACTGCTGCTCCAGTTCCTGCTGCCGTTCCTGCAGTTGAACCGCCGAGGCCAAAGCGTCCACCGAATCGTTCAAGCGCAGAAATTCCTCCGCTCCCCTGAACTCCTCACTCGAAATATCCTCTCCCGAAACCAGTTTCTTAAGTTTGTCGTCGATCTTGCGTAATGGATGAACCGCAAGCCGATAAAACAAGCCAACAAGAATGAACGCGACCAGAAGAATCAGCGCCGCAAAAACCGCCTGCAACTTCAGGGCATGTCGTCCAGCCTGGGCTTCAATGGGCCGGAGATCGATGACAAGTCCTACACTTCCCACAGCAAATTCCCCCGCCATGAGTTCCCGGCTAACTTCAAAGGTTCTGTCCTGCTCAAAAGAGCCGGACACGGATTCTTCCACCAGCGAGTTCCCATCCGAATCCTGGATCCGCATACTGAGCACCGCCGGGTGAGTTCGACGAAAATCTGAAGCAATCCGCTGAAGCACGGGCAGATCCATGTCAGCATCCCGGGTAATCACGTGATCTTGAAGCGCGGGAACCAGCGACTCAAGAGAACTCGCGTACTGCTCCCGAATGATATTTACCATGGCGGCGGTTTCTAGCCGTCGAACCGGCTCACCGCTCACCAGAATCAGGACCCCTGAAACCACGGCCAAGGTGGTCAACACACGGCGTCGAATGGACCAAGCTTCGGATCGGGCACTCACAGTCACAGTCACAGCGCCAATAGGGTGCGATTTTTTCGACGGGAGCACACCAAAAGATTGAAAGCAAACTCGACAGACATTGGCCGAAGAATTCTTCGGCTAGGAGTCAAACGACCGACTCGACTCAATGGCCTGACGAATGGCGTCATAGTCCTCATCGAAACCCGGCAGGAACCCATCTTTCTTGAGGGCTTTGAGAGCATCTGCATCCGTCATTCCAAGAAGAGTTAGTCGAATTGCCTCAAACAGTTCCGGGGACATCCCCGAACGCGCGATCCACGGTTTCGTGACATTCGGAAATGCCACGATCGCTCGAATCGGCTCGCCTGCAGCCACAAGTTTCTTGAAGGTGCTCTCCTTTAACGCACCCGCTGCATACTTTTTTCGGCCAACCGCCATTCCAACTTTATCGTGCCGACCCAGAAAATCGAAGCCGCCAAGATCGCTCGCATAGATTCCATTCCCAACAAGCAGCTCCTGCGCAAGAAAGCGGCCAATTGTGGAACGGGAGTCCCCGAAGGCGAATTTTTTTCCTTTGAGTTCGCCAATGTTCTGGATCGAGCTGTCCTGGTGGACACAAATTACGCCCTGAAAAATCTTCGACCCTTTCTTACTTTCCATCGCAATGATCCGAATGGACTCGTTCAACTCCTTGGCCACGACATAGGAGGCTGGGCCCATGCGAGCAAAATCGACTCGGCCCGAAACGAGGTCATCGACTCCCCCTTCGTAGGTCGAAGCCACTCTGAGCTTCGTCTTCACTGACTCGCCTAGGAACTCGCTCAGGTTGCTGTCGAGTACTGCCAGTATTGGAGCGAATTGCTTGACCATCTCAGTGGCCGCGTCCGATGTGTAGAGGCCAAAGACCAGTTCACGAACCGGGCCCGATTTATCGAGGTCATCCGCCAATCCCATAGGCGGAGTAGATTCTTCAGCGGGTCCGCAAGCCGCTAAGACGAGGGCCAAGCTCGCGGCCATTCCAACCGCTTGTCTCAAGATGCCTCTCTCCCCCCGGCTAGCCATACTCGTTTTCTCCCCGCGGCCCCGGAATCGTACGGCGGTATCGATCAGAGTAGCACCTTGGGGATGGCCTTTCAGAGCGGGGGACGCCCCACGCCCCCCAACTTGGCTTTTAGGAAGCAACAGGGCCGATCTCATCCAAAGACTGGTAGCGGTGAGTGGACTTGAACCACCGACCTACGGCTTATGAAGCCGCCGCTCTAACCGACTGAGCTACACCGCCCCGGTCTTCGAATCTTCGCCGCAGGGGAGGCCCATCACACAGCCTCGGGGCCGCGCAATTTAGCGCAATCCCAGGCATGAGCGAGGCCTCAACGAACTTCGCCTCCGTCCGTCTTCTTCAACTGTTCCAGCGCCTGTTCCAGACTCTGAACGCGCAAGAGTAGATCCGCCCGCGAGCCGGGTACTGGAGGGGGAGCCGCATCCTCGCCGGGTGCAGCCGGAGAAAAATCCTCGATGGCGAACCGAGTCACCTTGCCCACCAGACCTTCGAGATCGGGGATGACCTCGCCGATCTGCCCCGAGTGGACGAAAATTTCCCGGAGGTTCTCCCCTTCGCTCTTCGGCGAAGTAGAGGCCACGTGCATGTCCAGGCTCGCTCCCTCTCCGAACCGGGTAAACGATCCGAAGAGAACAAAATCGGCATCCGCGGCCCGGCCCGCTTCAACTGCCTGATCGAGCTGGGTGGTCGCCATCGCGGGATCTTCGACTTGAATCAACACGAATTGGTCGGCCTGCTGAAAACGCGCCATCAACATGTCCGACAGGCCTCGGCGGAGATAGCCGGGGCTCTCGGAACTGTGAACGACCATGGGGAGGAGGAGGATGCTCGGTTTCTGCTGGCTCCAAGCCACTTGGGGAATGCCCAAGACCGCGAGCCACACGGGCACGAGGACGCGACAGACCCAAGCGATCCTATTCGTCCGGGTCGCCTCCCGGCGCGCTTTTTCCCGGCCGGGAGTTCGGGGACTGACTCTTTGGGATCGCAGCAGCATATGGGACAAATTCAAGACTCCGATGGGTGCAGCGCCCCCCCCGCGGATCGCCAACGACGCTTCCCGGTAGAGACTCCCAGGCTGCCGGCGGCTCCCCGCTTCCGAGGGCATAGGCCGTCCCAGTGTCTTGAATCAATCTCGACGCGTCAAGCAGTCCCCCAGGCTATTCCGCTTCGCCGGCCAACGGCAATCGAACCTGAAAAATCGTCCCGCCACTCAATTCACTGCTCAGTTGGATGCTTCCGCCATGCTCGGACACGATCTGGTGGACAATCATCAACCCGAGCCCGCTGCCCTTGTTCGGTCCCTTGGTCGTAAAGAAGGGGTCAAATATCCGCTCCAGATGCTCGGGCGATATGCCCTGGCCATGGTCCCGAAAGTGAATCAGCACCCATTCGCCCGGATTTGAGGGATCCCTTGACACTTCCACCTCGACGCTCCCGCCTGGCTCCGTCGCGTCCACGGCGTTGAGTACGAGGTTGAGAAATACCTGATGCAGTTGATCTCGTACGCCCAGAACCACGGAGGCTTCTTCGTCGACTTTGAGCACGAGGTCCACCCCGGCGCCGGCCACCTGTCGATCCATCAAGCGAGCCCCCTCACGGACCACCTCGGCCAGATTCACGGGCTGGCAGAGTGACGGCTCACTGCCTCCTTCGGACCCACCCAGTCTGGACATGGTGCCCACCAAGCCCCGGATACGATCGAGTTCGCCGAGAGCCAACCGGTGGTACTCAACCCAAAATGATTCATCGGACTGGTTTCGCATCTCGGGGACCAGGTTCAAAAAAGTATTCACCGAAACCAGGGGATTGTTGATCTCGTGCGCCAGTCCGGCAGCCAGTGTGCCCAAGGTACCCAGCCGATCCGCTCGTTGGACTTGGGCGCGTGATTCCCTCAGTGCCTGGACCAGACGAGCGTTTTCCAGGGCAATCACGGCCTGGGTTGCCAGGCCGTCCAAAAGGCCCGAGTCCTCAGGCACAAACCGGCGACTGCCCGAACGATTGTCCACCGCCAATGCACCGATCACACCCTTCTTGCCCGTCAGAGGCACAATCAGAATCTCGTCCGCGGACACCTCGGTCAACCACGACCGCACCGGTCCCTCGTAGTCCGTGGCATCGGCGATCGACAGATGTTGGGTGCGCCCGAGCAGAATCTGATCCATAAAATTGCTGGCTTGAGGTCGGCAGAAATCGATTTCCCTGAGGCGCGATGAAACCTCGGATTCGGCCGGGAATAGTCCCTTCCAAGCCAGGTGGTCGCCCGTTTCGTCGAAGAAGAACAACGCGCCACCGTCGAAACCCAGATCCTTGTGTATCGAATTCAGCAGCAGATCCACCAAGCGGCCCATCTCCGTCTCCTGATGAAGATTGCGAGAGAGACGATTGATCGTGCTCAGTTCCTGCAAAAGCGCGGTGCGCTCGCGCTCGAGGGCATAGACCTCGATCGCCCGACGCAGGGTGATCCGCATGTCCTCGGGCTCCCAAGGCTTGGGGATGTAGCGATAAATGCTGCCGTCGTTGATCGCATCTCCGAGAATTTCGGCGTCGCCATAGGCCGTCACAAGGATCCGCAGAGTGTCCGGGTCCAGATCCCTAACCCGGGACAGAAATTCGACCCCAGTGACACCCGGCATACGTTGATCGGAGAGCACCACAGCGACGGGATTGGCGTTCAGGATCTCCATCCCCTCATCGGCGGAGGTCGCGGTAAGAACGGAAAAGTCCCTCCGAAATGTCAGCTCGAACACCCGAAGATTGTCGGGCTCGTCATCGACGTAGAGGATAGGAAACGCACGCTGATCAAGGAGTTGTACCGGCCTGGGTCGCACACTCGCCTCCGAAGAGCGCCGGAACAAATTCCTGCGCGTCCCCTCATTTCGTCCTCTTGGGTCCGAGGATTTAGGGGAATCGCTCCTGCGCGTGGGATGAGTCGGAGCCCGGGGCAGGATTCAGGCCGTTGGGCCCACTTTTCGGAGTTTTACACCCGCCTCCTGGAGCAACTCAAGTGATCTATCCCCGAGGGGGTAGCCCGAATTGTAGACCACCTCGCTGAGTCCGGAGTTGATGATCATCTTGGTGCACTGCAGGCACGGGGAAAATGTGGTGTAGAGCGTGGCGTCCCGAAGGCTTGCCCCGTGGTAGGAGGCCTGGGTGATTGCGTTTTCCTCGCCGTGGGAGCAAAGACAATCGAGCAACCCGGTCCCCCCCGGCGCGAGATCGTTGCAACGAGGACAACCCCCCTCGTTGCAGTTCCGAGTCCCGCGAGGCGTACCGTTGTAACCCGTAGAAACGATCCGGCGATCTCGCGTCACCACCGCCGCAACCTTGCGCTTCACACAATTGCTTCGGGAGGCCACGACCTGGGCGATGCTCATGAAATATTGGTCCCAGGTCGGCCGCTCAAAAAAAAGGCTCTCACGAAAGACCTCCCGAACTGCCCGATGCAATTCTTCGAAGCCCGCTTCGTTGGGCACGACGAAATCGGCCATCTCTTCCACCGCCAGGAGTTGCTGACCCGCCACGTCAGCGTTGCTCAGTTCGCGCGCCTCCAAGGCCCGCAATGCCTCGATGTCCGTGGGGTCACCCGGGCGGCCGCGTTGACGGATCCGCTCAAACCGACGTGTTTCGCTGGCGTCCACCCAGACGAGCCGAAACTCCGGCGAGAACCGGCGCAAGGCCTCGACCTCGGCGGGATGCCGAATCGAATCGATGACGTAATTCCGATCGGGCAACAGCTGCGAGATCAGTCCTTCGGCAAGGGCTCCGGGCCCTCGGCGCTCTCTCAGCCCACGACCGGCCTCGATCATTCGCTCCCGGGTCTCATCGACCCCTTGGCGTTTCAACTCGTCGCGAACCACGTCGGACAGAGAAAATACATAGAAGCTGCGCTCGGCCAGGAACTCGACGACAGCGCCCTTCCCTGCCCCATTGCGTCCACTCACACCGATAATCATAAGCCCCCCGTTGAGGGCCAAAGGTAGCAGCCTGCCTCCGGGTCGGCGTTTGCGCCCAATGGTTTCCTGTGGAACGCTGCGCCCCAATGAGAATCCTTGTCAGCGGCTCGCGCGGGTTTGTGGGAACCCGGCTCATTCCGCGCCTGGAGGCCGCCGGCCATCGGGTAACGGGATTCGACGTCGATTCCGTCGATGTCAGCGATGCCTCGATGGTTCGGGGTGTAGTCGAGAAAGCCACTCCGGACGCGGTGGTCCACCTGGCGGCAGTGGCCTTCGTTCCCGCGGCCTCCCGGGACCCGAATCTGGCCCATCGCGTCAACGTCCAGGGCACGCAAAATGTCATTGAAGCGCTCGAGCGCGACGCCCCCGAAGCGCGCCTGCTGCTCGTGGGCTCCAGCGAGCAATACGCCCCGGTGGAACCCGGAGCGCCAGCGCTCACCGAAGCCGCGCGCCTTGAGCCCCAAGGTGTCTATGCGGAGACCAAGGCAGCCGCCGAACGTCTGGGCCTCGAAGCCGCAGGGCGCGGCTTGGACGTCGTGACGATTCGGGCCTTCAATCACACGGGTCCCGGCCAAGCCCCGATCTTCGTCGCGCCGGACTTCGCCCGCCAGATCGCGCTCATCGAGGCCGGCAATCCCCCGACCATGCGCGTCGGTAATCTCGACAGTGTTCGCGACTTCCTCCACGTCGACGACGTCGTGGACGCTTACATCCGGCTACTGGACCGGGCCGTCCCGGCCGATACCTACAATATCGCCAGCGGTGTGGGCACCCGCATCGGGAACCTTCTAGAAAGCCTGGCTCGACTCGCGGGAGTTACCCCCGAGATCGAGCGCGACGAAAAACGCTGGCGACCCGCCGATGCTCGAGTGGGCGATTCCGAACGCCTGAAGAGAGCCACAGGCTGGCAGGCCTCGCATTCCTTGGAAGGGCTCCTCTCGGAGTTGCTGGCCTACTGGCGAAGGCAGATTCAGGAGCGAGTCCGCTGAGTCCCCGAAGAATTCAGTCCGGGAACCCCAGAAGCGGGGAGATCCAGACACCGCCCGATGCGTCCAAAGAGCGCCGCTCGGACCGTTCCTCGAGCCCCAACTCAGCGAAAACTTCCAGAACCGAGGATCGGTCCTCCTCCAGCAAACCCGAAAGAACAAGATTTGCCCCGGGCCCAAGTGTTTCGGCGATCTCCGAGGCAATCGGAAGCATCTCGGTCCGCAAGAGGTTGACCAGAACCAAGTCAAAGGTTCCCGAAGACAGGCAACGGATAGACCCCGCAAACAACTCAAACCGCTCGGTCATTCCGTTGCTGTGGACGACACCCCGCGCTTCTCGGATGGCATCCAGGTCCAAGTCAAAACCCAGGGCACTTCCTGCCCCCAGCTTCAGGGCCGCCAGGGCTAGGATGCCCGATCCCGTCCCCACATCGAGCACGCGGCAGGTTTCGGCCCCCTCCTCGACGAGCACGTCCAGCCACTCCAGAATCAGGCGAGTGGACTCGTGGCCTCCGGTGCCAAACGCCTGGCCTGGATCGACAACGACCTCGCGCTGCCCGGGACCAAGAGCATGTTCCACGAAGGAAGGACGCACCACGAGTCGGGGCGAAATCTCAATCGCGACCAGGCCCTCCTTCCAGGCCTGGCTCCAATCGAGGTCGCTCACGGCCTCTTGCTCGCCGACCACAAGGCCGTATCCGGTAAACGGAGCAAGCGCTTCGCGAACCGCAGATTCGCTCGGAAGGTTCAGATAGATGATCAATTCGACGGAATCGGGCTCGGCCCTCTCCTCCACCCCAAGGGCTCCGGCCGCCCAGACTTCGGCCAACACCCGATCGGCCACCGCCTGTGAATCGACACGGACGGGCCATCGTAAATCTGCGCTCTTCATCCTGATCCTCTTCGCGCTGCAGAGTGCCTGGGGCTGCTATTACACCCACCTTGCCCAGGGCCAAACTCGCGTTCTTTGGGGCCGGTTGAACATCTCCGATGTTCTCGCCGACCGGGACACGCCCCCCCTGCTGGCAGAGCGCCTGACAACGGTGTTGCAAACGCGCGACTTCGCCCGGCAGATCGGCTTGGAGGTGGACGGACAGTACACGAGCTACCTCCCGTGGCCAGGCGACCGCATTGTCACCAGCCTGATCGTCACCCGGCCCGGCGAGTTCGAAGCCGTCCCCTTCCGCTTCCCCCTGATCGGGGCGGTCCCCTACAAGGGCTTCTTCGACATCGCGATGGCCGAAGCCGAGGCGGACAAATTTCGCAACCGCGGGATGGATGTGTGCCTGGTGCCCGTCAATGCCTATTCGACCCTGGGCTTCTTCGATGACCCGGTGAGCGATCCCATGCTGGCCGCCCGGGAGGGTCGACTGATCGAAACCATTCTCCACGAACTCGTCCACTCGACCGTATTTCTCAAGAGTCGTCCCAATTTCAACGAGGCCGCAGCCAGCTTTATTGGCCAGGAGGCCTCGGTGCGATTCTTCGCCGCCGATCCCCCGAAAGCCGAGCGCAGGCGTCAGGAAGTCGAAGATGCCCGCAGCCTCGCGCGCTTCCTTCTGGAATACAGAGAGGAAGTCCGAACTCTCTATGCCGGAGCCACGGGCGTTCAGGAAGCCCTACGGCTACGTCAAGACGCCGAGAATCGTGCCCGCGACCGATTGCGGACCCTACCCCTCACCCACTATCAAAACGAAAAACTCGCCGACGCTATTACGCTGAATGATGCTTGCCTGGCCCTTCGAGGAGCCTACTCCGAGGAGATCCCTCGCTTCGAGACAGTCCTGGACGCGCTCGACGGAGACCTTCCGGCCCTGATCCGTCGGCTCCGAAACGCGGAGGCCAGCGAGGATCCTCCGGCGAGTTTCTTCACCGACTCCGGGGCCGGGTCGGGACTTTCCTTGCAGCCAAGCCGACCTGGCCGCCAGACCGATTAGAGGACAACAGTCCCCTGATCGACCAATCCCCGGAAGACTTTCAGGCAGGCTTCGCTATCCACCAGCGCGTCGTGAGCGCCTTCCAATTCTTCCTGGGCAAAGTATTTGTAGGCTTCAGCCAGTGAGGGCCACTTGTAGGAGTTGAAACGACCGGGGATCTTCAAGAGTTCCGTCGACTCCTCCATGGTGCACACCTGTCGGACGCCGCTCATCCGATCGGGTTTCCCCCCCAGTCGATGCAATGCCGTCTGCATAATCGAACGATCGAAGGCCATGTTGTGTGCGACGATCAAGTCGGCCTGAATGCAGAGTTGATTGAAGAGGGAGCCCGCAACCATCAGGGGAACCCCATAGCTTCGACAGTCGTCCTCGCTGATTCCGTGGGCTTTCTTCGCGCCCTCTTCGATGGACGCTCCCTCCGGGAGTTTCACGAGCGTCGAATGACGTGCGCGAGGCGTCCAATCATCGGTTTCAACAAGAAGCATTCCGAGCTGCACGAGATCGGGCTGCCCCGGATCCTCCGGCGGCCGGCCCCGCACGACCATCCCCGTTGTTTCTGTATCGAAAATCATTGCTCTCACGGCCTCTCCCTCCCCAGTGAAAGGATCCCATGCACCCACAAGGGGATTAGCACTTTTCTCGCTCTCCGTGATGGGGTTTACTCATTCGGGCACTCAACCGGAAAACTCGTCCCGTCTATTGGGAGAAATCCATCTCGATGTTCGAATTCATCAAAAGTGCGTCTGCCGTAGGAATCCCACTCCTTCTCCTGGCCTCTGTGGCGGCCTCTTCCGACCCGCCCACCCCGAAAGAACAGCCCACCCCGAAAGAACAGCCCACCGGGCGCCAGATCATGGAGTGGGCCGACGAAAGGGATGATGGAGACAATGGCATTTCGGACCTCGAGATGGTCCTCATCGACAAGCGGGGTAAAGAGCGAACGCGAAAGATGCGAAACATCACCAAAGATCGGGGCAAGGACACCCTTTCCATGATCTTCTTCCTCTCTCCGGCAGACGTCAAAAACACTGGTTTTCTCAACTACGACTACGACGACGCGGACCTCGACGACGACCAATGGCTCTACTTACCGGCTCTGAAGAAAACGAAGCGGATCGCCGGGGGCGACAAGAGCGGCAGTTTCATGGGTTCTGATTTTAGCTATGCGGACATGTCCTCACCCCCTCTGGATCGCTACAGCTACACCTTGATGGGGGAAACCGAAGTCGACGGCGTACCGGTATGGCAGGTCGAGGCCATCCCCAGTCCGAAGGAAAGCAAGCAGACGGGCTACACGAAGTCGATTGCCTTCGTCCGCAAGGACAATCACGTGGTGACTCGGAGCGTCATCTGGCTCAAGAAAGGCAAGCGCCTCAAGTACATGAACGTCGAAAAACTCGAGTTGATCGACGGCATCTGGGTCCCTACTCAAATCACCATGAGCACCCGCAAAGGCAAAAAAACACTCCACAAAACTCGAATCGAGGTGTCCAATATCAAGTTCAACCAACCCCTTGAGGAGGACATGTTTAGCGTGCGTCAACTCGAGAAAGGCCTCTAGGGCAAGGTGACTCGAGCTCAGTTCGCCCTCAAGCCCACCCGCAATCGCACTCTCGCCCTCGCCCTCGGAGTCACCAGCGTCGCCCTGTTCGGTGCAGTTTCGGCCCGAGGCGATTCCGAGGATCCTTCTCTGGAAGAAATCTTGGCGGGTTTTGACGATGAGATCGAAGAATCCAGCGAAACCCTTTCAGAAGAAGAGTCCGAGGGCGTGGGTAGCCTGGGACGCTATTTCGACCTCACGGGGTCCCTGAGCCTCGGCGCCTCCTACAACGTCACCGACCATCGGGCCTCTCTCGGACCGGAGCCCCCACCCGCACCGGGCACCGACTACTCTGGCACTCAACGCCTGCGAACCCGCCTGGACCTCCAAGCCGACGCCTTCCTCCCGAGGAGTTGGAAGGCACGAATCCAAGCCTTTGCCTTCTACGATTTCGCCTATTTGATCCATGGGAAGAATCACTACACCGTGGATGTCCTCGATGATTACGAGTTTGACGTCGAAATTCTTGACTTCTGGCTCGAGGGCAGCCTGAACTCGTGGCTTGATTTGAAACTCGGACGGCAGGTTGTCAACTGGGGACGCTCGGACACGCTCCGGGTCACCGACGTATGGAATGCCCTGAATAATCGCGAACCGGGCATGGTGGACATCGAAGAACTTCGCCTTCCCAGCACAATGGCCCGGATCGACGCCTACCTGGGACGATGGCAGCTCACGGCTTTGGTGGTCCCGGAAATCCGCTACGACTACAACCCGCCACCAGGATCGGATTTCTTCCCCTTTTTTGACTTCAATGCCCTTCCTCATCCTCCTCCGGGCGCTCCCTCGAAGGAAATCATCGGGCAGGCCCTTCTCGCCAACGCGGGCCCCGCAAACGAAGTCGCTCAGTGGGGCGCAACGCCAGAATTCGGAGCCGCGCTCACGGGCATCTTCAGCGGCTGGGACATTTCCCTCTACGCGGCCCGGGTCTATCAGAACCAGACCACAAGCGTGGTGGGCCTGCCCGATCCAAGCCTGGCCTCGGCCTACAGGCTGGATACTTACGCCGACCGCATCACCCTGCTCGGAGCGGGCCTGAACTACACCCGTGGAAGTTGGCTCTTGAAGGCTGAGCTGGCCTATCTGGATGAACTCGATTACGCATTTCTACAACCGAACCCGGCTTTTTCCCCCCCCAGCCAGGACGCACCCTATATCGTCTCTTCAGTTCGGCTGGCGAGGCTCGACTGGATGGCCGGCTTTGAATACTACGGGTTGGGTGACACCACCATCGCCCTGGACTTTGCCCACCGCCACGTTCTGAATTACGACCCCGGGCTGCAATACCTCCCCAATTATGTCTACCAAAACAGCTTTGAAGCAGCCCTGCGCCTGGGCTCCGAACATTTGAACGCCCGGCTTCGCCTAAACGCGCTGGGCCTTGTCCTCGCCAACGAAAAGGGCTTCCAGGGGGGAATACTTCGGCTCTGGGGGGACTATGAACTCATCGAAGCCCTATTTGTGACCGGGGGCTACATCCACTATTTCGGTACCGATCAGGTGCCCTTCGACTCGTGGCAGAAAAATGGTCGGGCCTTCGCCAAACTCAAGTACAGCTTTCCCTGAAATACTCCCGCTCCCCCACGGACTCCGCTGAAAAACCCGCCGATTTGATAAATCCCATAATTCCGCGTCGACGGGGTGGATTCACGGGCCAGGTGTGATTCCCAAACCCTTCCGAGACAGGAAATCCCACAAGATTCCCGGGTGACCGCCGAGAGCTCAGTCGGATCGGCTATAGTGAAACGCGTTTTAGAGAACGCTATCCGCTCCGCGCCCCCGCTTTCAGGAGTTTTGCACTTGAGCGCAAAAATACTGGTCGTCGACGACGAAGCCCACATTTGCAGCATGCTCGACCGGATACTCCAGCGCGAGGGCTACCAAGTCCAGACTTCAACGGATCCGGAGGACGGGCTCAACCTGCTCAAGCAACAGTCCTACGATCTTCTCGTAACCGATCTCAATATGCCCGGCATGACCGGCCTCGATTTACTGGGACGAGCACGCAAGATCCAGCCCGGGTGCGAAGTTGTGATGATGACCGGCTACGCGACTGTCGATACCGCTCGCGAAGCGTTGAAACGCGGGGCAATCGACTACATCGAGAAGCCCATGGATATCGAGGATGAATTCCTGCCTCTGCTGGCAAGAATTTTGGGCTCCGATTCCGAAGAGGATGAGCAGGACGGCGATCTCGAGGAGTCGCGAACCCAGGATGTCTGGGGCGACTTCGTCGGAAGGGGCGAGGCCACCTTGAGCCTGCTGAAAAAGGTCACCAAAGTCGCGCGCTCGGACGTACCCGTATTGCTCCAGGGCCAGTCCGGCACGGGCAAGGAAGTAGTTTCGGGACTCCTGCACAAACTCTCAAGACGCTCGGAACGCCCTTTCATCAAAGTGAACTGCGCAGCTCTACCTGAAACCCTGCTCGAGAGTGAACTCTTCGGGCACACCAAAGGATCGTTCACGGGCGCAATCAGCGACCGCGATGGCCTGTTCAAGGCGGCCGACGGCGGAACTCTTCTACTCGACGAAATCGGCGAAATCTCTCGAACATTTCAGCCCAAGCTACTCAGAGTCCTCCAAGATGGCGAGTTCCACCGCGTGGGTGATGCCCAACGCAGCGTGAAGGTCGACGTCCGCATCGTGGCCGCCACCAATCGAAATCTGGTCGAAGCCGTTCGGAGTGGTGATTTCCGCGAGGATCTCTACTACAGACTGAATGTCGTTCCCCTGGAAATTCCCACTTTGCGCAACCGGATAGACGATCTCCCCGACCTGCTTGAGCACTTCATCGCACAGGCGGCTCGCAAGCATACCGGCTACAAGAAAATCCATTTCTCCGATGACATGATTCGCGTACTCACAAGCTATCCGTGGCCGGGAAATATCCGGGAACTTGCCAACGCCGTGGAGAGCGCCACCGTCTTGGCCGAAAACGAGGAAATCCGAATGATCGACCTTCCCGTCGCCATTCAAGATTTCGCCCGAAGCCTTGGCGAGGAAGTGGGAGTGCAAGTCGAGCCGTCCATGGGCAACGAGGCAGAAACCCTGGAAGAGATCGAAATGCGCTGCATCATCCAGTCGATGGCCAAGACAAAATTTAACAAGACGCGAGCCGCCGATCTTCTGGGAGTCACTCGCCGCACGTTGAGCTATCGCATCAACAAGTACGACCTGGAGGATCAGTTGACCCGCCTCCGCGAAGCACACGGAGAACGCGACGGGGCGAACACCTCGGTGCCCTCTGCATCCTAAGCAGGCTCCGGGCTCCTAGGCAGCCCGGGCTAGAGGGCTAGAGGGCTCCGTAAACCCGGTGAGTTTGGGGAATCAACCGTACGTCGGCCAATTTCTCATCGCACCGCCGGAGATATTGAAGCAGCAACTCGGCAGAGGGTTGTTCCCGAACCTTGCCGAAGGGCGTCACCGGTTGGAGTATCAAGGGGACATCCGGCGACGTCGCAGCGAGAACCCGGCAAACTTCATCCAGTTCGTCGACGGTCGTGTTCTGGGTAATCACCACCTTGACGCACGAATCGATCGCTGCCTGACTAACCCGCGCCAGAAAGTCGGCATGAAGTTCGGCGAAGGGGCGAGAGTCGCCCTTCCCTTCCCGATCCTCCTCGGCTCGACGAACATCGCTTTCCAGTTTCCAGTCCATGGAGACAAAGTCAATGTTCTCGATCACTTCCGTCAGGGCGGTCACCGCTAGGCCATGGGTTTCGAGAACAACTCGGAGACCAAAATCCCGAGCGATCCCCGCTGCGGCGTTCACCGCCTTGGGCTGGAGCAAAGGTTCTCCACCGGTCAGGCTGATAAATGTTCCTGATTTGGGAGCCAAGGCCCCAATGGCTTCGACCAGCCTGGCACTCGAAATGGGATTGGCTGCAGTTACGAAGAGGCCAGTGCCGGGCGCTGTCTCGAACCGACACTCACGGGTGGGTCGCCACGTTCCCGGCGTATCACACCATCCACACCGGAGATCACAACCGCCGAAGCGTAGAAAGAGCATCGAGCGCCCGACGAGAGGCCCCTCGCCTTGCGCCGACCAGAAGAGTTCGACCAGGTTGAATTCAGCCTCGGCCGCCACTGTGCCTACCGCTCAAGGATCGAGCGGCCCATCGCGATCTCGCCGACGATCTCATCGATCCGCTCGGCGTGGCTGTCCAGCCCTCCCACGAGGAATCTTGCCACATGGTCATCATCGGGAAGCGCCCGTACCCAATCCAACTTCTCGGAGAGATGTTCCGCCAAGGCGCCGAAGTCGAGGCTTCGCCGCCCACCGGACTCTTCTCCTGAAAAGATGAAGAGATCCGTCCCCTCCACGTAGGCAAGGGAAAGCTGTGCCCCATAGCGCTCGCGAGCAATCCGGGCAGCCAGATGCAGGTCAAGCTCCTCAGAAGCGTTCACGACAACCATCGAATAACCCGCAAAGTGAATCAGCTTGAAGTCTCGGCCCGCCACGTAGGCGACTTCTGCCGGCACATCAAGCACATCCTCCGCGCGAGCAGCGTCCTTGGCCAGATCACTGGGTCGACCCGCGAGCAGCGGCTCGATTTCCTTGCGGACATCCCCGGATTTGCGGGCAATCTGGCCCAAACGCCACCACCACAGGCGGCCCCAGCGCTGGTAATCGTGCTCGGTAAAGCGTCCACAGGCGAGGTCGACCATCTTGTCGGAGAAGCGACTACG